>DWYS01000098.1 GCA_019118585.1 Candidatus Enterocloster faecavium | reverse complement strand
TTAATTTTACCACAAATGGATGCTCTTTTTTCATTCACTTGATAGGTGAAAAGCAATATTCAGTTAAAATACAGTAACTATGTGGCTTTCAGCCACATTCGTGGCAAAGTCGTGAATAATTCAGGTTAATTTAAGAAAAGAAAGGCCCTGGGAGGAAAATAGTCTTGCGCATCCCTTGGGCCTGGGGTACAATAAATGAAAAAGCAGAGCTCCTTTTGGGAGAGAAACGAAGGAGGACCATAAAGTGAAATGCCCATACTGCAATGCGGCGGATACCAAGGTGATCGATTCAAGGCCGGCAGATGACAACTGTTCCATCCGCAGAAGGCGCCAGTGCGAAAGCTGCGGAAAACGTTTTACCACCTATGAGAAGCTGGAAACCATGCCTCTTATGGTGATAAAAAAGGATGATTCCAGAGAGGTCTATGACCGCTCCAAGATAGAGGCCGGAATCCTTCATTCCTGCCATAAGCGTCCCGTATCCACCCAGCAGATCAATGCCCTGATCGATGAGATCGAGAACCGCCTCTTTAATATGGAGGAGAAGGAAATTCCCACTTCCCTTATCGGTGAGCTGGTGATGGAGAAACTGAAGGGGCTGGATGAGGTGGCCTATGTCCGGTTTGCCTCCGTCTACCGGGAGTTTAAGGACGTAAATACCTTTATGGAGGAGCTGCGCAAGCTCCTGAAGCAATAAGGATGGCAGGAGTGACACCATGATACTGGAGCGTTTTTATCCGGCAGAGCGGGCGGATTCCGTTTACGGGATACCTTACGAGAAATACCGGGATGAGGGCTACAGGGGGATTATCTTTGATATTGACAATACCCTGGTTCCCCACGGAGCACCGGCGGACGAGCGGGCAGAGGCGCTGTTTGAGCGTCTGCGCCGCCTGGGATTTGCAACCTGTCTTCTTTCCAATAATAAAGAACCCAGAGTGAAGTCCTTTGCCGGGCAGGTCAAAAGCTCCTATATTTTTAAAGGCGGGAAACCTTCGCCTGGAGGATATATCAGAGCTATGGAGAAGATGGGAACGGAAGTGGGGAATACTCTTTTTGTGGGGGACCAGCTCTTTACGGATATTTATGGAGCTAACCGTGCAGGAGTAAAGAGCATTCTGGTCAATCCCATTCATCCGCGGGAGGAGATCCAGATTGTGCTGAAACGTTTTCTGGAGCGGCCGGTTTTGGCGGCTTATGAGAGGAGCAGGAACCGCAAAATAAAGAGATAAGCCCCGGCTGCACTGCAAAAAGCAAAAAAAGGGCTTGAAAATGCATATGCAATAGTATAAAATATAAAAGATTAGACACATTGAACGAATTGAGGAGGAAAATCTTAAGATGATATCAGCAGGAGATTTTAGAAACGGCGTTACCTTGGAGATTGACGGACAGGTTGTGCAGATTGTCGAGTTCCAGCATGTTAAGCCGGGCAAAGGCGCAGCTTTCGTAAGAACGAAACTGAAAAATGTGATCAACGGAGGCGTGGTAGAGCGTACGTTCCGTCCCACCGAGAAATTCCCGGCAGCCAGGATTGACCGTGTGGACATGCAGTACCTGTATTCCGATTCCGATCTGTATTATTTCATGAATCAGGAAACCTACGACCAGGTGGCACTGAATAAGGACATCATCGGCGATGCTTTAAAATTTGTAAAGGAAAACGAAGTATGTAAGGTTTGCTCCTACAATGGCAATGTGTTTTCCGTAGAGCCTCCGCTGTTCGTGGAGCTGGAGGTTACTGATACAGAGCCTGGATTTAAGGGAGATACGGCAACTGGCGCAAGCAAGCCTGCTACCGTGGAAACGGGTGCTACCGTATCTGTTCCTCTGTTTGTGGAGCAGGGCGACAAGATCAAGATCGATACCAGAACCGGCGAGTATCTGTCCAGAGTGTAAGATTTCATAAGGTTCAAGAAGGGTTTGAGCTGCTCCGGTGGATAACTGCCGGAGCAGCTTTTTTGTACTGCTGTTAAGAATCAGCGTAACGATTCAGTAAAGGAGATTGAAACGTGAAAAAGCTGCTCGATTTAATGGAAGGTGAGTTAAAGAAAGCCTTTGAGCAGGCGGGCTTTGATCCTGCCTACGCCAAAGTAGTGCTGTCCAACCGGCCGGATCTGTGTGAATATCAGTGCAACGGTGCCATGGCGGCGGCAAAGGCTTACAGGAAAAAGCCTATCGATATCGCAGATCAGGTGGTAGAGGCGCTGGAGGCGGGAAACACTATGTTCTCCATGATCCAGGCGGTGATGCCTGGATTTATCAACCTGAAGCTGTCGGAGGAGTTCCTGGCCCGGTACATGGATGAGATGTCCGCTCATGAAAAGCTGGGTATAGAGGAGCCGGAGAAAAAGGAAACCATCATTGTGGATTATGGCGGGGCCAATGTGGCCAAACCCCTTCATGTAGGGCATCTGCGTTCTGCCGTAATCGGTGAAAGCGTAAAGCGCATGGGCACATATCTGGGACATCATATGATTGGAGATGTTCATCTGGGAGACTGGGGACTTCAGATGGGACTGATTATTGAAGAGCTGAGGGACCGGAAACCGGACCTGCCCTACTTTGACCCTTCCTTTGAAGGTCCCTATCCGTCGGAACCGCCTTTTACCATCAGTGAGCTGGAGGATATCTACCCGGCGGCCAGCGCCAAGTCCAAGGTGGACGAAGCCTTTAAGGAGAGAGCACATCAGGCTACTCTGCGGCTTCAGCAGGGCTACGAGCCCTTCCGGGCTATCTGGAGACACATCATCCAGGTTTCCGTGACGGATTTGAAGAAGAATTACAGCAGCCTCAATGTGGATTTTGACCTGTGGAAGGGGGAGAGCGATGCGGACCCCTACATCCCCAGGCTGATCGAGATACTGGAGAAAAAAGGACTTTTGAAAGAAAGCCAGGGAGCTCTGGTGGTCGAGGTGGCCAAGGACACGGATACCAAGGAGATCCCGCCCTGCCTGATCCGCAAATCCGATGGCGCGGCCCTCTATGCCACCTCTGATCTGGGTACCATTATCGAACGGGAGGAAGACTTCCATCCGGACCGTTATATCTATGTGGTGGATAAACGCCAGGAGATGCACTTCATCCAGGTGTTCCGGGTGGCCAAGATGGCTGGAATTGTAAAAGAGGAAACCCCTATGGAGTTTCTGGGCTTCGGCACCATGAACGGAAAGGACGGAAAGCCTTTTAAGACCAGAGAAGGCGGTGTCATGCGTCTGGAACGTCTCATCGGAGAGATTGACGAGGCTGTGTATCAGAGGATCATGGAGAACCGGACCGTGGACTCCCAGGAAGCCAGGGAGACGGCAAAGATTGTAGGGCTGGCTGCCCTCAAGTACGGCGATCTGTCCAACCAGGCGTCCAAGGATTACGTTTTCGATGTGGACCGCTTTATCTCCTTTGAGGGAAATACAGGACCTTACATTCTGTATACGATCGTGCGGATCAAGTCCATCCTCAATAAATATGCCGCCCAGGGAGGAGATGTGGAGAAATGCCGCACCATTCTTCCGGCAGCGGCGGATGGAGAGAAGGATCTGATGCTGCGGATCGCCCGGTTTTCCGAGGTCATGGAGAATGCCTTCGCGGAGACGGCACCCCATAAGATCTGCCAGTATATCTATGAACTGGCCAACAGCTTCAACAGCTTTTACCACGACACCAAGATCCTGTCGGAGGAAGATCAGGACAGAAAAGAAAGCTACATTGCCCTGATCTCTCTGGCAAAACGGGTTCTGGAAGCATGCATCCATGTGCTGGGCTTTGAGGCTCCGGACCGGATGTAGGGAATCGAAAGAAGCTCCGGCTGCCCGGATGGATAATCCGGGCGCAGGGCCGGGGGAAGGCGTGGGGGAATATGAAAATTTTAGAGATGCATACCGACCAATTCTGGAAGGGAGAGGTTGGGATCCGCGGTTTGGTAGAGGAGGATGACCATACCTGGCGGGTGAACTTACAGGTGAAGGACGGCCGCATACGGGACTATTCCTGCACCTGTCCGGAGGGCAATTCCTATAAGGGCGTCTGCGCCCATGGAAAAGCCCTTTTTGCGTATTATGAAGACAGTGTCAGGAATCAGAAACAGCCGCCGTCCCAGACCTCGCAGGAGGTCTGGACTATGATCCGGCAGTATACCAACCGGCAGGTATCGGGACTGATGGCCGGGGAAGAGCAGGGACAGGTGAAACTGGTGCCGGAGCTGGTTCTTTCCGGCCGTGAGACCATAAAGGTTTCCTGGCAGGTGGAGCGGGAGAAGGCGTTTAAGATCCGGGACCTGGCGGCATTCTGCGACAATGTGCGCCAGGGGCGCTACGGCGAATACGGAAAAACGATGGGGTTTTATCACAGTCCGATGTGTTTTGAGGAGAAGAGCAGGGAACTTTTAGCCTTTCTTCTGGAATCAGCGGACGAAAAGAGTGCATCGGGAGAATTGGTGCTGGAGCCGAGAATGCGGGATCGTTTTTTCGCCCTGGTGCGCGGAAGGACTCTGAAGGTATGGTCCTGGGGCCAGGGACGTCTTCTTCAGGTGAAGGAGGAGGATCCCAGGCTGAAGATCTTGGTAAAACCCAGCGGGCGCGACGGGATAGAGGTCTTTTTTGAAGGCTTTCTGGAGGAGCAGGAAGGAAAGGGGATCCTGGCCCAGGGCATGTATCCGGGTGAGGAGGGCCTGTACCTGGTATTTGAGGACAGGCTGCTGTGCTGCTCGCCGCATTTTCGATCGCTGACGGGGCCTTTCTTAAAGGCACTTGCAGTGAGTAGGAAGGTGACAGCTGCCAAACGGGATATTCCGCTTTTTTATACCAGGGTACTGAAGCCTCTGAAACCGGCGGCGGACATTGTCCAGCAAGACCTGGACTTGGAGGATTATGAACCGGAGCCGCTTCAGGCTGTATTCCGATTTGACAGTCCGGGCAAAAATCAGGTGGTGATGGAGCCGGTGCTTTCCTACGGCAGTTTTCAGTTCCATCCGGTGGAGGATGAAAATCTTCCACGGGCCCTCTGCCGGGATGTTCCGGGAGAATTTCGTATCAGCCGTCTGATCAGCCGGTATTTTCGCTATAAATCCCCTGATGGCCTGCGGGTGGTGCTTCAGGATGACGAGGAGGGGCTGTATCGGCTGCTCCAGGATGGCATTACGGAATTTTCCAGTCTGGGACAGGTGGAGGTTTCGGAGCGCATGAAGGAGCTGCGAGTACTTTCTCCTCCGGTTCCGTCGGTCCATCTGGGACTGCAGGATGGATGGCTGGATTTGAAGGTGGATACGGAGGGGCTTTCTGTTCCGGAGCTGGAGGGGATCTTTGCCGCCTATCAGAGCAAAAAAAAATATTACCGCCTGAAAAATGGAGAATTTCTGTCGCTGGGTGAGGACGGGCTGAAGGTGGTGTCCCAGCTGGCGCAGGATTTGGGATTTACCAAAAAAGAGCTCCGTCAGGGAGAAATCCATCTTCCGGCCTACCGGGCATTGTACCTGGATCAGATGCTGCGGGAGTCGGGGAAGCTGCATTGTTTCAGGGAAAGGGATTTCAAGGAACTGATCCTGAACCTGAAGGAGGAGCGGGAATGGAAAGTCCCGTCCAGCCTGGCTTCTGTGCTGAGGGAATACCAGAAAGAGGGGTTTGGCTGGCTGAAGACTCTGGATCAGAACGGACTGGGCGGAATCCTGGCAGATGATATGGGATTGGGTAAAACGATCCAGGTGATCGCCCTTCTGACGGATACCTACAGCCGGGAGAAACAGGCGGCCCATACGCTGATCATCTGTCCGGCATCCCTGGTCTATAACTGGGAACAGGAGATCCAACGTTTTGCACCGGAGCTGAAGACAAAGCTGATCTTGGGCAGCGGAACCGGACGGAAGGAACTATTGGAAGATCTTCCGGAGGGAGGCTGGGTGCTGATCACCTCCTATGAACTGTTCCGCAGGGATGCGGTTCAGTATGGAAGGATGAAGTTCCGTTACCAGATTATAGATGAGGCTCAGTACATTAAGAATGCTGCTACCCAGAATGCCAGAACCGTCAAAAGCATCCATGCCAGAACCAGATTTGCGCTGACCGGAACGCCTGTTGAGAACCGGCTGAGCGAACTGTGGAGCATCTTTGATTTTCTGATGCCGGGATTTTTGTTTACTTTCCGGAGGTTTCACCAGGATTACGAGATCCCCATTGGAAGAGGGGAACCGGAACCGCTGAAACGTCTGCGGCGGATGACCGGCCCGTTTATCCTGAGAAGGGTGAAGGAGGATGTGCTTCGGGAGCTTCCGCCTAAAATCGAGGAAGTTGTGTACACGGGTTTGGAAGGAGAGCAGAAAAAGCTCTATACCGCCTGGGCGGTGCGTCTGAAAAAGCGGCTGAAGGAGAAGGAGGGAGGACTGGGGGAGGAGCGTTTTTCCATACTGGCGGACCTGCTCCATCTGCGTCAGATCTGCTGTGACCCCAGGCTGAGCTTTGAAGAGTACAGAGGACCATCTGCCAAACTGGAAACCTGCATTCATCTGGTCCGTCAGGGAGTGGAGGGAGGACACCGAATCCTGCTGTTCTCACAATTTACCTCCATGCTGGAGCTGATCGAGAACCGGCTATGCCAGGAGGAGATCCCTTATTTGAAGCTGACCGGCGAGACCTCCAAGGAGGAGCGTTCAAGGCTGGTCCGGCGTTTCTCCGAAGGAACGGAACCGGTGTTCCTGATTTCTCTGAAGGCAGGCGGCACAGGCCTGAACCTGACAGCGGCGGATGTGGTAATTCACTATGACCCATGGTGGAACGCGGCGGCTCAGAACCAGGCTACAGACCGCACGCACCGTATTGGTCAGGAACGCCAGGTGACGGTTTACCAGCTGATCGCAAAGGATACAGTGGAGGAGAACATGCTGTTTCTGCAGCAGTCCAAGGAGAAGCTGGCAGGGGAATTGATTTCTGCCGGAGGCGGAGAACAGATGCTGAGCAGGGATACTTTGCTGAGGCTGCTGGAGGAGAGAGGAGAACACCAGCCTGGGAACGTCAGCCCGCTGTGAGCGGTTCTGTAAAATTGTACGTAAAAATATACAATTCCGCACAAATGTACATAAAAAAATACAATTTTGTGCAAATCAGCAAAAATTTAACAAAGTAGATAAAAATATAACGAAAGAAAAACCAATTGTATACCTTTTTGAATTGTGCTATACTAAAAGATACGAAACAGACAGGAAGCTGTTTAAAATTACAAGAAAGAAAGAAGGTTAAAGACCATGGGTTTGGCGACTTTTAAAGGCGGCGTCCACCCCTACGAGGGCAAGGAGCTGGCCGAGAACAAACCGGTGCAGGTGCTGGAGCCGAAGGGAGACCTGGTATTCCCCATGTCCCAGCACATCGGCGCTCCGGCGAAGCCGCTGGTTTCAGTGGGCGACCATATCCTGGCAGGGCAGAAGATTGGCGAAGCGGTGGGATTCATCTCCGCCAATGTCATCTCTTCTGTATCAGGCGTGGTGAAGGCCATCGAGCCCCGGCGGGTGGCAGGCGGCGGCATGTCCCTGTCGGTCATTGTGGAAAATGACGGCCAGTATGAAACGGCAGACGGAGTGGGCGCTGAGCGCGATGCTCAGACGCTGTCCAAGGAGGAAATCCGTTCCATCGTCAAGGAAGCGGGAATCGTGGGACTGGGAGGAGCCGGTTTCCCCACACATGTAAAACTGACTCCTAAGGACGACTCCGCGATTGACTACATACTGGTAAACGGAGCGGAGTGCGAGCCTTATCTGACCGGAGACTACCGTCTGATGATGGAAGAGCCGGAAGCGATTGTGGGAGGACTGAAGGTGATCCTCCAGCTCTTTGAGAACGCCAAGGGCGTGATCGCAGTGGAGAACAACAAGCCGGAGGCGATTAAGAAGCTGGAAGCTTTGGTCGCAGGAGAGTCCCGCATCAGCGTCTGCCCGCTTCTGACCAAATATCCCCAGGGCGGCGAGCGTTCCCTGATCTATGCGGTAACCGGGCGGAAGGTCAATTCCTCCATGCTGCCTGCGGATGTGGGCTGCATCGTGGACAATGTAGATACGGTCCGGGCGATCTATGCGGCGGTCTGTCAGTCTACCCCGCTGATGCGCCGCACCATCACCGTTACCGGCGATGCCGTGGCAGATCCCGGAAACTTCCAGGTGAAGCTTGGGACCAACTGCCAGGAGCTGATCGAGGCGGCCGGAGGCTTTAAGAGCGAGCCGGAGAAAGTGATTTCCGGAGGCCCCATGATGGGACAGGCCATGTTCAGCCTGGATGTGCCGGTGGCCAAGACCTCCTCCGCGCTGACCTGCTTTACCAAGGACCAGGTGACGGCTATGGAGCCAACCCCCTGTATCCGCTGCGGACGCTGCGTAAGCGTATGTCCCAGCCATATTATTCCTGTGAAGATGATGAAGGCGGCACTGAGGGATGACTGCGATGAATTCGAGCGCTTAAACGGCATGGAATGCATGGAGTGCGGAAGCTGTACGTACATCTGTCCGGCCAAGCGCCCCCTGACGCAGGCCTTCAAGGAAATGAGAAAGAAAGTTGCGGCTAACCGCAGGAAGAAAGGGTAGGAGGGACAAAGGCTATGAATAATTTATTACACGTATCCTCATCTCCCCATGTGAGGTGCAAAGATACCACCCAGAACCTGATGCTGGATGTGGTGATCGCCATGCTTCCTGCTGCGGCCTTCGGCGTATACCGCTTCGGCGTCTACGCCCTGGTGGTGATCCTGGCTACCGTGGCGGCCTGCGTGGCCAGCGAGTATATCTGGCAGAAGCTGATGCACAAGCCTATCACCGTAGGCGACTGCAGCGCGGTGGTGACCGGTATGATCCTGGCGCTCAATATGCCGCCGGAGATCCCCGTGTGGATTCCCATGCTGGGCGGCGTGTTCGCGATCATCGTGGTGAAGCAGCTTTACGGCGGCCTGGGACAGAACTTCATGAACCCGGCTCTTGCAGCAAGATGTTTTCTGCTGATTTCCTTTGCCGGACTGATGAATGATTTCTCCTCCGCCTCCATCGGCTTTGACAGCCTCACAGGGGCTACGCCTCTGGCCAGCATGAGAGCCGGAACCGGAGCAGATCTAAGCGCCCTGTTTTTGGGCCTGATTCCCGGGACCATCGGCGAGGTTTCCACTCTGGCTCTGCTCATCGGCGGCGTTTACATGATGGCAAAAAAGGTCATCAGTCCCAAGATCCCGCTGGTGTATATCGGAACCTTTGCGGTTTTTGTATTCCTTTTCGGAGGGTTTGACATTTCCTACACGTTAAATCAGGTCTGCGCAGGCGGTCTGGTATTCGGAGCCTTCTTCATGGCCACCGACTATGTGACCAGCCCCATCACCCCGAACGGCCAGGTGGTTTACGGCGTGATCCTGGGACTGATCACAGGAGTGTTCCGTCTGTGGGGAGCTTCCCCGGAAGGAGTATCCTACGCGATTATTTTGAGCAACCTGTTTGTGCCTATGATTGAGCGTTTTACTCTTCCAAAGGCATTTGGAAAGGAGGGGAAGCGGTCATGAAAGGAATCATAAAGGATGCGGTGATTTTATTTATCATCACCCTGATTGCCGGCGTCTGCCTGGGAGCGGTTCACGAGATTACTCTGGAACCCATCGCTCAGGCCCAGCTGGCAGCCAACACAGCCACCTACCAGGAGGTTTATCCCGATGCTGCTTCCTTTGATACCAACGAAGAACTGACTCAGGCCATCGGGACCAGCGCAGAGGAGATTGCGGCCCAGGGATATGGTTCCGTAACCGTGGACAGTGTACAGGAAGCACTGGACGCCTCCGGAAATGTAATCGGATACCTGATTACCTCCAGCTCCACAGAAGGATACGGCGGTTCCATCCAGATTGCGGTTGGAATCACCAATGAAGGAACCCTGACCGGAATCGGCTTTCTGAGTATTTCCGAGACTGCCGGACTGGGAATGAATGCCCAGAATCCGGAGTTTAAGGATCAGTACGCAGGAAAGGCGGCTCAGGAATTTGAGGTGACAAAGACCGGTGCCACGGCGGACAATCAGATCAACGCCATCAGCGGTGCTACCATCACCTCCAGGGCCGTGACAGGAGCCGTAAATGCAGCAGTTTATTTCTATGAGAACTGCATTGCACAGTAGGAGGTGGGATCGTGAACAAGTATATCGAACGTATTTATAACGGCGTATGGAAAGAAAATCCCAGCTTTGTGCAGATGCTGGGACTCTGCCCCACCCTGGCAGTTACCACCTCGGCCATCAACGGCATCGGCATGGGACTGTCTACCACAGTGGTTTTGGTGGCGGCGAATATTGTAATTGCAGCTCTGCGGAACCTGATCCCGGACCGCGTCCGCCTGCCCGGCGAGATCGTGGTGGTGGCTTCCATGGTAACCGTGGTGGACATGCTGATGGAAGGCTTTACGCCGGATCTTTATAAAGCACTGGGAATCTATATTCCCCTGATCGTTGTAAACTGCATTATCTTAGGACGGGCCGAGGCCTATGCCATGAAGAACGGTCCTCTGCTTTCCGCATTTGACGGAATCGGCATGGGACTGGGCTTTACCATCGCACTGGTGCTCATCGGTTCCTTCCGTGAGCTTTTGGGAACAGGAGCCGTCTTCGGCGTTCAGGTGCTGCCCGACTCCTATGAGCCCATCACCATCTTCATTCTGGCGCC
>DWYS01000097.1 GCA_019118585.1 Candidatus Enterocloster faecavium | reverse complement strand
TCCAACTACGCCTACGGCACTTCTGATGTATATGAATACCTGCAGAAAATAAGGGCCTTTTCCATCCGCCCCATAGCGGATCAGATTCAGCAGGATGTCCTGCTGATCAGCACCAGAAAGGATATGCTGGTGGATTTTTCCTCTATCGGGACGAGATAGACCTTCTGTCCAATGCCAGATCCTTGACCTTTTATGTCCCCGGCGCCCCGCTTTTTGGAGAGGCCCACTGCAATATGGGAAATCCTCAGCTGATTATGGACACCATCCTGACCTGGCAGGATGACCAGAAGCACAGGTAGATTCTGAAAAAACAGGATATCCCCGGGCAGAGCGAAATTTATGAATTTCCTTCTGCCCAGGGAAATTTTGGGTCAGTCTTCCGGATACAGATATGCCTGAGTAGAAATAAATGCTTCCACCTCCCGGCCGTCGGCCCGTTCCAGCGGTATGCCATCCAGCTGAACCTGCATCTCTTCCGGCAATTTCTCAAATCCCTGGGGATCAAAATGACGGTACAGATCACCCCAGGTGGAAGAACTTTCTGGAATATAGGGTTCTTCTGTATCTCTTCCCACCGTATCTGCTACTACATCATTCTTACCGGTCTGGATATCTGTGTGCAAAGTCCAATGATGATGGATGGCAGTCATACATATAAAAAACGCGAAAAGTCCAAACACAGTCAAAATCTTTTTCATGCTGACTTCCTCATTTCCAATGGATTTGGTTAATTGTAACTAACTAGATTGTAACACGAAGTAAATAAAAACGCAATCATACACAAATCAAAGTTGGGACTGAGTTCGTTACTGAAGTCCATTATAGGGATTCCCCACTAAAAACGCTGCGTGCGCATTGACAAGGCGCTCCGCAGCGTTTTTTCCTATTTTGCCAAATCCGTCTTCCCCATCAGCCATTCCTGAACCAACTGGACGCTGACCTTGGCTGCCTCCGCGATTTTCTCTGCGGACAGCCCCATTCCCGCAAGGGACATCGCCATATTTTTCTTGGCAGTCATCTCGCCTTCTATTCTCCCCTCGGCTCTTCCTTCGGCCCTTCCTTCTTTCCTTCCCTGTACTGCCCCCTCCTGGTAGATCTGGTCCATCTCCCTGCACATATGCTCAACTCCTTCCTGGGTTTCCTTCAATTCTCGGACTCTCCTAGCTAAAATGTCATTGCGGATTTCTGCCGCCGACTTACAATGGAAATCGTGCATCAGACGCCCTAAAGGCGTATCGTCTTGACGGCTGGAATTTACGTAGATGATATGGGATTCGTCCCCGAAATCCTCTCCGTTTTCCCGGATTGTCCGGTCGATATGGTAGATGGGGAGATTGCGTCCCAAAGCATCCTTCTGGGTAATGAAAATCACATGGCATTCCGGAAGTTCATCGAAATCTTCCCCCGGATTCAGCGTATTCATATCCATCAGTCCGGCATGGTATCTGGCCCGCTTTGGGGAAGCCCCTTCATTTTCCTGCTGAATCTCTACGTCAAACTGCTTCCCGTCGCTGTCCTGGACAACGCAGTCTAAAATGGCGGAACGACCCTGAAGATTTTTATAATCCTTCTGCAGGACCTGCTCCAAAACCTTTAAATCGTCCCTGCCCATAATAACCTGCAGAATATACTCCGTACATTCCTTCTGCTTCAGCACGTTTCTCATAAATATGTCGCTCATCAAGGTCAGGTTCTTTAGTATCTCCCGGTACCGCTGATAGCGCGCCTCAAGCTTCGTATATTCCAAACTTTCAGCCATCCGTTTCTTATTCTCCTTTTTGCCTTTATTCTAGCACGAACAGAGCCGGACCGCAAGGCGCTTATCCCAGGCTCCACCCCGCGCTCTCCCGCTGAAGCCCGGTCATGCGCCGATAAAGCCCTCCATTTCCCGGCAGGATGCTCATTCCTTCTCCGTATGCAGAACGGAGCGGGTGACAAACTCTGTTTTCTTAGATTTTAAATCAATCACATACTCTTCACACCGCTCAAAATATTCATAGGTTTGCCAATCCTCCTCTGCAAACTCCGCGCCCTCAGGCAGAAATTCCTCCGGGTCCATCTCCTCAGCAAACCTGTAACAGGTCTGGCTTACCCGAATCCTCAAAACCTCCTGGCCGGAGGAAAACTGGTCTGCAGTCTCCTGGAGAAACGCAGTCTTAGAAGCCTCTGTCCTCTTGGCCTCCCTGCTTCCCTCTCCTTCTGCCAGGGAAAGTCCTTTCATCAGAAATTCCGCCAGTTTTTGGGCTTCACAGAAAAGAGATTCTGCTTTAAACAGCTTTGCCGTATCCAGCTCAAAAGCGCAGTGATAGGTTTCCTGGTAAAAATTTCTCATCCAGAAGGAAGCAGCCCTTCCCTCCCGCCCCAAAATGGCAATTTCCAAGGTGTCGTAACGCCCTCCCGGCGCAGTTTGAAACTTAGCTGTGATTTTCATATGGTTTGCCCTCCTAATTCTTGTAATTATTGTAGTAAAATTCGATTGGTTCCACAATATGCAGGCTGCACAGTGAAGGGCCGGGGCTCTGCGTTTTATAGGTCCTGAGCAGGGGCATTTTGTTCTGCCCGATGGATAAAAAAATCCCGTTATTAATCTTCATACCGGATAATGACGTGCAGCGACTCATTGACATGGCCTGCCTTTTCCAGCGCCTCCGGAAGCTGCTCCCAGGGATATTCCTGAGTAATCATGGACTCAATGTCCCAGCGTCCGCTTTCCATAATCTCCATCACGTCTTTTACATCCTCCGGAAAATATCCGCCGGAACCAATCAGCGCCTGCTGGGAAAAACTCATGGTCAGGAAATCCACCGGGCGCTTCTCGGCGCATACGGCCACCACCACCATCCGACAGTCGATTTTCCCCATCTGCTGGAAGGTTTCCAGAATGGAAGGCGCTCCCGCCGCATCCAGATAAATGTCGATATCCGCCGTCTTTCCCGACAGAGATCTAGCCTCGCCAAAATAGTCCATGGCCGCGTTCTTTACATCCTCCCGTCCGTTATTGCAGACTGCAAAACCCAGTTTTTCCGCAATATTCAGGCGAAAGTCCGAGCAGTCACAGATCATCACCTTTTCACAGCCGAAATGCTTCAGAGCAATGGCTGCCGCGATGCCGATGGTTCCGGCCCCAAACACCAGAGCGCTTTCCCCCGGCTTCGGGAAGGAGCGCCTGGCTGCTCTGCAGCCCACGGTAAACGGTTCGATCATGCTTGCCTCTCTCACCGGAATTCTGCCGCTGACCCGGTACACCTGTTTATTCCACTGGGCGTTGGGGATCAGGATGTACTCAGAAAAGCCGCCCAGAGTACCGGCCCTTTCCGGATCTCCCTTTGCCAGCAGCGGATAAGGATACACCAGGTCTCCCACTTTAAAATCCTTTGCCTTGCTTCCTACCTGCACCACTTCGGATACCATCTCGTGGCCAAATTCCTCTCCAACGGTAATCTTATGCCCGGTTCCCGGACCGTGATTATATACGGCAACATCGGAACCGCAGATGCTGGCATACAAGTTGCGGATTACAATGTCATGGTCGCCGGCTTTTGGCATTTCTCTCTCTGTCATCAAAATATCTTTTTTTCCATTATAAATTGCTGTTTTCATTGATAAATCCTCCTGGTTTGCCTTTTTATATATAAGGTAAGGTCGGTTTCACAGCGAAATCTCCCTTCGGCGCAAGGAATAAACCATTAACTCTTTATTTTACTCCTTTGAGAAGAGGGATCAGCATCAGCAATACGATAATTCCTACCAGTCCGATCACAATTCCCAGAACCATCTTTCCAAATATCATAGAGAAACACATGCCAACTCCCAACAGCAGCGCACCAATGATTCCAACTAATACAGCTCCCATGGTTTTCGCATTCAGCTTAATAGGGGCTTTCCCTTCCATCTTTCTCCAAACCATTACCGTAATCAGCAAAACAACCAGTCCGATTACCCCACAGATCACTCCCTGATTGAACATTCCCCACTCTGGAAGCAAAGCCATACACATTCCCAGTGCAAAGGAAACTACTCCTATTGTTCCAAGGATCAATGCTATAAAGTTACTCTTTTTCATATCAATCTTTCCTCCTGATCTTCTGTTTTATTAGCTTTTGTTCACTTGCAGATATAATGTACCTCTCTCATATTTACTTTCCGTTTGAGTTTTGTTTCAGAATTATTAATTAAAAAAAGACCGGATACCTGATTTCGCATCCAGTCTTTCTATCAGAAAAGTAAATGATTCCCTTTTTCACAAATTGTATAAATTTCATCATATTTTTGTTCAATCAATGGATTGATCTCCGCTTCTTTTTTTTGAACCAGCGTTCGATATAAAAAATAAGGAAGGATCCAGCCGGCAAAACCGGGCACTGCCAGCAAAATGGTCAGCCAGATGATCGGCGGTTCTGCCGACACAGCAAATACGGATCCTGCTATAAATGCAGTCCCCAGTATTCCGACCATCAGCGAAACGACAGACGCAGCTGTACGTTTGGAACGATTCAGCGCCTCTATTTCCTTGACACAGCTGTCAAAATTTCTCTGCAGCCGGGTCAGTTCCGCCTTATTGGAAATGCTGCGGTTCCTGCGGAAATAAAGCCTTTTTTTATTTGCATGGTTTATTTTTTTTATTCCTGCGGCGGATGATATGCCTTCCTCTTCCATTTCTCTATTGGGATCCGGCTCCCATCCGAAACATGGGTAGCTATCCATATATATGGAAATATATTCTTTTGGTACCGTGATCTCCCGATACTCATAACCAATGTATCCAGAGTTGCTCATTTTTGCCTGATCTGTCATATGCCTGTCTTATTCTCCTCATTTTCTCTCGTGGGAATCTGCACAGTAAATGCAGTGCCTCTCCCTTCTTCGCTTCTAACCTGAATGGAAGCCCCCATAAGCTGCAGAACACGAAAAGCCAGAGCCAGGCCCAGGCCATTCCCTTCCGTGGCATGGGAGGTATCTCCCTGATAAAATTTGTCGAAGATATGCTTCTGCGTTTCCTCAGACATTCCGCAGCCTGTATCCGACACTTCTACGATCACATAATCCGAATCAGACGTTTGCTTTAATATCACACTGCCGCCCGGCTCCGTAAATTTGAACGCATTGGAAAGCAGGTTATTCCAAACCAGTTCCATGAGACTTTCATCTGCACAGATCATTGCTTTGTCCTCTAAATCTGCTTCAAAATCAATTTCTTTCTCTTCCCAGATCATTTCAAATCCCAATGCACAGTCGCTTAACTGACGGCACAGATCATAAGTCTCATACTGCGGTTTTATCTGCTGACTTTCCAGTTTATTTAACCGCAGAATATTGGTGATCAGGGAGGACAGTCTGTGTGTGCTGCTCAAAATAGCGGCGGTATAATTATCCATCTCCGTCCTGCTCAGATTTGGTTTTCTGAGAAGCTGGGCGTAATTTTGAATGGCTGCCACAGGTGTCTTTATCTCATGGGATACATTGGCAATGAAATCTGTACGCATGGTTTCAAGGCTCCCAAGCTCTGCCACCATTTTATTAAAATCCAGAAACATCCGGTCTAAATAGTCATGACGGTTCGTCGTGTGGAGAGGAGGAATATAAACAGAGAAATCTCCATGTGCAACCTTATCCGCAGCCTTTGCCAATTCTTTCATAGGCTGGTCGTAGGTTTTTATAATTTTGTTCCGGGTATATATCGTCAATCCCGCCGCCACAAAAGTCCAATAAATCACAGGAATTATGATCTGAATAAACTTATTCCACTGATACTTGCTGACCAAAGTTACCAGTCCGATGTGAATTCCCGACATTAAAAGCAGAATCCCAAGATAAATCGCAAATAGTGACGGCGGGAAACGATTTTCCAGCCGTTTTCTTTCGCGTCTTGTCATTTCAGCACCACCTTATATCCCAATCCTCTTACGGTCTTAATTTCAAAATCATGGCATGAAGAAAATTTGTCGCGCAGTTTCGTAATATACACATCCACTGCTCTTAAGCCGGTATCACTCTCAACTCCCCAGAATTCATCCATAAGCTGAGAACGGGAAAACGTATGATTCGGATAGGACAGCATTTTATGCAGAATATTAAATTCCCGTGTTGTTGCCGGAACCTCTTCTCCATTGACGGTAATCGTCCGGGCATCCGCATCTAAAGTTGTGTTTCCAACTGTAATTTTCCTGCTTTTTTCAATATTGGCACGGCGGAGCAATGCGCGGACACGCATCAGAAGCTCACTGAAATCGATGGGTTTTACCATATAATCATCAATTCCCAGGTCAAATCCCTTCTGTTTTGACGGCAGATCATCTCTTGCTGACATAAACAGAATGGGGATTGTTTGATTCAGCCCACGCACTGTTTCTGCAAACTCAAATCCATCAGTACCGGGCATCATAATATCAGAAATAATCAGATCATACTGCTTGTTGTACATCGCCTCATAAGCCGCCTCAGCGTTAAGACAGCCCTTTGCTTCGTACCCGCTGTCATTTAAATAGATACATACACTTTGGGTTAATTTTACATCGTCATCGACTACCAAGATCCGGATCACTCGTTTCTTCCTCCTCGTTCCTGTTGTTTTTTTCCTCAATCTGTCCAATCCACCAGCGCATAAATATTCCAAGAAGTGCAGCTCCGCTTCCGGCAAGAAGCCCTAAAAGCGCATTGGAAGAAGGGTTATGGTATCCTCCCTGCGCAATGGACAGGATCGCGGACTGTGTCAGTACCAGAGAGATCAGGGAGGCCGCCAGATTGATTGTTTTGAGCGCGTGCACCAGGAGCGTCCCATTTTTCCTGTTTGCCAGAACGCCCCGGATATTTAATGCAATTTCTGTAAATGTAAAAGTTGCAATTGCCAGGGCAATATACTTTGGATACGCAGTATACTTTGGATGATAATAAGTCCATCCGGAATACGCCATATATAACAGACTGGCCGCAATTAAAATACTTCCGGACAATCGATAGCAGCGGTACTGCTCCTTAACGTTTTGGCCTGAACAACACCAGCCAGTGCACAGTACCTTGCAAATACCATTCCAAGGGTATAACAGCCGCTGACACACACAAATCCGGAAAACGACAATAATCCCGAAATGATCTTACCCAGCCCCAGAAGAATATTCCAGGTTCCGGAAATACCAGCCAGATGAAGGGTACAGCTGGCGGAAGCATCATAGTCTTTTCTTATCTTACTGCTGCTGGCTTTTAAGAAATGAATTCCCATGTCTAGCAGATTGCTTTTCATTTATCTCACTTTCCTGCAACTTTCCATGACTACAATAACATATGATTGTTTCAGTATTGTTAAAATAAGACCATTTTTAAAACTTTTTTTATTGTCTAAGGGTTTAATGCGCTGACAAAATCAATATTGGAAAATCTATCCAAATTAAAAAGCAACCACAGGTCAGTGTTTGCTTCTCATTGTGGTAGCGTCAGTTTTACGGCTTTTCAAAAGTTTGGATTTCTACGCAAAATCTTCTATATGTCTTTGAATGATAAAATGCCATTGCCGCATCTGGAAAATATAAGCCTTCTCTTTCTAGAATTCTCAAAAGGATCATTCCCGTTTCCCCTGCTTTCAGATTCTATTTCTATAAATAAAAATTATATAATTGACTTTTACAGAGGATAAATTTATACTAATTTTAAAAACAGACAGGTTCCTGCAAGGAAGGAGGTCAGTCACAGATGGAATTACGGGTTCTGCAGTATTTTCTGGCGGTGGCCAGGGAACAGAATATCTCTGCTGCCGCAGAGACGCTTCATCTTTCCCAGCCGGCTTTGTCGACACAGTTAAAGAATCTGGAAGAAGAACTGGGGAAACAGCTTCTGATCCGCGGCACGAAAGGCAGCCGAAAGGTGGTTCTGACAGAGGAAGGGATGATCCTCCGGAAACGGGCGGAGGAAATCCTCTCTCTCGTGGAGCGGACGGAACATGAGATCACCGCATCCAGCGAGACGATCGTGGGGGACGTCTTTATCGGCAGCGGTGAAACAGAAGTGACCCGATTTTTTGCCAGAGCCGCCAAAAATATACAAAAAAAATATCCGTATATCCGTTTCCACATTTCCAGCGGAAATGCGGAGCATGTCATGGATTATCTGGATAAAGGGCTGATTGATTTCGGCCTTGTATTCGGCAGCTTCGATTCTCAGCGGTATGAGTCCATCTCAGTTCCTGTAAAGGACAGCTGGGGCGTATTGATGCGGAAAGATTCTGCTCTGGCCCGGAAAGATGTCATCAGTCCGGAGGACCTCTGGGACAAACCTCTGATTGTCCCCCATCAAAAGGGGGAGAGTGCCTATCTGAGCGGCTGGCTGAAGAGGGAGGAATCCAGTCTGCACATTGTGGCTACCTATAATCTGGTATTCAACGCTTCTCTTTTAGTGGATGAAGGGCTGGGATACGCCCTGTGTTATGACAAGCTGATCAACACCTGCGGCAGCAGTCTCTGCTTCCGCCCATTCTCCCCCAAATTGGAAGTCCGCGGCTATCTGGTCTGGAAAAAATATCAGGTCTTTTCCAAGGCGGCCAATCTGTTCCTGCAGAACCTGCGGGCTGAGTTTTCTGAGGAGGAAGTATATGAAAACCGGGAGTGAATTTTCCTCCTGGCGATTTCTTCTTGGAAAAAAGGCGGAAACGCCCCGCGTCAGGGTGTTTCCGCCGGAATGACCGGAAAGGTTTTCCTCTTTCCGGAACAGTTCTCAAAACAGAGCCTTTTCATTTTCCTCAAACAGCTTGTCGTTGATCTCCTCCAGCGGCGTGTGATGCACGATGCCGTGGTAGATGATGGCTTCCCGCCGGATGCGGGGATAGAGCTGGGCGTAAGCGGCTTCTTTCAACAGCCGCTGCGTCTCCTCAATGGTCAGCTCCATGCCGATGCACAGGCAGAGCAGCTTGTCCCGGGATGGTTTGCGGCGCCCGGAAAACAGCTGGTGGAGATACACTTCGCTCATGCTGGCACGGCGCGCCAGCTCCGCTTTGGAGATATTCTGCTTTTCATACAGCGCAGAAAGCAGCTCCGTAACGCTCCGATCGACAAAATAAGATTCATTTTCTTTAATGTAGGAGTCGATGTTGGATTCCTCCATCAGCTCCTGGCTCAGATCATCGGTACTTTTTCTATCCGTAGTGTTCACCTTCTTCGCATAATAATTTTACGAAATTTTATCCCAAAAGACAAGGGTTAAACCTGTGTCAGAACAGGGGACGGAACGTAAGCCCGTCAATGGAAATGCGGTCTCCGCTGCGCAGTGTCCGCACGCCTTCTGCCGGTTCTCCGTTTACCAGCACTGAAGCCTGGGGATCCAGCACCTCCAGGCGGACAAAGCCGTTGTCTACAAAGATCCGCGCGGCTTTTAAGGGTGCCGTGCTGCTGTTCAGCACAAGGCTGCAGCCGGAATCTCTCCCTACCGTCAGCTCGCCGCTTAAGGTAAATTCCGTCTGGCCGGAGGCCAGCACGTGATCCTGGTCGTCGATCCTCATATAGATGCCGGGGGCGTCAGGGGCAGGAAGGGCCTGAGTCTTTGATTTTGATTTCTTTCTTCCCGCCAGAAGCCAGATGAGGATCACCACAGTCAGAGCGGCTCCGGCCCCGATGAGGAGAGGAAGCATGCCTGTCCCGGACGGCTGCTGTGGTGCTGTGCCGGCGGAGGGAGTATTCTCCTGTTCTGCCGCGGAAGAACCGTCTGCCGGTTCTGTCTGCTGAGGGATGCCTTCCTGATCTGACTGGGAAGAACCGTCCTCCTGTCCCGGCTGGCCCCCACTCTCCTGCTCCTCTGAGGAAGGACTGCTCTCCTCACCTTCCGCTTCTTCTGGTGCAGCTGTCTCGGCGGCGGAATCTGTGCCTGCCCCCGGAAGGTCTACGGACGCCTCCCCGCTGCCGACCAGAGTTCCTCTTGACGCAAAGGTGAAGGAGACTTTCTGATCTTCCCCGGAGGCAGTGCAGCCTTCCAGATCAAAGCCCGTCACCATCAGATTTCCTCCCGTCTCAGAGAGAACATCCGCTGCCGCTGCCGCCGTGAGCTCTGTCCCCGGAACCTGGTGAATGCCGCCGGATGCCTCCGTCAGCTTTCCCAGGCGCTCCAGCGCGCCGGCATCGGTCCCCAGTCCGAGAGAATGGAGCATCACGTCGGACTGTCTGATCCGCTCCAACAGCTCCTCGTAGGGAACGCCGCCGGCGGGGTCATACTGCACGGCGTCCGTGATGACCACCATCTCCCTTAACTCCGCTCCCTGGCGGGGCAGCTGCTCAAAGTAATCCAGAGCGCTGTCAATGCAGGTGTGGAGGCGGGTGACATTTTCATCAAAGGGCATGGCTGCCAGCTGGGCGCCCAGCTCCGCAGCAGGAACATCCTCGCTGAGAATCTGAAAATCGTCCCCCAGTGTGGCCAGGATAAAGCGGGTGTTTTCGCCGCTCCCTGAAGCCAGCTGGCTGCCGAATTCCACCAGCTGCTCCCGGAACGGAGGCATGGAGGTGGAGTTGTCTACCAATAACAGATAGGTGATGGGAAAACCAGCCTGGCGGACCGTTTCCAGGCGCCCGGAGGCGGGGAAAGACTGGTTTCCGATCTTGACCTCCGCCTGAGTGACGGGGCTGTGAATGTCTTCCAGTTCCATGTAGGAATAGAGAGTATTTTCATAGACGAAAACCCGGACGGGCCGGATCACACCTGCCGCCAGAGCCTGTCCGCAGACAGACAGAACGAAAAGCAGGGTGACGGCCGCGCACAGGATGCGCCTGCGCAAGGAACGTATCATTTTTACTCCTCCTCAACAAATACCGCGATAGCGGAAAAATTATCATTTCCGGGGGGCGTGCGGCGGATGTGGCGCAGCAGCATCAGTGTGACCCACTGCTTCGGCGTCTCCGACTTTAACAGGTCCGCCTGCATTTCCTCATTGTAGACAAATTCCCAGAATCCGTCGGAACAGAGCAGGAAGGCGTCTCCCGGGCGAAGCTCTGCCTGCCCGCTCTCCGGCTGGCAGGTAGGCCGTCCGAGGACCCGAAGAAGGCTGGAACGGTCATCGTCGTGATAGACATCCATGTAGGAGATCTCGCCTCCTAAGTACTTCATGTAAGTGACGGAGTGGTCCCTGGTCATCCAGGCCAGCTCCCCGCCGGAGAAATAATACAGCCGGGAATCCCCCACATGGGCCCAGAAGGCCCGGCCGTCCTCCACGGCCAGGGCCACCGCTGTAGTCTTCATATCTTCCTGCCCGGGAATCTTCTGGCCTTCCAGCACCTGGCGGTTAGCCTCAATAAGCTGAGCCTTCATGGTCTCCTCATCCAGGGACGGAGCCAGAAAACAGCCCTCAAACAGCGCGTCCGCGGCGATGGCGGAGGCCACCTCTCCCAGGCGGTGTCCGCCGAGGCCGTCAGCCGCCGCGAAGACCCCCCGCCCGTTTGAGGTGCCGCAGCGGATGCTGTCCTCATTGTCCGGCCGTCCGCCTCTGTTTGTGTAAGAATAGTAGGATAATTTTGTCATTCTGTCATCTCCAGATAAACGGTGTTGTCTGCCTCACCCAGGTAGATTGAACTGTTGGGCGGCAGTTTCACCGGGGTGTTGGGGGCGATGCGCTGACCGCTCGCCAGGAAAGTTCCATAGGTGGAATTTAAGTCTGTCACCACAAATAACTGCTCCTGCTCGTCAAAGTAAACCTGGCAGTGCTTGGAGCTGACGCCCGGCGTTCCGTCCTGGTAGACCAGACGGCAGGTGGCCGGGTCGCGTCCGATCTGCACCGGCTGATGGTGAAGCTGAACGATCATGCCCCCGTGCTGAGGCGCCATGGAACGCAGCTGGGGCGTCTTTTTGGAAGAGGAAATCTTCACGCCGGGAGAATCTGCTGTCTCCGGGGCGGGAGCGGCAGCCGGAGCCGTCTTCTTCTTTTTGCCCATCACGATCACAAGGACAACGATAACCACCGCCGCTGCGGCAGCAATTCCCAAAAGCAGAGCGGGGGAAAGGCCGCCGCCCTCATAGAGGCTGTAGGGAATATTGTTCCGGTCTAAGAGAAAACGGACTTCGCTGGTGCTCACGGCGTAGAAAAGATTCTGGTCCAGCTTGGAACCAGCGGTGCTGATGCCGATGACGGCTCCGTCGCCGTTGATCAGAGGGCCGCCGGAGTTGCCGCCGCTTAAGGCAGCGTCCGTCTGAATCAGCTCACGCCCGGTCCCGCTCTCCGTCAGAAAACGGCCGATGCTTCCTGTGGTGACAGTCGCGTCCCCTTTGCTGGCGGAGGTCACGGACTGAACGGTCACATCCGCTGCCAGGGGATATCCCACTGCGTAAACCTCGCTGCCCAGATCGTCTTCTTCTGCCTCGCCTAAGAGAAGGGGAACTCTCTTGTCCGTGGGCTTTGCCAGCTTTAAGACGGCTACGTCCTTGGCATAGTCATACACCACCAGGTAGGCTTCTTCCTGGTCATTTTCGTCGAACATAACGTACAGCTGTCCGCCGCCCAGAGCCTCACCGGCATTGATGTATTCTTCCACGACATGGCAGTTGGTGATGATGTATTCCGGGTTCTGTCCCTTTTCTCCCACGAAAAATCCCGTTCCGCGCCAGTACTGCATGGCGCCGCTGCTGTCCGGGGCGCCGGAGTAAATGAGTACCACGCCGTCCAGCACGCTCTGATCAAAAGCGGCGAAGGCGGGAAGAGCCAGAGACAGCGACAGAATGACTGCCAATACAGCGCTCCACAGAGCTGCGGCCATTTTGCGTATTTTTTTCATAATTATCCATTCCTTTCCTTTTGCTCAGGCATCAAACCCAGTGAAGATGATTTCCTGAGCGTTTTCTTCCTTGTTTTTTGCAGAACCGGATCTCCGGATCTGTCTGCTCACCGGCAGGCAATCATGACGCCGGTGTAGTTGTCCTGCGCAGGGATTCGTTTCTCCAGGATCATGGTCTCCAGCAGCGCGCAGCCCTCATCCGGATCCAGAGACATGGCCTCCAAAAGCTCCGGAGGGGTGAGCACTCCGCTGATGCCGTCGGAACAGAGCAGGATCACGTCATCTCTCCTCAGGATCCAGGGCTGCAGGTTTAAATCCACTTCTTTCAGGTGGTCAATCCCCACAAAGGAGGTGAGGCGTCTCGCGTCCTCATTCTGCAGTGCCCGGTCTTTGTCGATGAACTCCTCTTTGAGCTCCTCCTCATAGAGCTGGTTTAAATACGTGTGTTCCCGGTTTAACTGGAACACTCCCCCGCCCCGCTTGAGAAAAATGGCGCTGTCCCCCACGCTGATCCAGTAAAGATGTTTTCCCAGGATGTGCACTGCCGTCAGGGTGGTCCCGCTGGCGCCGGCAAACTGGCGGAAAACCTGGTCGCTGGCGGCGCAGGCGCTGCCATAGAGCCAGTTCGGCACGGGAAGATCGTCCTTCCAGCCGGAAAAACGCTCCCGAAAAACGTCCACCGCGCATTCGCTGGCGGCCTTTCCGTCTGCCATGCCTCCCATTCCGTCGGCAGCCACCGCCAGCAGACCCTGGCTTTTCTGCAGACTCTCATCTGCGCAGTTAAATACGGCAAAGGAGTCCTCCTGGTCTTCTCTGCTCCCGATCCCCTGGATATTTCCCACCAGGAAAATGGGGGCGTCCCAATCCTCCTTAAGGGGCCTGCTCGGTCCGGAGGAAGGGCGTTTCTCCGGCTGAGAAGAGGTTTCCGAAGGTCCGTTCTGTTCCCGGGCGGAACGCGGAAGGTCCTTTGCGGAGGTCCGGCCAAAAAGCCTGTCCCAAAATCCCATCAGTCATCCTCCTTCTTCCAGGAAAACTGCTCCCCGCACAGGGGAACGAAGATCAGCTTTGTCTCTCCGAAATCAATGATGTCGTAGGCTTTTAAGGGCATGGGGGAAAATACTTCCTCCTCGTTCAGATAGACGATGTTCCGACCTTCTCCGGGAAGGAGGTGGAACCGGTTGTTCTTCTCGCTGTAACTGATCTTTGCGTGGTTTTCCGAGGAAATCTTCAGATCTCCGGTGATCACGATGTCCATCCGGTCCCCGCGTCCGATGGAATTGATGCCGCCCCGGATGGTGTAGCTCTTTCCTTTGCTGGGCCCTTCCACGCAGGCCAGCCAGCCTACCACCGGATCAAAGCCCATGGCCGCCTGCATCACTCCCATGGTCTTTCCGCCTTCCGCCACGGTAACGCCGTGGGAGGGACCGAAACCGCTGTTTCCGTAGCCTCTCGGAGGCATGGTTTTCTGAGGCGCGGTGACGGACATACCGGATAATGGGGCCGTCTTCTGGGGAGCGGTGACAGAGGTCATTCCGGACAGAGGGGCCGTCTTCTGGGCGGCAGTGACCGGTACCGGACCGCCTGGCCGCCCGGCTCCGGATAAGGGAGCGGTCCGGTTTTCCCCTGTAACAGAGACTGGAGCGGTCCTTGACGGGTCAATGGCCCGGATGGGCGCGGTGTGCCTGGCGGCGGTCACGGTGATTTTCTGATTGCTTCTGCAGTAGGGGCAGGAAGAGTATTTGTCCGGATCGTACAGATGCCCCCGCCCGCATTCGATTTGTGCCATAGTGATTCCTCCTAGTTCTTATTGTAAATGTTCAGCCGCCTGGGCGGCAAAGCTAGTCAATAATTTCCTTTATTCACCACAGACACGTGAGAAACCGGCGACCAGTCGGAAATTCCGTCAGGATCGCTGATTGTCAGTGTCTGCAGGTTTGAAAGCGACGCCAGGGCGGAAAGATCTGCCAGGTTGTTGATCCTAAGCTCCAGGCTGCTTAAATTGGTAAGGCCGGAAAGTGCCGACAGATTCCAGGCCGACACATGATCGTTCTGATCCGTAGCCACGCAAAGTGTCTTCAGCTGGGTCAGATTTGCCAGAGGCGATAAATCTACCCGGTCATTGGCTGGACGAATTCGTACGGAGAGAGACTGAAGGTTTGTAAGCCCTGATAAAGGTTCCAAAGAGTCAGCAGCTCCGTTTACCATACCGCCATTTACTGCGGATAAGCTGCGCAGGTTTATTAGATTTCTGAGCGGCTCCAGACTCCTTGCACCGCAGTCCATCTGCAGGTCAGTCAGATTGATTAATCCTGACAGGCCGTCTATGCTGTAGGCCATATTCTGTCCATGACTTGGCAGGCGCAGGATCTCCAGGCTGGTCAGGTTCTTTAATGGGTCTACATCTGTGTATGTGGCGTTGTCTCCGTAAAAATCTGCTTCCCGCAGTTTTACAAGATTTTCCATACCGTGAAAGCTGCGCAGGCCATTTGCGTCGATGCGCAGCTTCTCCAGCTTTGTCATTCCTGACAGAACTGACAGATCGTCCATGTAAAAACTTCCTCTAATATCCAGATCGTACATTTCAGTCATGCCTGCAATGCCGGAAATATCCGTCAGGCCGGTTCCATCTATCCTCAGCTGCTTAATCTTTGTCAGCCCGGAAATAGACGAGAGGTCCTCCACAGTCACGCTGCCCATAAGCCGCAGGATAGTCAGCTCCTTAAGGCCGGATAATAGCGAAAGGTCGAAAGCGTTGTTCAGAACCAGGTCCAGACGGGTAAGACCTGTGAGTCTGGAAATAGGGGAGAAATCCTGGATATTTGAGGCAGGAGGCATATTATTCCACTCCCCGGTGATGGACAGGCGCGTTAAATTGGCAAGGCCAGCCACTGGTGATAAGTCCGTGATGCCGGAGGGACTGGGCAGAACCAGTTCTTCAAGCTCCGTCAGGTTTGCCAGAGGGCTGATGTCAGAGATGGAGCTGTTGTTTTCCAGGATCAGTTTCTTTAACCCTTTTATTTCTCCCAGACTGATGATGTCCGCATCCGTCAGATTCTTTCCTGAAAGATCCAGTTCTGTCAGCGCTGTGCTGTATTCTTCGCCGGCGATTGTGACTTTGGCGGCCAGGGCTTCAGCCACTGGGCTGCCTGCATTACCGTCGCTGCGGCCGCGGCCGATAAGAGTACCAACACCCAAAATTACTGCGGCAGCAGCGATTCCGCCGATGATCAGAGGGAGACGGTGCATTATTCCTGTCCGCTTTCCAGAATTTGCCCGGCCTCTGAGATTCCCGTCTGCAGCAGAACCATTCCCTTCTTCCGCTCCTGCCAGATTTTTTCCTCCGCCCTGCCCTGGGGGCAGCTCCACCACTTCCTGGCTCTCCAAGGCATCCAGAAACTCCCCCGCCGTCTGGAATCGGTCCTCAGGCTGCACCGCCAGGCCCTTTAAAATGGCCCGCTCCAGATAGAGAGGAATCTCCACCCCGGCCTGGGATGGCGGCACCAAGTTATCGTGATCCAGCCGCTCCAGGGACTCCGGCGGCAGATAGCCGGTGATGGCCGCGTAGAGGCAGGCGGCACAGGAATACACGTCCGTGTAAGGCCCCTGCCGGCCTCTGCGGATGTACTGCTCTTTCGGCGCGTAGCCTACCTTTAAGATTACGTCCAGGCTTTTGCTCTTATCTCCGATGCTGTAGCGGGCAGAACCGAAGTCCAGCAGCTTTACGTTTCCGTCTTTGGTGATGTAGATGTTGTCCGGTGTCACGTCCCGGTGGATGAAGCCTTCGGCGTGGACGGCCGTCAGGGCCCGCAGCACGGGAATCATCACGTCCAGGGCTTCCTCCGGACTTACTTTCCCGCCCTGGTTTGCGATGTAGGTCTTAAAGGAAATGCCCTCGATGTAGTCCATGACAAAGTAGGAAGTTCCATTTTCGTCAAAGTAGTCCGTCACTCCGGCGATATTTGGCTGGCCCATGAATTTGGCCAGAATCCTGGCTTCCTCCTGAAACCGTTCTTCCCCGTAGGTAAAGTCCTCCGCCCGGCTCTCCATGGCCACGGAGACGGTGGTCCCCACACGGGCGGAAATGTCATTTGGCATGTACTCCTTTACCGCCACGCGGGCTTCCAGCTTTTCGTCCCAGGCCAGGTAGGTGATTCCAAAGCCGCCCTGTCCCAGGACCCGGCCTACGATATAACGGTTATTTAAGATGGTGCCTGCCCTGAGGGCTACCGGGTATTTTTTGGCATTGTCCTCCAGGTCGAAGCCGCAGTAGGGGCAGGGACCGCTCTCTCCCGGCTTTTCTTTAAAACAGTTGTAGCAAAGATTTTTCATGCGTTTCCACACAATCCTTTCGTTTCTCTAATGGCAGCCGCTGTGACAGCTGCTTCAGGCGGCGTATCCCTAATGGATGTTCACCGACGGCACATGGGCCAGAGGTGACGTGTCCAGGTTCTCTGCCCCGTCGATAGTCACGCTCTGAAGGGACGTCAAAGATGCCAGAGGGGATAAATCCCGCAGGGACGGAATCGACAGCTCCAGCACTCTTAACTGGGTCATTCCCGACAGAGCCTGGAGATTTGTCACCGGATCAGAGGGCGAAAAGCTCTCGATGGACAGCCTGGTAAGCTGTGTCAGGCCCGCCAGAGGAGCCAGATCAATGGCAGTGGAACGGCAGAAGCAGATTTCCAGATCCAAAAGGCCGGTGAGTCCGGAAAGCGGCTCTAAGGACTGAAACGCATCCGGGCAGCTGTTTCCCACAATAGATAACTTTGTCAGTCCTGTCAGATTCCGCAGAGGTTCCAGACTCTCAATGGCGCTGTCTATGGCAAGCTCCCGCAGTCCAGTGAGCCCTGCCAGGCCATCCCCGCTGTAAGAGGGAATGCCTCCGCTTCGGCCAGGCAGAGTCAGACTCTGAAGCTGGGTCAGACCCGCCAGAGGAGCCAGATCCTGATAGGAGGCGTTGGAACCGTAAAAATATGCTTCTCTCAGATTTGTCATCTGCTCCATCCCATGAAAACTTTCCAGTCCATCTGCATCCAGCCGCAGAGATTCCAGGTTTGTCAGCCCGGAAAGAGGGGATAGGTCCTTACTTTGGAAAGCAGTGGAATCATTGCTCAGCCGCAGATGCCGCAGTTGGGTCAGGCCCTCAAGCCCCTCTGCGCTGCCAAGCCCTCCCGCGTAAATATCCAGGGTTTCCAGCTGGGACAGATCCTTTAAAGCGGTCAGATCTGAAACCGCCAGGCTTCCCACCAGGGACATGGATTTTAAGTTGCCAAGCCCGGAGACAAAGGACAGATCCTTTAAATTGGTGACGGACAGATCCAGCTTTTCCAGGTTTTTAAGGCTGGCGATGGGGCTGTAGTCCTCCACCTTGGAAACCGGCTGGGCGTTGGACTGGTTTTCCTGAATGGACAGGGTCTTTAAGCCGCTCAGCCCGGCGATTGGGGATAAATCTGTCACTTCTGATGGAATGGGAAGAGCCAGACTCTCCAAACTTGCAAGGTCCGCCAGGGGCGTCAGGTCGGAAATTCCGCTGTTTCCCTCCAGGTCCAGCTCCTTTAAATTGGTCATCTCCCTCAGGAAAATTAAATCGGCGTCGGTTAAATCCTGGTCCGAGAGGTCTAACTGCTCCAGGGCCGTGCTGTACTCCTGTCCGGCTATCATAACCTTGGGAGCCGTTTCTGCCGCAAGGGAACTCTCCTCCGCCGGGCCGCTCCCCGTCTGCCTGCCATTGATGCCGCCCATCAGAGCGCTTACTCCCAAAACCAGGGCTGCCGCCGTCACTGCCAGGGCTCCGATCACAATGGCTTTGGACGTTTTTTGTTTGGGCGGCTCTTCTGTCCGGGGCTGGCTGGCTTCTTTCTGTGTCTCGGGCAGTTCCACCACCTGTTTATTCTCAATGGCCTCCAGAAACTCTCCCGCTGTCTGGAACCGGTCCTCCGGCTGCACCGCCAGGCCCTTTAAGATGGCCCGCTCCAGATACAGGGGAATCCTGATCCCCATCTGGGAAGGCGGTACCAGCTCGTCCTTCTCCAGCCGGTCCAAAGACTCCGGAGGAAGATAACCGGTGATGGCAGCGTACAGGCAGGCGGCGCAGGAGTACACATCCGTGTAAGGACCCTGGCGGCCTCTGCGGATATACTGCTCTTTGGGAGCGTAGCCTACCTTTAAAATGACATCCAGGCTCTTGCTTTTATCCCCCAGACTGTAGCGGGCGGAGCCAAAGTCCAGCAGCTTTACATTTCCGTCTTTTGTAATGTAGATGTTGTCAGGAGTCACGTCCCGGTGGATAATTCCCTCCCCGTGAACCGCCGTCAGGGCGCGCAGAACAGGAATCATCACGTCCAGAGCTTCCTCTGCGGTGACTTTTCCGCCCTGATTTGCAATGTAAGTTTTAAAGGAGATGCCTTCGATGTAGTCCATGACAAAGTAGGAAGTGCCATTTTCATCGAAATAGTCCGTAACGCCTGCAATGTTTGGCTGGCCCATGAATTTTGCCAGGGTCTGGGCCTCCTCTTTAAACCGCTCCCGGCCGTAGGCAAATTCTTCTTCCTTGCTTTCCATAGCCACGGAAACGGTATTCTCCATACGGGTACAAATGTCGTTGGGCATGTACTCCTTTACCGCCACACGGGCCTGCAGTTTGGTGTCCCAGGCCACATAGGTGATGCCGAAGCCTCCCTGGCCCAGCACCCGGCCTGTGAGATAGCGCTGTTTTAAAACCGCCCCGGCTTTTAAAGCCACCGGGTACTGTTCTTCATTTTCCTTTAAATCGAAGCCGCAGTAAGGGCAGGGGCCGTCTTCTTCCGGTTTCTCTTTAAAGCAGTTGTAGCAAATCCTTTGGGTGTGAATGGACATTTTTCATTTCCTTCCTAAGGTTCTTGATTGATATTTGGCACATGCTCCACCGGGGACCAGTCGGACACCAGCTCCGGATACCGGACAGTCAGTGTCTGAAGGTCTGTCAGGGAGGCCAGCGGCGACAAATCCGATGCCCGCACCTGAAGAGTCAGTGTCTGAAGCCCTGTCAGATTTGCCAGGGGCGCCAGGCTGAGGGGAGCGTTTAATGAGCCGCCGGAAATATTTAAGGCCAGGGAAGTTAATTGGGTCAGCTCTCCTATGGGGGAGAGATCTGTCACCTGGTTTTCGCCCCAGGCTTCCAGCTGCCGCAGCTTTGGCAGCCCGGCAAGCAGGTTCAGGGACTGGAAGTTCTCCTTTGTCAGACGGCTGCTGTAGCGGATGTTTAAGGTCTGCAGATTGGTCAGATTCCGCAAAGGCTCCAGACTCTCTATATTTCCCGGCATATGCAGCTCTGTCAAATTGGTTAAAGCCGCCAGGCTGTCCCCGTTATAAGTGATCCCCTCATATCCTCCGTTGTGGCCGGGCAGAACGAGAATCTGAAGATTCGTCAGGTTCTGGAAGGGAGACAAGTCCTGGTAAGTGGACATTTCATCTCCGTAAAATGTGAAATTTTCCAGTTCTGTTAAATTCTCCAGACCATGAAAACTGCCTACGCCCGCCCCATTCAGCCACAGGGTCTGAAGATTCCTCAATTCTGCCGCAAAAGAGAGATCTTCCCAAAACAGTTTCTCTGATTCATCGGAAATCCGCAGGTATTCCAGATTTTTAAGCCCTTCCACTCCTTTCACGCTTCCCAAACTGGAGGCGAAGACCCGCAGCTCCTTTAAGTTGGCAAAGCCTTCCGCAAAGGTCAGGTCCTCCGCCGCCACACTTCCCAGAAGCCGCAGGGTTTCCAGATCCTTCATCCCTTTCAGAAAAGAAAAATCACTCAAGTTTGTTACGGACAGGGACAGCTCCTTTAAGCCGGTCAGCCCGGCCAGAGGACTGTAATCCTGAATCAGGGAAACGGGCTGCTGGTTTCCCCAGCTCTCCACCATGGAAAGATAGCTCAGACCTGTCAGGCCGGATAAAGGCGACAGATCGCTGATCTGGGAAGGACTTGGCAGCTCCAGATGCTCCAGGGATGTTAAACCGGAAAGAGATGTCAAGTCGGAAAGGGTTGAATTTCCCTCCAGATTTAAGGCCTTTAAACTGGTCATCTGCTTCAGGTTTGTCAGGTCGCTGTCAGCCAGGTTCTTTCCAGAGAGATCCAGCTCTTCCAGATTGACCGGATATTCTTCCCCGGCAATCATCACCGTTGGAACCGGGGCATCCGCCTCAGCATTTCCCAGGCCGGCGTTTTCCTGCCCGCTGCTTCCAGGTCCGGCTGCTCCTCCCGGTTCTCCGGATGGACTCCGGCTGATGAAAAGAGCCACGGCAGCAAATACCACCGCTGCGAAAACCGCTGCCCCCGCAATTTTTCCCAATAGGAACTTTTTCGGCTGGGCCTGGCTTTCCTGAACCTGCTGGCCTTGGGAGCCGGAACCTGCCTCCTGGCCATTCCCAGGTCCTCCCGCCAGCTCCACCACTTCCTGGCTTTCCAGCGCCTCCAGAAATTCTCCCGCTGTCTGGAACCGGTCCTCCGGCTGTACGGCCAGGCCCTTTAAGATGGCCCGCTCCAGATAAAGGGGAATCTCTGCTCCTGTTTCAGACGGAGGCACCAGGGTGTCGTGGTCCAGCCGCTCCAGGGACTCCGGCGGCAGGTAGCCGGTGAATAGCTGCGTACAGGCAGGCGGCGCAGGAATACACGTCCGTGTAGGGGCCCTGGCGGCCTCTTCTGGTGTACTGCTCTTTCGGCGCGTAGCCCACCTTTAAGATTACGTCCAGGCTCTTGCTCTTATCCCCCAGACTGTAGCGTGCGGAGCCGAAGTCCAGGAGCTTTACATTTCCGTCTTTGGTGATATAAATGTTGTCCGGAGTCACATCCCGATGGATGAAGCCTTCCGCATGAACGGCTGTCAGGGCCTGCAGCACCGGGATCATCACATCCAGGGCCTCTTCCGCACTGACTTTTCCCCCGGCGTTTGCGATGTAGGTCTTAAAGGAGATTCCTTCAATGTAGTCCATGACGAAGTAGGAGGTTCCATTCTCGTCAAAATAGTCCGTCACGCCGGCGATATTTGGCTGGCCAATAAATTTGGCCAGAGTCCGGGCTTCCTCGTTAAACCGCTCCAGGCCGTATGTAAAATCCTCCGCCCGGCTTTTCATGGCCACAGAGACGGTGGTTCCCACACGGGCAGCCATATCGTTAGGCATGTATTCCTTCACTGCGACCCTGGCGTTCAGGCTTTTGTCCCAGGCCAGGTAGGTGATGCCAAAGCCGCCCTGGCCCAGCACTCGGCCCACAATATAGCGCTGGTTTAAAACAGTTCCCGCCCGCAAAGCCACCGGGTATTTCTTCTCATTTTCTGCCAGGTCGAAGCCGCAGTAGGGGCAGGGGCCGTCTGGCTGGGGTTTCTCTTTAAAGCAGTTGTAGCAGAGATTCATCACAAATCTCCTCCTTTAGACAAATGTAATGATTCAGGACAGCCTATTTCTCATAGCCTCCTTCTTTTTGCGTGTTCATAGGATGCTCTCGCTATGCCGGCGGCCAGTTGGCAACGATCTTCCCGTTTACCGAGAGGTTTGTCAGGTCAGGCAGGCTCTCCAGAGGTGACAGATCTGCTGAGCGGTTGCCGTCGAGATATAAAGTCAAACTGGTCAGGTGGGTCAGACTTCCAACGGGTGTCAGGTCTACCCCGCCTGAATAGCTGAAATAAAGTTCCAGGTTCGTCAGGCGTTCAAGACTGGAAAGCTGAGCCAGGGACTCTGCCGTTTTTCTGGCATAATCTCCGCTTCCGCCCCTGATGGTCAGGGTCTGCAGGTTCGTCATATTTTTTAAAGGTTCCAGATTCTCGACCACACAGGGAATCCTTAACTCCGTCAGGTTGGTCAGTCCGGACAGGCTGTCCACATGATAGATAACCTTCGTTTCATCTGTCGGATTGGGAAGGATTAAAACCTGCAGTTTCGTCAGATTTTGTAAGGGAGACAAATCCGTATAAGTAGAGGCTCTGGGCCATGAAAACTGCAGCGTCTCCAGCTTAGTCAGCTGTTCCAGGCCATGAAGACTTCCCACACCGCAGATGTCCAGACGCAGAGTCTGAAGCTCACTCATGTTCTCCAAAAAGGTCAAGTCATCCAAAAACAGCTGCAGCGATTCATCGGAAATCCGCAGGTATTCCAGATTTTTAAGCCCTTCCACTCCTTTCACGCTTCCCAAACTGGAGGCGAAGACCCGCAGCTCCTTTAAGTTGGAAAAGCCTTCCGCAAAGGTCAGATCCTCCGCCGCCACACTTCCCAAAAGCCGCAGGGTTTCCAGGTCTTTCATTTCTCCCAGAAAGGAAAAATCGCTCAAGTTTGTGACGGACAGGGACAGCTCCTTTAAACCGGTCAGCCCAGCCAGAGGACTGTAATCCTGAATCAGGGAAACCGGCTGCTGGCTTCCCCAGCTCTCTACCATGGAAAGAGAGCTCAGACCTGTCAGGCCGGATAAAGGCGACAGGTCGCTGATCTGGGAAGGACTTGGCAGCTCCAGATGCTCCAGGGAAGTCAAACCGGAAAGAGACGTCAAGTCGGAAAGAGCTGAATTTCCTTCCAGATTTAAGGTCTTTAAACTGGTCATCTGCTTTAGGTTTGTCAGGTCACTGTCAGCCAGATTCTTCCCGGAAAGATCCAGCTCTTCCAGATTTACCGGATATTCTTCCCCGGCAATCATCACCGTTGGAACCGAGGCATCCGCCTTGGCGTTTTCCTGGCCGGCGTTTTCCTGTCCGCTTCCACCTCCACCGGCAGTTCCTCCCGGCCCGCCGGATGGATTTCCGCTGATAAACAGGGCCACGGCGGCAAATACTACCGCTGCGAAAACCGCTGCTCCCGCGATTTTTCCCAACGGGGATTTTTTCGGCTGGGCCTGGCTTTCCTGGACCTGCTGGTCTTGGGAACTGGAACCTACCTCCTGGCCATTCCCAGGCCCTCCCGCCAGCTCCACCACTTCCTGGCTTTCCAATGCTTCCAGAAATTCTCCCGCTGTCTGGAACCGGTCCTCCGGCTGTACGGCCAGGCCCTTTAAGATGGCCCGCTCCAGATAGAGGGGAATCTCCGCTCCTGTCTCAGACGGCGGCACCAGGGTGTCGTGGTCCAGCCGCTCCAGGGACTCCGGCGGCAGGTAGCCGGTGATGGCTGCGTAGAGACAGGCGGCACAGGAATACACGTCCGTGTAGGGACCCTGCCGGCCTCTTCTGGTGTACTGCTCTTTCGGCGCATAGCCTACTTTTAAGATTACGTCCAGGCTCTTGCTCTTATCCCCCAGACTGTAGCGGGCGGAACCGAAGTCCAGGAGCTTTACATTTCCGTCTTTGGTGATATAAATGTTGTCCGGAGTCACATCCCGATGGATGAAGCCTTCCGCATGAACGGCTGTCAGGGCC
>DWYS01000096.1 GCA_019118585.1 Candidatus Enterocloster faecavium | reverse complement strand
TTCACATCCGGCGTTCCCATCACCTTCATAAAAATCTCATCCCATTTGCTCTTATCCTCGGGAAGGTCCTTTTCATGGAAAAACACCGCCTTGCTGGTGCCGCCTCTCATGTAAACGCAAGGATACTTTGTCATATACATTGCCTGATTCCTCCTTTTTCTGGTGGTCCGGTACGCTCCGAACCGTTCTTGTCTTTAATATACCCCTTGATTATCATTCTGTAAAATTGTATAATTTCATTAGGATCAATTCCTGATCGGAATGCTTATTTCAGAAAATCAAAGGATTTTGAAACGGAGGAAATTTCCTATGGATGAGAAAGACTGCGAAATGCTGGAAATGCTGGAACAGACGGGGAATATTACAAAAGCGGCCGGACGGCTCTTCACCACCCAGTCCGCACTGACCAAACGAATCCAGAAATTGGAGGAGGAGCTGGACTGTACCCTACTGATCCGCTCCAGGAAGGGCATCCTTCTGACCCCGGCTGCGGAAACCATTCTCCCCCACATTCGGGCCATATCCGGCTCAATGCAGAAAATCCGCACGGACATCGCTTCCATGCGGGGCGAGGTTGCGGGCACTCTGAAAATCGGCGTGTCCGTCAACTATGCCCGCTACCGGCTGCCGGATGTTCTGAAAATCTATATGGAAAAATATCCGAAAGTGGATATTCATGTCACCACCCAGCAGAGCACCCGGCTCTACAAAAGTTTAAAGGAAAATGAGATCTCCATCGCCCTGGTCCGTGGAAATTTCAAGTGGGATGAGGGCATCGTTACCCTTCACCAGGAGCCGGTCTGTCTGGTAGTCAGCCGGCAGCACGCCCATACGCCGTTAAACCAGCTGCCCTACATTGGCCGGCACACAGACCAGGATTTCTTTGACCAAATTGAGCGGTGGCGGCAGGAAAGGGGATGTTTCGGCAGCCATGTCAATCTCTGGATTGACGACATCGGCAGCTGTCTGGAGATGGTGTCCCGGGGCATCGGCTGGGCTATCCTCCCCAGCATCTGCCTGGACGGATTCCAGGGTCTGGTGCGCCCTCTGCATTTTCCCGATGGGACCGCCTTCACCCGTTCCTCCCATATCCTCTACCGCCAGGAGTATTTTGAGCTGCCTCAGGTGAAGATGTTTATTCAGACGGTACTGGCGGATGAGTATTTCCGCCAGCCGCCTCATTGACTCTACTCTCCCAAAAAGGCTTCATAAAGGCGTTTTTCCGCCTCCTGTCTGGCTTCCACCGCCTCCTCATACCGGGCAAAGGTTCCCAGATGATAGACCTTCCCCTGAAATCCAATGGAAGCTCTCCACTTGTCCTTTCCTTTCCGGTAAACCCCTCTTTGGCCGCTGGTATTATTAACATAGGTCTTTCCGGTGGCAATCCGCCTCAACTGCCTCAACTCCTCCTGTCTCCCGGCGTCAGGAGGAGTTTTCATCGGTTTCCTTCTCTGCTCCCTCGGAAGCTCCATGCGATAGCAGCCACAGCTTTTCGTATGGCCGCTGCGCAGATGCGAACTCTCCACTATAGTTTCTCTGCCGCAGTCACAGAGGCAGAGCCAGTAGCGATGCTTCTTGTTTCTTCTCGCCGCCTCCTCTACTACTGTAAGACGGCCGAACCGGAGACCTCTTAAATCCTGTTTGACCATAATTTTCATGACATAATCTGTATTATGTCGTATAATTTCCCCCTTTTTCAGCACATTTTAGCTTATTCTAACATAATATCCCCCTTGGAGCAATGTGATTTAACTGAAATCTGTTCAGAATCCAACGAAAAGAAGCAGAGTTCCGGACGGTGCAGAAAAAATAGACCTTTATTAGTCAACATATTTTTTCGGTGTTTTACGACATAATACAGATTATGTCGTATAATTTTCTTAAAACAGGATTCATTTCTTCCAAAATGAAGAAAGAGGGGACGGTCCGTCCCCTCTTCTCTTTACAGCTTCTCAATCGTCTCGATCACATAATCCGTAAACTGCTCCGTGCTGGCATCCTCCGGCATGGTGGTGATGACCACCTTCCGCTCCTGCACCGTACAGATCTCCATCGCCTTCTCCAGCTTTTCCTTCCGGTCCACATATCCGATGTGTCCCAGCATCATGCCCACCGCACGAATCAGGGAGCTGGGGTCCGCATACTCTCCTCTTCCATGGCTCATCAGGTAGGGAGCTGTTCCGTGGATGGCCTCAAACATCGCGTAATGGTCTCCCAGGTTGGAGGAAGAGGCTGTTCCCAGGCCGCCCTGCTGCTCTGCCGCCACGTCGGTGATGATATCGCCGTAGAGGTTTGGCAGGACAATGACCTCGATGCCCTTGCTGAATTCCGGGTCCATCATCTTGGCCGCCATGGCGTCAACCAGGCGCTCCTGAATCTCGATTTCCGGATACTCCTCCCCTACCTTGCGGACTGCCTTGATAAAGTTTCCGTCCGCCAGCTTCACGATGTTGGCCTTGGTCACAACGGTCACATTTTTCTTACCATTCTTTCTGGCAAACTCAAAGGCCGCCCGGGCAATCCGCTCGCTGCCCTGCTTCGTCTGGACCTTGAAATCCACCGCCAGATCCTCGTTGACCTGGATGCCCTTGTTACCCCAGATATACTCGCCCTCAATATTCTCCCTGAAGAAAGTCCAGTCGATGCCCTTCTCCGGGATCTTGATGGGGCGCACCGCAGCGTACAAATCCAGAGAGCGGCGCAGCATGCTGTTTGCGGAAATCAGGTTGGGCCAGGGATCGCCAGCTCTGGGCGTTACCATGGGGCCCTTCAACAGCACATCACACTTCTTTACCTGCTCCAATACGCTTTCCGGCAGGCTCTGCAAAAGAGCCGCACGGTTTTCAATGGTCATCCCCTCAATGTATCGGATCTCGATTTTCCCGCTCTCAATCTCCGGCTTTACCAGGGTTTCCAGCACCCGCAGGGCCTGCTTCATGATGATGGGGCCGATGCCGTCTCCCGGCATAACCCCTATGACGATTTTGTCCAGTTTGGAAAAATCCTTGGGCTCTCCACCGGCTTTCATTCGTTCGATCCGCTCCAGCTCCGACAAGATCAGCTCCCCAAACTGCCGCTTTGCATCCTCCAAAAACTCCATCACGCTTCCTCCTTCATACTGAAATCACGTTTTTCTTTTCTTATGACCTCAGTATAGCGGAAGATTCCATATAGGTAAAATACATATTTCTCCGGAACCCATATAGGATTTTTGCAACAACTCAGAACGGCGGGAAAACTAAGTACCCTTGGGGTATGAGCTGTCCTGAACTGTTACATTTCCTTTTCAGTCGAATCCCGCTGTCTTTCCCTCATCCGTTGCCTTAAAAGGCGGAGAAATTCCCAGCAGCAGCAGGGCAGCTCTTCCCCCTTGGGATAAGCAATCACAATCTTCCAGGAGGCCTCCAGCTCCTCGCTGATCGGAACGCACAGGATCCCCTTCCGGTCGGACAGCAGTGTGGTGTAAGACATGGGCAGAAGGGTCAGCCCCATGCCGGCCGCCACCAGACGTTTGGCTGTCTCCATGCTTTTGGTAGAAAACAAAACCTTTGGCCTCACCTGGGCCCGGCTTAAAATCTCATCTGCCGTCTGGCGCAGTTTCTGTCCCCGGGCCACCATGATAAAGGGTTCCTGCTCCAGCCTTTTCAGTTCCCCTTTTCCGATTGTTCCCTCCTGCAATCCCAGACGCTCTTCCCAGGAAACGGGAGCCGCCAGACAGAACGGATCCACTCCCAGGGTTTCATACTCCAGGTTCTCTTTAGGAGGCTGAACATGCATGATATTAAAGTCTGTCCTGCCCTCCAGAACCATCCGGTCCAGCTCTACGGAATTATTCTCAAAAAAGCGGACTTCCACCCCCGGATAGAGAGCGGAAAACCGCGGCAGGATGTCCGGCAGAAGACTGGTTCCCAGATTGATCGGGATGCCAAAAGATACCAGCCCCCGCTTCAGCTGCTGGAATTCTTCCAGATTCCGGCGCATTTTCCGGTAAATGCCCTCCAGCTCCTCCACCTGGTCCAGAAAACGGCTCCCCTCTTTTGTCTCCCGGACTCCGTCCTTCTCCCGGATAAACAGTGCAAAGCCGCACTCCTTCTCCAGCTTCATCAGGATCTGGCTCAAGGAGGGCTGGGCAATGTAAAGACTCTGGGCCGCTCTGGCGATCCCCCTCTCCCGGCGGATCCGGAGCAGGTACTCCATCTCCCGCTCCGTCAGATTCCCCTCCTGCTTCCGGCCCATCTTCTGAAACACCTCAATGGCCTGATGGGCCCAGGCAAAAAACGCCTCCCCCTCGCTGGTCATCCGCAGTCCCAGGGAGCCCCGTCGGAACAGGGGGCTTCCCAGTTCCTCCTCCAGCCGCTTTAAAGAACGGGCCAGGGTAGAATATTCCCGGTTCAGCTCTCTGGCCGCCTGTCCCAGGCTGCCCGCCTTTTCAATGGCAGCCGCATATACCAGCTGACGCTCATCCATAAAAGCGCTCCCTTTCTTTCCTCTAATCCAGCGGCTTCTTATCCAGAGCCCGGCTCAGCTTCACCACCAGACCGCTGAGAGCCAGGAGGGCCAGGGCGTTGGGAATGACCATCAGGCCGTTGAAGAAGTCCGCCAGGGACCACACCAGCTGCACCTTCAGCGCGGAGCCCACCACGATGAATACGCACACCAGGACAGAGTACACCGCCTCCGCCTTTTTCCCAAACAGATATTTCACATTGGTCAGTCCGAAGAAATGCCAGCCCAGGATAGTAGAGTAGGCGAAGAACAGCAGGCACACCGCCACAAAAACGATGCCGAGGGAGCCAAAGCCCTGGAAAAATGCCTCCTGGGTCAGGGCTGTGCCGTCCTTTCCGCTGCTTATGACACCGGTAGTCAGAATGGAAAATACCGTCAGATTCAGAATAATGAAGGTATCGATAAATACGCTGATCATAGCGCAGAGCCCCTGATGGTGGGGAGATTTCGCTTTCGCCCTTGCGTGAGCATGCGGGGTAGAGCCCATTCCCGCTTCATTGGAGAACAGTCCTCTGGCCACGCCGTAGCGAATCGCCTCCCGGACCGTAATGCCGGCCGCTGCCCCTACTACCGCTGAGGGATTGAAAGCCCCCCGCAGGATCATCAGAAATGCCTCCGGAACGTGAGTAATGTTCATGCCGATGAGGACCAGGCTGCCCACAATGTAAAAGCCTGCCATAATCGGAACCAGCTTCTCCACCACTGCGGCCAGCCGCTTGGTTCCGCCCAGGAAGATTACCAGGGACAGCGCTGCGATTACCGCTCCCACCGCCACAGGCGGCACGTTCAGATCGCAGAGGGAAAATACCTCGGAAAATGCTGCGCCGATGGAATTGGACTGAACCATATTTCCCATAAAGCCCAGGGCCAGAATAATGAACACGGCGAACAGTCCCGCCAGGACCCGTCCAAAGGTACCCTTAAAAGCCGCCTTGATGTAGTAGACCGGCCCTCCCGTCACCTCTCCGTCCACCTCTGTTTTGTACTGCTGGGCTAAAACCGCCTCCGCGTAGATGGTGGCCATGCCGAAAAAGGCGGACAGCCACATCCAGAAGATCGCCCCCGGTCCTCCTCCGATTAAAGCGGTAGCCGCTCCTGCCAGGTTTCCCGTTCCCACCTGGGCGGCGATCGCCGTAGCCACAGACTGGAAGGGCGTCATTTCCCCTTTCTCATGCTTTTCGCCATTCATGTTGAAATTGCCGAATACCAGCTTGAATCCTTCTTTAAATCGTCTCACCTGGATGAAACGGAGCCGGATGGTATAGTAAATTCCGGTTCCAAATAATACCACCACCAGGAAATAGCTCATCAGAAACTCATTTCCCTTTTCCACCAAGTTCAGTAATGCGTCCATTTGTCATGTATCCTCCTCTTTTTTGCATTGTAACAAAAAAACAGAGCTGACATTTCGTCAGCTCTCCAAAGAGTAGAACATCTGCATACAACGGGCTTTTGAAGTTTTCAAAGCGCATTGTGTTTTTTGTATGCCCTGTCCTTTTGCCTGAGAGATCGGTCAGAGCCCAAAAGGCCCGGCCTTACACCTTCGGCGCTCCCCTTGAGGGAGACTCTCCAGAGTGGTCTTCCTTTTTTGAAAAAGACCTTCTCTACTGTACCATGAAACAGGGCATTTTACAATACTATTTTCGCAATAATCCGGGATACCGTCCTGAACGCTTCCTCAAAGCGCTATCAAACAGACTTCCCATCATACAGATGACATGCCACCAGGTGGCCGCCGCCTACATCGTGAAGCTCCGGGATCTGCTCGTCGCAGACTTCTCCCATCTTCTTAAAGCATCTGGAGCAGAACCGGCAGCCCTTGGGCGGATTGATGGGGGTAGGCACATCGCCGCTCAAGATGATCCGCTCCTTCTTGTGGAGCACATCCGTAGAGGGGATCGCGGACAAAAGCGCCTGGGTGTAGGGATTTAAGGGGTCATCGTAAATCTCCTTCTTGGAGGCCACCTCCATCAGCTTGCCCAGATACATAACGCCTACCCGGTCGCTGATATGCTTCACCACGTTCAATCCGTGGGCGATAAACAGATAGGTGAGGCCAAACTCCTCCTTCAAGTCATCCAGCAGGTTCAGCACCTGTGCCTGGATGGACACATCCAGAGCGGAAACCGGCTCATCGCAGACGATCAGCTTGGGCTGTACCGCCAGGGCTCTGGCGATGCCCACTCTCTGGCGCTGTCCGCCGGAGAACTCATGAGGATAGCGGTTTCTCTGGTGGTTCGCCAGTCCAACGCAGTTTAACAGGTAGGTTACCCTGTCCTCAATCTGATTTTCCGGCAGGAGATGGTTGATCCGGATCGGCTCCGCAATAATATCGCCAACGGTCATACGGGGATTTAAGGATGCGTAAGGATCCTGGAAAATCAGCTGGATATCCTTGCAGTATTTTCTTCTTTCCTTGTGGGAAAGCTTGGTCAAGTCCGTTCCCTTGTAGATAATCTGTCCGTCCGTGGGTTTGTAGAGGTCTACCAGCATCTTTCCGATGGTGGATTTGCCGCAGCCGGACTCACCTACCAGCCCTAATGCCTCGCCCTCATAAATCTTAAAGGAAACGTCATCCACCGCCTTTAAAACAGCCTTTGGCTTTCCGAAAAAGTCGGTTTCCACCGTAAAATATTTCTTCAGGTTCTTTACTTCCAAAAGGACTTTTTTCTCTTCGCTCATTTACTGGTCCTCCACTTCATCGCTTTCCAAAAAGCATCTTACTTTTCTGCCGTTTCCAAGATCCACCAGAGCCGGCATATGTTCCCGGCATTTTTCCATGCAGTGGTCGCAGCGGTCTGCAAATGCGCAGCCTTTTGGCAGATGGGTGGGGTCCGGAACAATGCCCTTGATCATGTAAAGACGCTTCCGGTCTTCATCCAGCTTGGGAATCGAATCCAGCAGTCCTCTGGTGTAGGGATGTCTGGGGTCCGTAAACAGATCCAGCACCTTGGCCTGCTCCACCACACGGCCGCAGTACATAACGACAACCCGGTCCGCCGTCTCTGCCACTACCCCCAGGTCATGGGTAATGAGAAGCACAGCCATTCCCAGCTTCTTTCTCAGACGGTTGATCAGGTCCAGGATCTGGGCCTGGATGGTTACGTCAAGAGCCGTTGTAGGCTCATCGGCAATCAGCAGCTCCGGATGGCAGGACAGGGCCATGGCAATCATCACTCTCTGGCGCATGCCTCCGGACATCTGATGGGGATAGTCGTAGGCTCTCCGCTCCGGAGCCGGGATGCTGACCAAATCCAGCATCTCGATGGAGCGCTTCAGGGCCTCCTCCTTGCTGACCTTCTCGTGGGTCAGAATATTTTCCATGATCTGATCTTTGATGCGGTAGACGGGGTTTAAGGAGGTCATCGGCTCCTGGAAGATCATGGAAATCCTGTCTCCGCGGATCTGTTCCATCTCCTTGGTGCTCTTCTTCAGCAGGTCTTCCCCGTTAAACAGGATCTGTCCTCCCACAATCTTTCCCGGGTCCCGGATCAGGCCCATGATGGATAAGGAGGTAACACTTTTTCCGGAACCGGACTCACCGACTACTGCCAGGATCTCGCCCTTTTCCATCTCAAAGCTGACGCCGTTGACCGCTTTTACCTGTCCGCGCTTTACACGGAACTCTGTTTCCAGATTTTTAACTTCCAATAACATGTCGCGTCCTCCTTATACTCGTTCTTTCGGGTCCAGAGCATCCCGCAGGCCGTCTCCAAACAGGTTGAAGGCCAGAACCGCAATGGTGATGGCAAGGCCGGGGAAGATCAGGGTATAGGGCGCAGAGAAGATATATGTTCTGGCTCTTCCCAGCATATCGCCCCACTCAGCCATAGGCGGTTGCACGCCCATTCCCAAAAATCCTAACGCTGCGGTATCCAGAATCGCCGTAGAGATTCCCAGGGTGGCACGGACCACAATCGAGGACACTACATTGGGCAGAATATGGCGGAAAATAATCCGTCCGTCGGAGTTTCCGATTACCTTGGCAGCCGCCACATAGTCGTTTTCTTTTACGGACAAAATGGAGCTGCGGACAATTCTCGCATACTCAGGGATGGACACCGTTCCGATGGCGATCACCGCCTTGTCCAGGCCTTTTCCCAGAGCGGCCATCAAGGTGATCGCCAGCAGGATGGAGGGAATGGACAGCATGATATCCATGCAGCGCATAATAAATCCGTCCACTCTTCCGCCAAAATATCCGGCAACCGAGCCCAGAACCGTTCCGATTACCAGAGAGTAGGCAACGGCGGAGATTCCAACCATCAGCGAAATCTTGGTTCCGGAAAGGATTCTGGAGTAAATGTCACGCCCCAGCTGGTCCGTTCCAAACCAGTGGTCCGCACAGGGCGGAATAAAGGACATGGACATATTGGAGTATTCCGGGTCCCAGGGTGCCAGAAGGTCACCGAAGGCAGCCAGAAACAGCAGAATGATGATCACAACCAGGCCTGCCACAGCGGCTCTGTTTTTCTTGAGGGTATCCCACATTACCCTGAGCTGGGATTCGGGGCGCTCGATCAGCTCGGCGTCCGTTTCCCCCTGAACATTTTTCTTCCTTCCAAACATAGGTCAGGCCTCCTTCTTTGCGTATTTGATTCTGGGATCGAGGAAGGCGTAGATCACATCCACGATCAGGTTCATCAGCACGAAAATCACCGCGATCAACAGTACAACACCCTGTACCACGGGGAAGTCCGACTTCATAATGCACTGTACCGTATAGTTTCCGATTCCCGGCCAGGAGTACACGGACTCCGTGAGAACCGCACCGCCCAGCAGCGAGCCCAGCTGCAGGCCGATCACCGTTGCCACAGGAAGCATGGCGTTTCTCAGAGCATGGCGCTTATTAACCTTTTTCTCCGGCACACCCTTTGCTCTGGCTGTGCGGATATAGTCCTGATTCAGAGTTTCCAGCATACTGGAACGGGTCATACGGGCAATAATGGCCATGGAGTAAAGGCTCAGGGTTATCGCCGGAAGCACCATATGCCGCAGGGCATCTACCAGGGCATCCATATTTCCGGTCAAAATGCTGTCTATGATCATAAATCCTGTAATGGTATCAGGGCGCAGTGCCGGGTCGATCCTTCCCGTAGAGGGCAGCCAATGAAGGGTGCCGGAAAACAGGATGATCAGCAAAATTCCCAGCCAGAAGATGGGAATGGATACGCCTACCAAAGACAGAAGCATTCCTCCGTTATCGAAGATGGAGTTCTTGTTCACTGCGGAAATAACGCCGATGGCGATCCCAAAAGCAGAGGCCAGGATAATCGCCACCACTGCCAGCTCCACCGTAGCGGGAAAACGGGACATGATTTCCTGAGTCACAGGAGCTTTGGTATAATAGGAGGTTCCCAGATCTCCGGTCAAAGCGCCTTTGATGAAGTCGATATACTGAGTCACAATGGGGTCATTGAGTCCATTGGCGTCCCGCCATGCCTCCATGCTTTCCTGGGTGGCATGCTGTCCCAGCACGATGGCTGCCGGGTCCGGTGCACAGACACGCATCAGGAAAAATACGATCAGCGATACGCCGAACAGAACAGGAATCAGCTGCAGAAGCCGCTTCACAATGTATTTTGCCATAGTTTTCTCTCTCCTTTACTTGTGGTTGTTCCCGACAGGGAGCAACTCTTTTCTGAACAGGCACCATTTTCCGTTGTCCGCTCAGAAAAGAGCTTTTCCCCATGCCTTTCTCTTCAACCGCAGAACGAGGGCAGATTTCTCTGCCCTCGAAGCGGCGCGGCCGCGTATACTCTGCCGTTTAACCTCTTACTGCTTGTAGGTCTTGCTCAGGAAGACATTTCCTGTGGGATGTGCAATGTAGTTGTGTACATTGGACTGGTAAGCAGACAGGTTCTCCTGATGGGAGATCGGAAGCCATACGCACTCATCGGCAAGCTTCTGCTCCATCTGAGCGTAGATGGCATTTCTCTCATCTCCGTTGGGAGTGGAAGCAGCCTCTGCCAGCATGGTATTGAACTCCTCGTCATGATACTGAGCAACGTTCATCTCAATATCCTCAGAAGCCAGCAGGTTCATGAAGTTGTCCGGGTCACCGTTGTCGCCGATCCAGCCGTACAGGCATACATCATAGTCGCCGGTTCCAACCTTCTCTTTGTAGGTGGTCCAGTCATAGGAATCGATGGTGCAGGTTACGCCAACCTTCTCATAGTAGCCCTGAAGAGCCTCAGCCAGGGTCTGGCCGGTAGCAGTGTTGTAAGGTCTGGGGTTGGTGTAAGCCAGCATATGCAGCTCTGTTACGCCCTTGTCTGCCAGAGTCTGGGCAGCTGCCTCAGGATCATAGGAAGCCTGCTTTACATCTGCGCTGTAGCCGGGCATAAAGCTGGGCAGGATGGAGGTAGCCTCGGAAGCATATCCTCTGTAAAGGCTTGCAACCAGCTCCGGAACATTTACAGCCTGAGAAAGAGCTTTTCTCACTTCCGGATCGGTGATCCTCTGAGTATTGTAAGCCAGATAGTTGATATTCATACCCTCTGTCATATTTAACAGGGCACCGGCGGAGGTTACCTGGTCTACTACGTTGGCATCGATTCCATCGATGATGTCAACCTCACCATTGGTCAGGGCAACCACACGGGCGGAGTTGTCAGTGATGGTCTTGAAGACAATCTGCTTGGCAACGCCCTTCTCGCCCCAGTAATCCTCGTTGCGCTCCATTACAACGGCCTCGTTCTTGTCCCATCTGACAAACTTGTAAGGACCGGTTCCGCAGGGAGCCTCGTTCAGGTTGTTGTTGTTGGCCTCGCATGCGGTGGGGCTTACCATAGGAGCACCCAGAGACATAGCCAGGTTGTTCAGGAAAGGAGTGCTTACTTTGTTCAGCACGATCTCAACGGTGTAATCATCGATCACGTTGCACTCAGCTACATCGCCGAATACGAAATCAGCATACAGCATGTCCTCCGTCTTGTTTACGGTCTGACGGTCAATGTTGTATTTTACAGCCTCTGCATTGAAGTCGGTTCCGTCGTGGAACTTTACTCCCTGTCTCAGCTTGAAGGTATAGGTCAGTCCGTCATCGCTGATTTCCCAGCTCTCAGCCAAGCAGGGCTCAACCTCGGTGTTGCTGTCGCCGTACTTTAACAGTCCTTCGTACATCTGGCAGATGGGCTTGGATGACTCGCCGTCATCGATCAGTGCCGGGTCAAGACCTCTGGGGTCCGCACCCTGTCCGTAGGTGATGATCTGCTCTGTGTCCACATCTGCAGGTACCTCTGCGAACTTAGTCAGTGTCTCAGCCGCAGCCTCTGTCTGTACCTCAGCAGAAGTCTCTGTCTGTGCAGCGGATGTGCCGCTTTCTGCAGCGCTCTGCTCCAGAGCCTCATTCTTCTTCGTGCAGCCGGCCATCATCGTTGCGGCCAGAGCCGTACACAGGAGAACACCAATCAGTCTTTTTTTCATTTTCTCTGAATCCTCCTCTATTTTACGTTTCTTTGCGTGTTTGATTTGGCAAAGCGTTACAAGGCCAAATTATACGGACGCAAGTACTTATTTTACCTTCATTTTGCATAAAAAACAAGTAAAATTGGGAAAACAATGCATATTTGTGCACATGTTCCCGAATCAGGCTGGAACGGGCCTTGAAATTGTGTATTTTTCGCACAAGCTAATGTCTTTGCACGGCGGACATTTTCGAAGGCTGACCAGCAACTCGACAAAAAGGCGCCGGACCGGAAAGCTCCCCCCTCTCCGGTCCGGCGCCCAGCACCCTTCCCTTAATCCTCATCCTTCAAAAAATGCTCCAACCCAAAAGCAATCCCCCCTTCATTGTTGGTTTTTGTAATAAAATCCGCTCTCTCCTTCAAGGCCGGAATCGCGTTTCCCATGGCCACTCCGGCTCCTGCTGCCTCAATCATGGGGATATCCAGCTCCTGGTCACCGAACGCGATGGTCTCTTCTTCCCTGATGCCCAGCTCCCGACAGATTGCCCTCAGCGCCTGACCCTTATGGACGCCTTTGGGATAGATTTCCAGATATGTAGGGGCAGAACAGGCAAAGTCCGCCTGCCCCTGATTTTTCTCCCTCAGCTGCCGGACAATCTGCCGGATGGTCTCCTCTCCCGCGCCGAACAGCAGCTTGTTGGGCCCTTTTCCCTCCTGCCGCCACTGACGGGCCAGCTGACCAGCATCCGCCGCAATCGGATTTCGGCCGATAATCTCCGTCTCTCTCCGGACCACATCGTCCATTTTCGTCACATACCACTCCCGCTCCCGGTAAATCCACAGAGGAACTCCCCTTTCCTTTGCGATCTCCCGGTCAATCTCCTCCATAACGGATATCGGAAGGTATGCGGCCGAAATGCATCGGTCTCCCATCAGGATATAGGTGCCGGCGCTGCAGGCCTTTATGCAGGGAAATCCCAGCTCCTTCTCAATCATCTCCACCGCCGCGGGCATCCGCCCGGAGATCAGCGCTACAGCGATTCCCGTCTCTGCCGCTTTTCTCAGGCTGTCCGCCGCATCCTGCGGCAGACGCTTCCGGTCGTCCAGCAGCGTGCCGTCAATATCCACGCAAATCAGCTTCCATCTCATGGCCGTATTACTCCTAGTATGCCAGTCCCGGATTGAAGAATCCGACCAGAACGCCCACGAAGGCGATGACCACCAGCAGCAGCATAACCTTGATGGGCGACATCTGCTTCTTTGCCATCAGATACCAGCAGAAAATGATGAACGCCGATGTCAGCAGTCCGGGAAATACCGCGTCCAGTTTATCCTGCAGCACCAGATATGGTTCCCCCGCCTCATTAAAGAGCTCCAAAGAGGTTTTTACGCTTACCCAGGTAGCGGACACGGCGCCGATTACGATGCCACCCAGCATGGAGATAGACTCCCTCAGGGCCTCGCCCTGAGCGCCGATCAGGAAATCCACGGCCTTTCCGCCCAGCTCATATCCTTTATAGTACATAAAGCGCATACCAAAGTAAGCAAACAAATTCCAGACGATGATGTAAAAGATGGCTCCCAGAGGAGAGCCCCCGGTGGACATGCCCATGGCGATTCCCAGGAGAATGGGAATGACTGTACCTACCACCAGGGAATCGCCGATTCCGGCGATGGGCCCCATCAGGCCGGCCCGCAGTCCGTTGATGGTTTCCTCATCCACATCCTCCTGTCCGTTGGCCCTGGCTTCCTCCAGTCCGGCGGTGATGCCCACCACAACGGTGCCCAGCTGAGGCTCCGTATTAAAAAACGCGGTGTAGGTATTCATGGCTTTGGCCTTTTCGTCCTCATCCTCGTACAGCTCCTCCACCAGGGGAAGCATGGCGCACAGATAGCCGAAGGTCTGCATATGCTCCTGGGAAAAACAGGTCAGATGGCCGTAATACCAGTTATGAAAAGACTTTGAAAGAGCTTTTTTCGATAATTTCTTCTCCATGTTCAGATTTCCTCCTCCTCATCGTCAAAACCAGAGTCCGCTGCTTTTGCCACAGACAGCATCTTGATTTTATAGTTGATAATCGCGAACATTCCTGCCACCACCGTTGCGGAGACCAGATTAATACCGATGGAAGCCGCCAGCACAAATCCAAACAGGAAGGGAACGAAATCTGTGGCTTTCTTTACAATCTGCTTTAACAGAATGGCGATTCCCACGCAGGGAAGAAGGGAGCCTACGGTAAACAGGGTCATCATGGCAATTCCGTCCATGGGAAGAACGGTCTTGATCAGCTCCACCACATTGGCACCCAGCTTGCACATAATGACCGTAGGGATAAAGGAGCAGATCAGATGAGAAATCCAGGGAAGTCCCATGTCGATTAAGTAAAGTTTATGATACTGACGGTTCTCCACCGCCTTCCAGCCCATATGCTGCCAAACCAGGTTGATGGTTGCTGTCCCGTAAAACAGGACTGTTCCCAGAGTCCCTACCATGGTTCCAAAGGAGGTGGCCAGGGCCGCGCCCTCCGTAGTGTCCGCTCCCAAGCCATAGCTGCTCAGCGCCACCATAGCCAGAGGGATTCCAATGTAGCTGACCGCCCGCACATCCGCGGAAACCGTTCCGCCCGGTGTTACCAGTGCTATGTAGACTACCTGCATGGCGCAGCCTACTAAAATCCCGGTAGTCACATCCCCCAGCACCAGCCCGCAGACCAATCCTCCAATCAGAGGACGTCCCAATGTATAGTTTCCGATCGATGAGCCGCCCATGCCAGGCATACTGGACAAGCAGGCGCACAGCCCCAATATGATTGCCTGTAACCAACTGATTTCCATACCCGTTCCTCCTTCCTTCTAGTGGAATCCAAACTGGCCCCTGAATTTCTTCCAGTTGCCGATGGCCTCTTCCTTCAGCAGCGCAAATTCTACCTCATAGCCCGCGTTCATTATATCCTCCAGGGCCTGAGCTTCCTCCTGGGTGATGGACTGGTTGTTGCCAAGCTTGGTGGTTCCCGGACGGTCGTTGCAGGGTCCGATGATTACGGTCTTTACCCCGGGCCGGAAGCCCTGGTCCACCAGGATTTTCTTCATATCAACCGGATTCTTGGTAATCAGGAAATACTGGTCCTTGCTGGCCAGCACCTTGCCCGATTTTTCCTTAAACTCATCCAGGCTCCACACAAATGTCTTTTTTCCGCTGGCGCTCTTGTAGGCGGCCTTTAAAACAGGATTCTTAGCTGCCGTGTTGTTGACGGCAATCAGCCCGTCGCAGGGATACTCCAGCGCCCATCTGGTGCAGGTCTGTCCGTGAATCATGCGGTCGTCTACCCGAATAAATGATACTGCCATATTTTTTCCCTCCTATATATCCTCTTCCGATGTTTCTGCTTCTACCTGAAATACCTTCATCTGCTCTCTGGACTCGCCAATCCATGTCTCCAGCAGGGACTTCGTATCCGCCGTATCCTTTGAGAGCATAGCGCTCAATACCAGCGGAAGGTTCATGCCTCCCACCATGGTGGTCTGCTCCAAAATCCCGTTTTGGCCGATTACGTTGGCCGCCGTAGTCAGAGGAGAGCCCCCTACAATGTCCGCAAACAGAATCAGCTCATCTTCCTTCCCCAGCCGGGGCAGCACCGCCTCCACCCGGCCGGCAAACTGGTCCGCCCCCATACCGTTTTCCAGGCTGACTGCCAGCAGATCTTCCCGTTCTCCCAGCAGCATGCCCAGGGCGTTTTTCAGACCAGGGGCGAAGGTCCCGTGGCTGACTAAAAGTACATATTTCATCTTGTCATCCCCCTTATTCCTTTCTGTTCTGACCTAAGTATACAAAAAAAGTGACGCCGGTCCATCTCACAAGCGTCACTGTTTTCCCATGACATTTGTCACATTTTCAGATGTGAAATGTCACTGTTCTGTCTGATTTTCATTTAAAAACCGGTTAATCCTCCTGGTCCATATGATTTGGCCGGTGGGAATGGTGCTGTCCTCCCCCATAATGGCATCCACCGCCTGGCTCACCTGTGCTTTTGCCTCGGAAAGCCCCCTAAACCGGTATCCGACCACCGCGTTTTCCACCGCGTCGCTCAAAATACGCAGGTTCAGGCTTTCGGGATTGCCGGAACTCTCCATCAGCCGTTTCAATGTCTCCTCCGACTCCGTGACCGTCCGCAGCACCGATACGCCCTCCGAGTAATCGAAAATCTCCGACTGTATCTCCTGGTCGGCGGTCAGCACCTTCATCAGCTCCCAGGCCTCCCGGGGGAAGCGGCTCCGTTCGTTCATGGCCACCAGGAGGGTATCCAGGGTGGAAATGTTATCCCCCTGGGGGCCGGCGGGCATGGGGATGCAGCCCCACTCAAAGCCGGAGTATTTTTTTACGCTCAGGGGGTAGGACTTGTAGGCCCGGAACTCCGAAAAGGACATGGGCTGAAAGGCCACATTTCCCAAATCAAAGTCCCTCTCGCTGGCAATCATCCCACCGTTTATCTGTTCCATCCGCTCTATCAAACGGATTGCGGCCTCTACCCCGGTTCCCGTCAGGCTGCACTGGGTGCCGTCCTCATTGAATACGGAAACACCGTTGGATTCAAAAGCTTCCTCCCAGGTGTAGCCGATCACGCCAAACTGGTCCAGGCCCCCGTTCTGGTCCGTGTCCTTCGTCACCTGGCTGCAGATCTGATAAAAATCCTCCCATGTCCACTGCTGTCCCGGTATCTCGATTCCCTCCTGGTCCAAAATGGTCCGGTTTACAAACATCAGCTTGGGGGCGCATTCATAGGGCAGGGCATACTGGACTCCATGATATTGTCCGGCCCTGAGGGCTGAGGAGTAGAATTCCTCCTCATGAAATCCCTCATCCTCCTCTATCCGTGAGGTCAGATTTTTCAGGCCGCCCATGGCGGCGTAATCGTTAAAGTCCTCCCCCAGCACCAGGAATACATCCGGGGCAGTTCCCGAAAGCATCTGCCCTGCCAGCCACTGGGAATAATCCTCCTTTAAAATCCCGCTGGTATAACGGACCTTCACATCGGGATGGCTCTCCTCAAACACCCGGATGGCATCGTCTAAAATCCGGTAGGAATATCCGTTCTGGACCTCCCAGTAGCTGTCAGAAAAAAAGCCTATGGTGAGGACCTTTTCCCGGGAAAGGGAGATTTTCCCGCCCATATCCCAACAGACCGCTCCTGCCAGGAACAGAGCCAGGCCGCTGAAGGCTGCCAGTATCCAGTTTCTCCTTCTTTCTGTCTTCATTTCCTTTCATCCTCAAAATACAGGCCGGCCGTCCCGGTCTGCACCGCCCATATGGCAAGCTGGGTCCGGTCCCGCAGTCCCAGCTTGCTCAAAATCACGCTAAGGCCGTTGCGCACCGTTCCCTCCGACAGGTTCAGCTTTCCCGCAATCTCTTTGTTGGACATTCCCCGGCCCACCAGGGCAATCATCTGCTTTTCCGAAGGCTTCAGGGAGGCGGTCTGGTCCTCCTCCACCTGAATCGCCAGATTGCTCTGGGCCATCCGCGAAAATAGCTTCAGCACCTTTGAGGCGATATCTTCGTTTATCAGGGCTGTTCCATGGTACACCTTCCGGATGTCCTCCGCCAGCTCCCTGGTGGAGATTCCTTTCAGCAAGTAGCCGCTGGCCCCGTATTTCAGGGCATTAAATACATATTCATCATCGTCAAAGGTGGTTAAGATGATAATCTTGATATCCGGATAATTTTCCTTGATAATCCGGGTGCAGACCACCCCGTCCATCTCCGGCATACGGATATCCATCAAAATCACATCCGGCTTTTCCTTCCGGACCGAGCGGATGACCTCCACCCCGTTGGACACGCTGTCCAGCACCTCCAGATCCTTCTCCACCCCCAGGACAATCTGCAGGCTCTGGCGAATCAGCTCCTGGTCGTCCGCAATCAAAACCTTAATCATTCTCTTTCTCCTCCCTTCCCCATCGAATGGGAATCCTGGCTTCCACCACAAACCCATGGTCGCCGTTACAGTAAAGCTCTCCCTGGAGCATATTCAGGCGCTCCTGCATATGATGAAGCCCGAATCCTTTCTTAATCTCCTTGCAGCCCAGGCCATTATCCTGAATCCGGATTCGCAGCATATTGTACTCCCGGTCAATGACAATATGGATTTTTTCAGCCTTCCCATGGCGGATGGAATTGGTGATGCTCTCCTGAACAATGCGGTAGATGATTTCCTCCTCATCATCGTCAAAACCGTTCAGCCCGGTTTTACATTCATAGGTAATCTCTGCGCTGGTGGCCTGGCGCATCTCCCTCACGGTATTCTCCAGAGCTTCCTTCAGGTCAAACTTCTCCAGCATATCCGGCCTCAATGCTTTCACAGACCGGCGCACATCGGTCATTCCCTGTCTGGCCACCTCCCCGATGGCTTTCAGCTGCTCCTTTGCCCCCTCCGGGGCCACGTCCAGCAGTACCGTGCAGGCCTCCAAACCAGTTATAATCCCCGTCAGAGCATGGCCCAGGGTATCGTGGATTTCCCTTGCCAACCGGTTCCGCTCCCTGGTTTCCACCATCCGTTCTGCCTCCCTGGCGTATTCCTCCAGCTGGACATTGGCCTGCCGCAGCTTTTCGTTGGCTTCATTCAGCTCTTCATTCAGGCTGAGAATCCGCTCCTTCTCGCTCATCTGGGAGCGGACCATCAGGATCATGTAGACCAGGAACAGGAAGGTGTTTAAGGAGACCAGCATATTTTTGATTCCCAGAAGCACCGACCGCACATCTCTCCGGTAGTATTCCAGGTACGCCTCCAGGGGGATGGTGTGAAAAGCCGCGGACAGAAGGTTGTAGTCCAGCAGAAGATACAGCAGGCATACCCCGATTGCGAACGGGAACTTCCACCTGGAATCCGGAACATACTGCAGGGCGTCCGCCAGAATCAGCAGTACGATTCCCGTATAGCCGAACCCCAGCACATAGCCGGACCAAAATCCCACCAGTATTTCCATGCAGGTCTTTAACAAAAGCCCTCCTCCGGCTCCGCTGCGAATCTCCATCATCAGCAATAGCGCCCCGTAGAGCAGCACCGTCAGAAACGGGATTTTCCATTTCTCCATGGGAAGCGAGGAAATGCCGGTGAGAAAATCCAGGGCCATATCCTGCCGAATCATCCCTCTTACCCCCGCCCACATCAGGAGAGCAATGTACAGCAGGATGATAAGGTTCAAATCCTTCATCGCGGTCAGTACAAGCCCGGAAGGCCCATTCTTTTCATTTTGTTCCATGCTCACTCCTCCTACTGCCACCGGCCGGTGCCGTAATCATCCACATTTTCCCTGGTGATCAGCTCTACGGGGACGATCATGTTTTTCTCTGTCTGCTCCCCTTCCAAAAGGCGGTAAATCACCTGAGCCGCCTCCCGGCCGATTTTGCTGGGGAACTGGGCCGCCGTAGCTTCCATCATCCCCTCTTTAATCAGGCCCTTGGAGTCCGGGGAGCCATCCACCCCATAAACCTGAACCTGGTCCAGGATACCGGCCGCATCCAGGGCAGCCACCGCCCCCACGCTGGCCAGGTCGTTGAGGCAGAACACGCTGTCAAACTCCGTCCCGTCTTCAATCGCCTCCTGAAGGCGGGGCATGGCAATTTCCAGCTGGCCTTCACACTCGATTTCTCCCACGATCTGTATCCCTTCCCGGCCTTCCACGGTGTCCAAAAAGCCCCGGACCCGGTCCTGACCGGATTTCGCAGCCTGGTGCGTCATGACGATCACCCTGGCCTGGTCATGCTGCGTTAAGAAATATTCTCCCACCATAGCCCCTGCCCGGTAGTTATCCGATGTGATGGTACAGTCCGCCAGTTCCTCATTGGACACATTGGTATCCACGACCACTACCTTTACGCCCTGTTCCTTGGCTTCCTCGATTAAAGGCGCAATACTCTCCCAGTTCACCGGGGCCACTACCAGAAGGTCGATTCCCATTGTAAGCATCTGGCTGATCTGTTCCCTCTGCCGCTCCTCGTCCAGAGCCGGGTCCCTGAGTATCATCTGGTCTCCCTCCGCCTCAATCCGGGCGCTGATTTCTTCTCCCATAATCTCGTAAAATTCATTGTTCATGGTCATATAGCTGACCCCAATCCGGCAGGCATTTTTCTTCTGGTTCTCGGAAAAATCATGGTTTGAAAAAAACAGCCAGAAGGCCCCGGCCGCCGCAAGCAGATTGACCGTCAGGAGCAGGAGCCAGAATAGTTTTTTGGATTGTTTCATATGCTTCTCTCAGCCCTCCCCGCCAATGCAGAGGAGAAACCTTTCCCCATACTTCTCATACTTAAATTTCCCCACTCCGGACACTTCCAGCATCTCCTCCCTGGACACAGGCTTTTTTAAGCACATATCCACCAGGGTTTTATCGGAAAATACAATGTAGGGCGGCACTTTCTCCTCCCTGGCAATCTGGGCCCGCAGACTGCGGAGCCGCTCAAAGAGACTCTGCTCCCGCTCCCCTAAATCGCCCGCCGCGCCGGCGCCTTTTGCGGTCTTTTTTATCTTCCGGACCTTCGCCGAAGGCTCCTGCTCCTTGGGGAGCTTCATCTGGATTTTCGTCTCTCCGGAAAGGATTCCTCCGGACTGTCCCGTCAGCTTCACAATGGTGTATCCATCGTTGGTGACCTGCAGATATCCCTCCATCAGCAGGTAGTTAAAAACCTGGCGCAGCCTGTATGATGGAACCTTGGAAAGCTCCCCGTAATGGGGGTTTTCGTCCATCCGGTATCCCCGGATTTTGGCCGTATTGGCTCCATGGACCGTGTCCACGATCACATTGATGCCGTAGCGCTGGCCGCAGTCCGCCGCGCAGCCCACAAGAGCCCTGGCAATCTCCGTCACATCCACGGTCTCAAACTGGCTTAAACAGTTGGAGCAGTTTCCACAGTAATTGCTTCCGTACTCCCCAAAATACCGGAGGATATAGTTTCGCAGGCAGTCATTGGTAAAGCAGTAGAAGGTCATCTTCTTTAAGCGCTCCCGGTCCTGCTCCTGCACCAGTGCCCTGGTTTCGGGGTCCAGAGCCTCGTTGTCCTGATCATGCTCGATGAACAGCTGGTTGGTCACCACATCCTGTCCCCCGTAGATGAGGATACACTCCGCCGGCTCCCCGTCTCTCCCCGCTCTCCCCGCCTCCTGGTAGTAGCTCTCCATATTTTTGGGCATATTGTAGTGGATGACGAACCGGACATTGGACTTGTCGATTCCCATGCCGAAGGCGTTGGTCGCCACCATGATGGGACTCCGGTCGTAGATGAAATCATCCTGATTGCACCGCCGCTCCTCATCGGTCAGGCCTGCGTGGTAGCGGGTCGCGGCAAAACCGTCCTTGATCAGTTTCCCGCAGACCTCCTCCACCGTCTTGCGGGTCAGGCAGTAGACGATGCCGCTCTCACCCCTGTGGCGCTCCAGATCGTTTACCAGGGAAGCGTACCGGTCTTTGGGGGATTTGACCGCAAAATACAGGTTGGCCCGGTCAAATCCCGTGGTCAGCACCGTTGGCTCCTGAAGCTTCAGAATCCGGATGATATCCTCCCGCACCTGGCTGGTGGCAGTAGCTGTAAAGGCGCTGATGACCGGGCGCTCCCTCAGCCGGTCGATGAACTCCACGATTTTCAGATAGCTGGGTCTGAAATCCTGCCCCCACTGTGAAACACAGTGAGCCTCGTCCACCGCCACCATGGCGATTTTTGCATTGAGGGCAAAATCCAGAAAGGAGTCTGTTAAAAGCCGCTCCGGGGCCACGTAAATGATGGGATACCTTCCCTGTCTGGCAAAATCCAGTGCTTTAAAATACTGGCCCTGGGTCAGGGAACTGTTTAAATAAGCGGCGTGGATTCCAGCCGCGTTTAAGGCTCCCACCTGGTCCTTCATCAGGGAGATCAATGGGGAGATCACCAGGGTAATTCCCTGAAAGATCAGGGCCGGTACCTGGTAGCAGATGGATTTTCCCGCTCCCGTAGGCATGATTCCCAGGGTATCTTTTCCCGCCAGTATACTGTCAATGAGCAGTTCCTGTCCCTGGCGGAACTGGCTGTATCCGAAATACTGGCGCAAAATTTCCTCTTTTGTCATGGTCTTATACTCCTTTACAAATCCAGCTTCAACTGCCCCTGCCTGAGGGAAAATGCCTTCCGCTCCCTCACCTCATCCTCCGGCCCGATTTCCCGCCCCAGGATAGGCTGTCTGACATTCCAGTTTTTCATCCCTTCCTTCCGGAAGGGACCGGCATAGCAATAACGGCAGCCTCCGGGACAGGTTCCGTAGCTGCCGATTTCGATGCTCTCCATACAGCCGCACCCCGGCCGCTGTCCCGGGTCCTTTTTCCCCTTAATCTCACAGCCCAGGATCCGGCTGATTCTCTCCTGGTCAATGCAGGCCCCTTTTTGTACTCCCCAGGCAGACAAATCCACGTCCTCCGCACAGGTTTCCACCTTCATGCCCGCCCCGGCAGCCATACGGCTCATCTCCCCTGCCAGTTTTTCCATCTCCGCTCCGTCCGGCGCCGCCGCCCCCAGCTCTCCTGCGGCCCCTTTCATATTCCGGTAAAAATCCAGAAAGCTGATGACTGCCCGGTCCGTACAGCCCCTTAACGCTTCGGCGATTTCTCCGAATGCCTTCAGATGGTAGGAAACCGTATATCTGCTGCTGATCAAAATAGGATCATACCGCCAGACCATCCGCTCCGGGCCCAGCCTTGCGGCCAGCTCCCGGAAGGCTGGGATCAGCACCTTCCGCTTGTCCGGCAGCCGCGGCTCCACATCCCTCCCATACCCGGTGAGGGTAAACTGAAAATAGTAAGCATAGGGGTCCAGGATCTCCAGCCCATCCATCATCGGAAGGGGGTTCTTGGTCCAGAACACCATGCCGTCCACCACATCGGGACGAATGGGGACCCGGCTGACCTGCCGGGCATTAAAAGGATTTCGCACCAGCACATATCCGGCCCGCACCCGTTCATAAAACCACCGGCTGTAAAACCAGGGAACATCCGTCCTTCTGCTGACGCTTAAGATCATTTTGCCTCCTTCTGCCTTGCGCAAATGCCTCCCCGGCGATATACTTGAAAGCACAAAGCGCCCCGCAGGGTACACGTTAAAACAGGGAGGATTTTCCATATGATACCAGACTACGAACACTATACCCAATATTACGAAACCGACCAGATGGGCTGCGTCCACCACTCCAACTATATCCGCTGGATGGAGGAGGCCAGGGTCTTCCTCATGGAGCAAATGGGCTGCAGCTACAAATCCATGGAGGAAGCCGGCATCCTCTGCCCCGTGCTGGAGGTTTCCTGCAAATATGAAAAAATGGTCCATTTCGGCGAAACCGTCCGAATCCGCACTTTAATCCGGGAGTACAACGGCATCCGTCTAAGGCTGGAATACGAAATCCGTCTGGCCTCCACCGGAGAACTCTGCACCACCGGCCACAGCGCACACTGCTTTTTAACCCGCAGCGGAAAACCCATGTCTTTAAAGCGCAGTTTCCCGAAGTGGGATGAAACCTTCCGAACCGTTATGGGCGGACAGGCCTTATCTTAATCCAGTTTCAGCCCTGCCAGGGCTTGGGCCAGGGCGTTGTTTAAGGGCTCTTTCTCTTCCTTTTTCTGCTGATTTAAGTATCGGGCCACATCCTTTTTGGACACTCCGGCCCCTTCCTTAGCCCTCCTGTCCTTGAAGGCTTTCAGCTTCTCCTTGTAGCCGCAGGAGCAGACGAAGATCTGTCCGTCCCCCTTGCCCCTCAGCTCCATCTTTTTGTGGCATACGGGGCAGCGGGCGTTGGAGGTGCGGGAAATGGTCTCCCGATGACCGCACTCCCGGTCCTGGCAGACCAGCATCTGGCTGTTTTTCCCTTTTACCAAAAGCATCCGTTTCCCGCACACCGGACATTTCGTATTGGTCAGGTTATCGTGGCGGAACTGCCCCGTTCCCGCCTTGATCTCCTCTGTCAGTTCTCCGGCGTAAGAGCGGATTTCTTTCATAAAATCCCTTTGCTTCAGCTCTCCTCCTGCAATCCGCGAAAGCCTCATCTCCCAGTCAGCCGTCAGCTCCGGCTTCTTTAAGTCCTCCGGCACCAGAGACAACAGCTGCACTGCTTTGGAGGTAAGGAAAATGTCCTTTCCCTTTTTCTCCAGCAGAAAACTGGAAAACAGCTTCTCGATTATATCCGCCCTGGTGGCCACTGTGCCCAATCCTCCGGTCTCATGGAGGGTCTTTGCCACGTTCTTGTCCTGAGACGTCAGATACGCAGTTGGATTTTCCATAGCGGAGAGGAGAGTGGCTTCATTAAAATGAGCCGGCGGTTTGGTCTTCCCCTCCGTCAAAGTCAGCCGCAGGGGCGAGAGCTGGTCCCCCTTTTTCAGAGGCGGAAGCTGAGAAACGCCGGCTGGTCTGCCTCCTTCGCCTCCTTCTTGCTCGTCCTCCGGCTCCTCCCAGCCGCTCTGGTCCTGGTAAACGGCTCTCCAGCCCTGATTTTTCATCACCTTTCCACGGGCGGTAAAGGTCTCACCTCCGATGGACACCTGAATGCTGGTCTGCTCGTACTCGCAGGGCGGGTAAAGCACCGCCAGGAAACGGCGCACCACCAGATCGTAGATTCTCCTCTCATCCACCGTCATGTGGTCCAGCTGCACGAACTCCTCTGTGGGGATGATGGCATGGTGGTCCGTCACCTTAGCATCGTTGACGAAGAACGGCTTCTCCGGCAGAGGCCGGTTGACAAGGCGGCCGACCAGGGCCTTGTAGGGTCCCACCGCGCAGGCCTCCAGACGCTCCCTGATGGTCGGGAGAATATCCGCGCTCAGGTATCGGGAGTCGGTTCTGGGATAAGTGAGTACCTTGTGGTTCTCATAGAGGCGCTGCATAATATTCAGGGTTTCCTTTGCGGAATAGTCGAAGCGCCTGCTGGCCTCCCGCTGGAGCTCCGTCAGGTCATAGAGCAGGGGCGCCTGGACCTTCTTCGGCACCGGGCGCACCTGGGTCACCACTCCCGGCTCACCGGACAGCCGCTCCATCCGCTCCTCCATTTCCTTTTTATGGAAGGAGCGCTGTTCCCCTGTTTTTTGGTCCTGCCAGGTCAGCACCAGCCCCGGTGATGCCAGCCGGGCCTGCAGTCCATAGTAGGACTTGGGCACAAAGCGGCGGATGGCCTCCTCCCTGGCGGCAATCATAGCCAGGGTAGGAGTCTGTACACGGCCGCAGGAGAGCTGGGCATTGTACTTGCAGGTCAGCGCCCTGGTGGCGTTGATGCCCACCAGCCAGTCCGCCTGGGCCCGGCACATGGCCGCATCTGCCAGGTTCTCGTAATCCTTTCCATCCTTTAAATGGGCGAAGCCCTCCCGGATGGCTTTGTCTGTCACAGAGGAAATCCACAGCCGCTTCAGGGGCTTATCGCAGCCCGCTTTCTTTAAGATCAGCCGTGCCACCAGCTCCCCCTCCCTGCCCGCGTCCGTGGCAATGATCACCTGGTCTACGTCCTTCCGGTGCAGCTGGGCCTTCACCGCCTGATACTGCTTACCCGTCTGGCGGATTACCTCCAGCTTAAAAGGCTCCGGCATCAGGGGCAGGTCCTCCATCTTCCACTGTTTGTATTTACCATCGTAGTCCTCCGGGTCCGCCAGGGTGACCAGATGGCCCAGTCCCCAAGTGACAATATATTTTCCTCCCTCAATGGCTCCGTTTATGTTCTGCCGGCAGCCCAGCACACGGGCAATGTCCCGGGCCACAGAGGGTTTTTCTGCGATTACCAGTGATTTCATGTTTGTTCCGCCTTTCTGCGATTGTTTCTATATTATAGCGGATTTTTTTATTCTTGGGAATAGGGCAGATCAGGGGATGCGGCTATTAGAATCGGGAGAAAAGTAAAAAAGACCTGAACACGAATCCAGCGGCTGGCACCGATTCTCTCAAAGGTCAATGGCTTTTGACAAATCCGCAAGCTTGTTTCATAGCGGTTTATCGCTTTCGTGGTCCTCTTTAAAGGCAAGGCGAGCTTTCAGACGTTCAATTTCCTCCCGCTGCTGTTTGATTTTTTCTTCCTGCCGCTCGATTTTCTTTTCCTGCTGTTCAATCTTCTCCTTCTGCTGCTCAATCATATATTTCGTGGTATTGGCATCCAGGATTTTCAGCGCATCGGAAAACATACTCATCAACTCCTTTATTTGACGGCGAAAGCCAAATACCTGGCGATAAATCTCCTCAAATTCCGGGTAAGCACGGATGACCTTCAAAATCTGCTCCGGTCTGTCCGAGGCAATCAACATCAGCCAGGCATCTAATCCATTGCGTAACAGTTCAGGACGGCGTGAAAACAGAGGCAAAAACAGGCGTTAAGCTCGCTTACAAGCATGCTTTTGCCTCTGTTTTCACATCGGATGAACATCCGATGCTTCTTGTCCGGCCAAGACCGGACAAGAAGATGTGCCGTCCTGAACTGTTACTCCATTACCTATATTGTGCTGGCTTTCCAGGAAGATGTCACTTTGAAGATAAGAGAGCTTGCAGGCGTTCAATCTTTTCCTCTTGCTCCTTATTCGCTTTTTTTAGCAGCTCAATTTCCGCATTTTGTGACTCAATCTTCACAGTTTGCTGTCCAATCTTAGCATTCTGCTCTTCGATTCTTACGCTTTGCTGCCCAATCTTCACATTCTGCTCTTCGATTTTCTCCTTCTGCTGTTCAATCATGTATTTCGTGGTATTGGCATCCAGGATTTTCAGCGCATCGGAAAACATATTCATCAACTCCTTCACTTGACGGCGAAAGCCGAACACCTGGCGGTAAATCTCCTCGAATTCCGGGTAAGCACGGATGACCTTCAGAATCTGCTCCGGTCTGTCCGAGGCAATCAACATCAGCCAGGCATCTAATCTGTTACTTATATTGTGCTGGCTTTCTAAGAAGATGTCAAGAGGAATGAGAAGATATTCCTGGACCATATCCAGCTGCAGCCCCGTATCGAACTGCTGCCTGGCCCGGTGAAGATATTTCCCCGGAAATTGATGAAATTCCGGGGTGCTGTTCTGAATCAGGACGATGGTGTAGACTTTTCGGATTTGACGGTAGGAAAATGTCTGATTCTCTTTCCGGCAGGAATCCCGAACCTGGGCGTACTGGCGCATCACCAAATCGCTGGAATAACAGGCGCAGCGCTGGCCCGGGAATAAATACCCGATCTTCTGAATTTCAACGTTGACCAAAGCACCGGATTTTAAGCGGACCAGCAAATCCATCACCAGCAGAGAACCTTCTTCTGTCAACCGGCTGGATTCGTTTGGAAGGGCGCTCAAGATTTCCGCCTTCTCCCCCAGGCACAGGCTTAAGAAATCCTCCAGCCTTGAGGGAAACTGCTGGGGATCAAATACCGCCTTGAACATGGGATCATAGGTCAGGTTCAGCCCCCTTGTTCCCATCAGAAACTCTAAAAATTCTTCTTTCAAATGTTGGGAGAGTGTCATATACCAGGCATACATGCCCGGCGTCTCCATGATGATCCTCAAAGCCTCCTGTCTGGTAAGCTCCGGGCCAAAAATCTCTTCTTTTGACCGCATACGGCCACACATACACATACCTCCTCCTAGTAAATTTTCTTTTCATTGATGAACGGAAATACGGCGAAACGCCGGACTGAAAAATATACGGAATTGTATGATAGAACTTTCAGACAGTTTTAGTGTAACATAAGGGGAGGGGGATGTCAAATGAAGCAGTTAGAAAAAGTGGGATGCTAAAAAATACAGCCGCCCAGCTGCTGACTGAAGCGGGCGGCTATACCAGAAAAATAATTTCTTTGACAGTGTTTTCTTCCTCTAATCTCTACCTTCCGGACGACTTACTTTCCAGGATCTCAATCATCGTCTTCTCCGTCCCAACCATTCCAGGTGAGGCGATCCGTCCCATGTTTTGCATCGTCTCCTCCGGCGTGGTGCCGTTGATTCCGTGAACCGGGTAAATGTAAACGTTCTTCATGGCCATAGCGGCACAACGGTAAGCGGCATCCACCGCCACCACTCCCTTCATGGCACAGCCCTGGTTGCCCCCGTCGCAGATCATGCCGGTGATGCTGCTGGCCATGTTGTCGATGGTGCGGGTCATATCCTCTGTGTCCCCGCCTCTCAGAAGTACCAGGCCGCAGGCCATTCCGGTGCCGGCGGCAATGGCGCAGCCGCAGAAAGCTGACAGCTTGCCTGAGTATTCCTTAATATACATGCAGACCAGATAGCTCAAAGCCGTAGCCCGAAGCAGGCTTTCCTCCGAATACCCCTTTACTTTGTAAGCCGCATAGAGGGGCATAGTGGCAATGATGCCGTGAGCCCCGGAACCGGTGATACTCATGGCCGGTTCCGGCAGACCCAGAACCCTGGCCTCGATGGCGGCGTTGCAGAGCAGGGAGGCGGTCTTTTGTTCATCCTCTGAAATCAAGCTTCCTCCGTTCTCCGCCAGAAGATACGGCCCGTAAGTTGTCTTGGGGCTGTCCAGACCTGCCTTGCAGAGAGCCAGGTTCATCTCAAAGGCCTGACGTATAAAGCCCAGTTCCTCCGCCGGCACCGTCATGGCATAGGTGTACAGCTGCTTTAAGGTATAGCGGTGAATCAGGGGTACTTCCTCCTCCTCGCCTTCAGGCAATTCACTGGGCTGTTCCGCTTTCTCGAAGACGACCTGACCGTTTTCCGTGATGCGGACGATATTGGTATGAGAATCCCGAATCAGGACTGCGGCCTCCCCTTCCCGGGTCTTCACCGTAGCTTCAATGAAAATCCGGCTGTCGATTCCGGCCATTTCCACCTGGATTTTTCCTGCCTCCACCAAAGCCTCCGCCTGTCTGGCCTCCTCCGGTGTGACGCCCTCCAGGCATTCCAGGCCCTTGTCCGGGTCCGCTCCCACCGCCCCCAGGGCGGCAGCATGAGCATTCCCCACCTTGTCGCTTCCGGGGATGCCGCAGGTAAAAGCATTTTTATACATACCGCTGTTCAGCCGCAGTTTTACGCTTAGTATCTCGCCTTTTGTATGCTGTTTGGCGGAAGCCACCGCGAAGGCGATGGCCCCCGGCTCCGTAACACCCAGAGCCGGTTTCATATCCTGCCGGATTAGTCCTGTCAGTTCATGCATGTTCTTTCTCCTCGTAGGATTATTGCAAAATATCCTTCAGATCCAGCGTCATGGTCCCGTCCTCCTTCACAAAGCAGGGGATACCCAGACGCCTGGTGCCGCGGATTTCCTCATACAGAGGACTGCTCTCCCGAATCTGCAGATAGTCCTGGAGAACTCCATGGCAGGAAAGGATATCCTGAAAATCTGCCTCCACCCCTGCAGCCGTCAGCTGCCCAAGGGCATAGAGGGTATCAGGACAGAGATGACTTCCAATTACCGTTACTTTCATGATTATATCCATTCCTTTCGCTTCGCTCAGGCACAAAACGTTATGAAAATATTTTCCCTGAGCTTATTTTTCTTTATAATTCTTCTTGTAGGGAACTCGGTATACTACAAATCACGGGGAGGTGA
>DWYS01000095.1 GCA_019118585.1 Candidatus Enterocloster faecavium | reverse complement strand
AATTAAGTTATGAAACACGCATTTGTAAAGTTTGATGAAGCTGATCAGATCGTTGATTTTGTTCGGATCATTACCAGGTATGGATATGATGCGGACGTAAAATGCGGCAGCAAGATTGTAGACGCAAAATCCATTGTGGGCGTACTGTCCCTGGCCCGTTCCAAGGCCCTGGAGCTGATTGTACATTCAGACGAATGTGATGCCCTGCTGGAAGAGATTGCGCAGTTTGCGGCTTAAAAGAGAATATTGCAGCGCCAAATATAACATAAAAAAAGAAAACCCGAGCCATTGCAGGCTTAGGGTTTTCTTTTTTTATGCGGATCGTCATGGAGAATGGCACCGCAGGAATTGCAGACAGGGCCTTTCCAGGGTTTCTCTGATGTGATATAATCCATTAGGAGTATTTGACCGGAGAAACCGGAGGAATTCATATGGAACGAGATGTAATTTTATGGGCCAGAATCAGCGCTGACGGCTTTCTGGCAGATGAGACGGGCTCCCTTCAGGCTTTGACGGGCCACGGCGTGGAGGACTGGGAAGGACAGATTAAGGAACAGCTCAGAAAGCAGACGGATACGGTGATCCTGGGGCGCAGCACGTATGACTGCCTGATCCGGAAAGCGGTTCCCTGGCCTTTTGAGGGAATGGAGTGCTATGTGGCGACAGAAGAATTTCTGGAAGATACGGAGAAGGTTACCTTTTGGCCCGGGGACCTGACGGAGCTGGTATTTCTTTTAAAGCAGCAGCCGGGAAAAGGAATCTGGATGGCAGGCGGGATCCGCATGATGAATGCTTTTCTGAGCCGGGAGCTGGCAGACCAATACTGGCTGTCAGTCTGTCCCGTTTTTCTGGGAGAAGGGCTCAGGCCCGGTCCCCTGGAGGGGAAAAGGCGTCTGATCCTGGAAGAAGCGCTGGAATGCGATGGAGTGGTCACCAGCATTTATTTTAACAGGGCCTGAGAGGGCCTTATGGATTGATACGGAGAGAGAAGAGGATGAAGAGATGATTTATACCATACCCCATTATTATAGACGGTTTCAGTGCATGGCAGGGGAGTGTCCCGATACCTGCTGCGCTGGCTGGGAAATAGCCATAGACCCTAAATCCCTGAAAAAATACAGGCAGACAAAAGGAGCACTTGGAAACCGCCTTCACAACAGTATTCAGTGGGACCGGGGCGTATTTTACCAGTACCACCACAGGTGCGCTTTTCTCAACGAGGACAACCTCTGCGACCTTCAGGCGGAGGGCGGAGAAGGGATGCTCTGTAGGACCTGCCGGCTGTACCCCCGCCATGTGGAGGAGTTTGAGGGGGCCAGAGAAATTTCCCTGAGCCTTTCCTGCATCCGGGCGGCCCAAATCATTTTGGGATGCCAGGAACCGGTGCGCTTCCTGACAAAGGAGAAGGAGGGAAGGGAGGAGGATTTTGGAAACTTCGATTTCTTCCTTTATACCAAGCTGGAGGACAGCAGGGAGAAAATGTTTGAAATTCTTCAGAACCGTCAGCTGAATTTAAAGATTCGGATGCTGATGGTCCTTTCCATGACCCATGATATCCAGAGAAGAATCAGCCAGGAATGTCTTTTTGAGGTGGACAATCTTTTGGAGCGCTACGGCAAACAGGGAGCTGCAGCGCGGTTTGAGCGTCAGGTGGAGGGGATGGCCTTTGGAGCTGAGCGCCGTTTTGCCGCGATGGATAAGTTAGTGGAGATCCTGGACGGAATGGAGGTCCTAAATCCTGCCTGGAAACCGGAGTTAAAGAAGCTGCGCCAGGCTCTCTGCGGAGAAGGTCCGGGAAGATACAAAATGCTTCGGGAGGAGTTTGGACAATGGCTGGAGAGCAGTCATGAGCTGAACTGGGACGTATGCAGTGAACAGCTGATGGTTTATTTTGTATTTACCTATTACTGCGGCGCCGTTTACGACCTTCGGGCCTATACCCGGATGAAATTTGCCGTGTGCAGCACCCTGATGATCCAGGAGCTGGCCTTTGGCCGCTGGCTCTGCAATGGAAAGAAGCTGTCTTTTGAGGATTTTGCGGATGTGGCTCACTGCTTCTCGCGGGAAGTGGAGCACTCGGACCTCAATAAAAACCTGCTGATGGACCGGCTGGAGGAGCAGTGGGATTACCGGATGGAGACGCTGGCTGGGATGATTTTGTAAAAACCGCTTGACCCTCCCCTAAGGTCATAGCTTATACTGATCTCAGATTCGAATCGAAGCCAGATACGGGAGGAACTTACATGCTTACAGTGGGAGAATTTTCGAAAATATGCCAGGTCAGTGTCAAAACCCTTCATCATTATGATCGGATTGGCCTGCTGCGTCCGCAGAAGGTGGACCCTTTTAGCGGATACCGCTATTACGGAAAAGAGCAGGTAGAGCGGATGTTGCTGATTGGACGTTTGAAACATTATGGTTTCTCCCTGAAAGATGTGAAGCTTCTTCTGGAATGTAAAGATGAAAGAGTGCTCTTTTCAAAATTGTGGAAACAAAAAGAAAAACTGAAGCTGCAGAAACGGGAGATGGAACTGGTGATCGGTGAACTCTCCGCCCATCTGCAGGATTTTGAAAGGACAGGTGATATCATGGGATATCAGAAAGGTTATGAGATTGAAGTGGCATCTGTGCCGGACCAGTGGGTTTTGGCCAGCCGCCAGATGATGGGAGTGAAGGATTTCGGCAATTATTACAGCGGGATTTATGAACGGATTGCAAGAGAGCATCTGACCCCGGACGGCCTGCGTGGAGCTGTATACCACGACAGCGAATTTGATCCGGAAAATTCGGATATTGAGCTGATCGTGGGAATACGGGAAAGGGAACGGGCAGACCGGGTGTTAAAGGGCCAGATGTGCGCCAGGACGATTCATCGGGGAGGATATTCCTCTCTTTCGGATGCCTATGGGGCACTGGTTGCATGGATTGAGGAGAATGGCTATGAATGGGACGGAGCGCCCTACGAGATTTACAAAAAAACTCAGTTCGACACTCTTATACCGGAGGACTGGGAGACAGAGGTGTATTTTCCCATTCGGAAATAGTCAGGAACTTTAAAACAAAAAGCCAGCCGGGAAAATGTTCTGAATTACATAATCCCGGCTGACTTTTTGGATCAACGCAGCAGAGGCATTACTTTCCTTCATGCTTCGGCAGCGTCACGTTTAAGAGAATCGCTACCAGGGTAGCAATGACCACCGGGGACTTTCCGAAGATTGTGGTAACCCAATCCGGGAAGGCTGATAGGGAGGCGGAAGCCTGGGATACGCCCATGCCCAGGGCAGCCGCAAGTCCTACGATGGAGGTATTGCGGTAATTCATGTCTTCTGTCATGACCAGTTTCATGCCGGTCATGGCGATGGAGGCGAATACGGAAACCGTAGCTCCTCCCAGGACAGCATAAGGAATGGTGGTCAGCAGGGCGGAAAATTTGGGGAACAGTCCTGCTACCAGGATGATCAGGGCGGAAAGGCCGAGGGTTACCCGGTTTACCACCTTAGTGGTAGCCACGATGCCTACATTCTGGCTGTAGGTGGCGGTGGGCAGACATCCCAGAACCGCACCGATGATATTGCTGACGCCGTAGCCCAGAATCGCTCCCTGGAGCTCGCTGCTGGTAGGCTCACGGTCCAGTCCTCCAGAGGTCGTAGCAGAGAAGTCTCCGATAGCCTGGACAGAGTTGATCACAAACAGGAGGCCCAATGCCACACAGGCGGAGGCTTCAAAGGAGATGCCAAAATGCATGACCTGTGGGAGCTGGAAGACTCCGGCCTCGCCGACACTGGAAAAGCTGACCATGCCAAACGGAATGGAGAAAAGATATCCGGCGATCATGCCCACCAGAATGGAGGCCAGCTTCAAAAATCCGGAAGAAAAATGATTCAAGATAGTTACGACCATAAGGGTGAAGATGGCTACCACCCAGTTCTGCCAGGAGCCGTACCCCGGCTGTCCGCTGCCTCCGGCCATGTAGTTAATGGCGGTAGGGTAGAGGGACAGACCGATGGTAAAGACCACAGTTCCGGCAATCAGAGGAGGAAAGAGACGGCGGATTTTCTTGATGGAAAGGCCAACCAGAACCGCACAGATTCCGCCTACAATCTGGGCTCCTAAAATAGCAGGAATTCCCGACTGCTCCGCAATGGCCTGCATGCTGGGTACATAGGCGAAGCTTACGCCCAGGATGACGGGCAGACCGGCTCCCAGGTGGAGACCATTGCGGTTCCCGATGGGAAACAGCTGCAGGAGAGTGGCCAGAGCCGACACCACCAGGGAGGCCTGGATCAGGATGACCCGGTCCGCCGTGCTGATGCCGGCAGCGCCGGAGATAATAATAGCAGGAGTAACGCAGCCTACGATCATGGCTACCACATGCTGCAGGGCCATGGGAAGTGCCTGGCTTAATCTGGGCACTCCCTCCATCTCAAACAGAGATGCATGCTGTTTCTTGGCACTCATATGTCCACCTCCTTTAGGTCAGGTGAATGCGGGTTCCGGTTTTGCCCTGGATCCCATCCTTGGCTTTTTCAAGAAGGGTAATGAGGGCTGTGCGTCCTGGTTTTGATTCAGCAAATTTAACAGAGGCCTGGACCTTGGGGAGCATGGAGCCGGGAGCAAAATGGCCCTGCTTCATATAAGCCCGGGCCGTTTCCGTATCCAGGTCCTCCAGCCACTGTTCATCGGGCTTTCCAAAGTTGATGGCCACCTTTTCCACGGCAGTCAGGATGATCAGAAAATCGGCATTCAGATTCTCAGCCAGCAGCTCGCTGGCAAAATCTTTATCAATGACAGCGCTGGCGCCCCTCAGGTGGTTGCCCTGGCGGGTAACCGGGATCCCGCCGCCGCCGCAGGCGATGACCAGCTGGCCGGATTCCACCAGAGAGCGGATGGCGCCGATTTCCACAATCTCCACTGGTTTGGGAGAGGCCACGACCCGGCGATAGCCCCGGCCGGAATCTTCTCTCATAATGTAGCCGTATTTTTCCTCTGCCAGCTTTGCCTGCTCTTCGGTCATGAAATGGCCGATTGGTTTGCTGGGCGTATCGAAGGCGGGGTCGTCTGCATCCACTCTCACCTGCGTGATCATAGTGGAAACCGGAATATCATAGATTTCCCGATTGTAAAGCTCTTCTCTCAACGCATTCTGCAGGTCGTAACCGATGTAAGCCTGGCTCATGGCGACACAGACGGAGAGGGGAGTGTTGGGCTGATTGGGGTCCTCACGGCTCAATGCGGCCATGGCATTGTTGATCATACCGACCTGGGGGCCGTTTCCGTGGGCGACAATGACCTCGCAGCCTTCCTCGATTAGATCAACGATGGCTCTGGCTGTGATTTTCACCGCCTTCATCTGCTCCGGAAGCGTATCCCCCAGGGCATTGCCCCCCAGAGCAATCACAATTCTTTTTTTGCGTTTTTCGCTCATAATGAAATCCCCTTTTGTTTTTGCAGTTTTATATTAACCCATTTAAATACAAAGGGCTGCCGGCACCAATGACCGGCAGCCCGGAATATGTCCTTTTCAGAGAAAGAACGGAGTCAGTTTACTTGGCTGCTTTATTTCATCACTCTGGGAGTGCCTCTCTCCTCCAGCTTCTTTAAGATATCGGCCGGGTCAGCAAACTTGGCCAGCATGATCATTGCGGCAATGACATAAGGCTTGTAGCTTGCCTCCTTGTACAGCGGGTCACGGTACCGGTCAAATACGGAAGCTTCCACCTCTCCGTCCACACAGCTCACACCGTTGATATCGGCAGGCAGGCAGTGCAGATACAGGGCCTTTCCGTCCTT
>DWYS01000094.1 GCA_019118585.1 Candidatus Enterocloster faecavium | reverse complement strand
TTTAAGGTAACGATATCCCTGGCTTTCAGTCCCTTGCGGGCCAGTTCCACAGCCATCTGACCGGCCTTGCGGGCCATGTCCTGGAGGTCCTGGCAGGTAGCGGGCATCAGGGCGGAGCCGGGAATCATCAGTCCAAGGGCCTCTCCCATGATCTGCATGGTGGAAGCAGTTCCCATGAAGGAGCAGGCCCCGCAGGAGGGACATGCGTGCTGCTTATAGTAGGTCAGCTTCTCCTCAGAGATTTCGCCCCTCTGGCACATGGCAGAGTACATGCCGATCTGCTCCAGGGTCAAAAGGTCAGGGCCGGCATCCATAACGCCGCCGGTGACCAGAATGGAAGGCATATTGGTACGGCCGATGCCCATCAGATGGGCGGGAACGCCCTTGTCGCAGCTGGCGATAAAGACGCCGCCGTCAAAGGGGGTGGCTCCGGCGTGGATCTCGATCATGTTGCAGATCATGTCCCGGTGGGCAAGAGAGTAGTTGATGCCGTCATGGCCCTGGGCCATGCCGTCGCAGATATCGGTGGTAAAATACCGGGCCGCCTTTCCTCCGGCCTCGTGTACCCCTTCCGCTGCCTGGTTGACCAGCTCCAGCAGGCCTGCGCTGCCTGGATGGCTGTCGCCGAAGGTGCTTTCAATCATGATCTGGGGCTTGGACAAATCCTCCACAGTCCAGCCCATGCCCATCCGAAGGGGGTCCTGCTCGGGGGCGATTTTCCGGATTTCCTGACTAATCATAAACGTTCTCCTTTTTTGACTTTGTATTGCTGGATTCATAGTATCACTTCTGGGAAAAAACTGCAATATATTTTATAAAAATCCTGAAAAATCGATAATATAGAGAAAAATAGATAGTATAAGTTTGAAAAAATATCGATTATCCGATATAATAATCTTAATAGGGAAACGGTGTCCCAAAGGGGCAGCCTGCACGTTGGGCAGTAAACCGGAGGAGAGGAGAATCATATGGAAGAGAACAGAACGCTGGTGCAGAGGACGGCGGACCGGATTGTGGATTACATTGTTGAGAAGGGATTAACGGAAGGGGACAGGCTGCCCAGTGAAAGTGAGCTGATGAAAGATCTGGAAGTGAGCCGCACCACCACCCGGGAAGCGGTGCGCATGCTTTCCTCCAGAAACATTCTGAAGGTACGCCACGGTTCCGGAATTTATGTAAGCAAGAATACGGGGATTTCCGAAGACCCGCTGGGGCTTTTCTTTATCCGGGATAAAGAGCGGCTGGCGGAGGATCTGATGGAATTTCGCCTTCTGGTGGAGCCGAGAATTGCGGCCCGGGCAGCCCAGAGAGCGAATGCAGAGCAGGCAAAGGAACTGGAGGAGCTGGCAGATGAGGTGGAGAGGCTTTACCGAAGCGGCCAGCCTCACAACAAGGCGGACAATGCCTTTCATGCAAAACTGGGGGAGCTGAGCGGCAACCTGGTATTCCCCCATCTGATCCCCATTATCTCAAAAGCCATTGACACGTTTATCGCCTTGACGGGAAATGAACTGGTGGAAGAGACCATGGAGAGCCACCGGGCTATCGTGGAGGCAGTAAAAGCAGGAGACGGGGTAGGGGCAGAAGATGCCATGACGCTTCATCTGGTGTATAACCGGAACCGGATCCGTGAAAAGAGAAAAGGCCAGAAGCCTGTTGATAAATAATCACATTGCATTTTGGGTATCCTTCTGATAGAATGCAGGTAGTTAGACATAGCTAACGATATACAGCGAACTACCTGCAGGATGAACCGGAAGCCCGATGAGCGGGCTTCTGAAAAAGAAAGGATGTCAAAGGCATGAACAGACTGAAAATTGCAAAGGTAACGGGACGGGAGATTCTGGATTCACGGGGAAATCCGACGGTGGAAGCGGAAGTTGAGCTGGAGAACGGGATCGTTGGCCGGGGAGCTGCTCCCAGCGGTGCTTCCACAGGAGAGTTTGAAGCGCTGGAGCTGAGGGACGGAGACCCTGACCGCTATGGGAAAAAGGGTGTTTTGAAGGCGGTGGAGAACATCAACACCATCATCAGCGATGTGCTCTGCGGGATGGACGCTTCCTGCACCTATGAGGTGGACCAGGCCATGATTCGGGCTGATGGAACGAAAGATAAGTCCAGGCTGGGCGCCAACGCCATTCTGGCGGTCTCCATCGCCTGCGCCAGAGCGGCCTCCCTGTCCCTTCACATTCCGCTGTACCGTTTCCTGGGCGGGGCAAACGCCAACCGGCTGCCCGTTCCCATGATGAATATCCTCAACGGGGGCGCCCATGCGGCTAACACGGTGGATGTGCAGGAATTTATGATCATGCCGGTTGGGGCGGAGAGCTTCCGGGAAGGACTGCGCTGGTGCGCGGAAGTGTTCCACGCCCTGGCTGCTCTGTTAAAGTCCAAAGGCCTGGCAACTTCTGTTGGCGATGAGGGTGGATTTGCCCCGGATTTGGCAAGCGACGAGGAGGCCATCCAGTATATTCTGGAAGCCATCCGCCAGGCGGGCTATGAGCCGGGGAAAGATTTTGTGCTGGCGATGGATGCCGCTTCCAGCGAGTGGAAGGGAGCTCAGAAGGGAGAGTATGTCCTTCCCAAGTGTAAAAAGAGATTTACCTCTCAGGAGCTGGTGGCCCACTGGAAGGATCTGGTGGGAAAATATCCCATCTACTCCATTGAGGACGGACTGGACGAGGAGGACTGGGAAGGCTGGCAGTATATGACAAAGGAGCTGGGAGACAAAGTCCAGCTGGTAGGGGACGATCTGTTCGTGACCAATACGGAGCGCCTGAAAAAGGGCATTGAGCTGGGCTGCGGAAATTCCATCCTGATCAAGCTGAATCAGATCGGCTCTGTGTCGGAAACCCTGGAGGCCATCAAGATGGCCCATAAGGCCGGATATACCGCCATCTCCTCCCACCGCTCCGGCGAAACGGAAGATACCACCATCGCAGACCTGGCGGTGGCTTTAAATACCTGTCAGATCAAAACAGGAGCTCCCAGCAGAAGCGAGCGGGTGGCCAAGTACAACCAGCTCCTGCGGATTGAGGAGGAGCTGAAAGAGGCGGCGGTATATCCTGGTTTTCAGGCCTTTAACAGGAAAGCTTGAGCTGAAGCAGACGGAATACCTGTTCCGCCGTGTCCGCTGCGTTGAGCCTGGCTTCCTTCGGGTCCAGGGCTTCCTCTAAGGAGACAACGCCGCGCATAATGGGGAAAAATGCATCGATGCCGTGGTGATTGCAGAGGCCGGCTTCCCGTGTGGCGGCTCCGGAAAAGGCGATAACCGGTTTTCCGTATCCTTTGGCCAGACGGGCTACCCCGATGGGAGCCTTTCCCATGACGGTCTGGGCATCCAGACGGCCTTCACCGGTGATGACCAAATCAGCCTCCCGGATATCGTCTTTTAAGTTGATTTCCTTCAGCACCATCTCTGCCCCGGATTCCAGAGAACCGTTTAAAAAGGTAAGAAAAGCGAATCCAAGCCCTCCGGCGGCTCCGGCCCCGGGGGCTTCTTTATTTGCAGATGGGAAGGTCCGGGCGGCCAGGTCCCCGTAGTGATCCATCCATTTGTCCATCTGCCGGATCATTTCCGGGTCTGCCCCCTTTTGGGGACCGTAGACGGCGCTGCAGCCATTTTCACCGCAAAGCGGATTGGTCACATCGCAGGCAATGTGGAACGAACACTGGGAAAGCTCCGGGCGAGCGCTTTCCGCCGAGATGCGGGCCAGCTTTTCCAGACCCTTTGCACCCAGAGGGATGGGCTGACCGTCTGAATCCAGAAACTGAAAGCCCAGGGCGGAGAGCATGCCGGTCCCGCCGTCATTGGTTGCGCTGCCTCCGATGCCTACGAGAAAATGACGGCAGCCTTCTTCTATGGCGTCCCGGATCATTTCGCCCACGCCGTAGGTGGTGGCCTCCAAGGGATTGCGCTCCTCATTGGAAATCAATGTAAGGCCGGCGGCAGAGGCCATCTCCAGAACAGCCATCTTCCGTTCCCGTATGAGTCCGTAGGATGCGGTTACCGGACGTCCCAGAGGCCCGGTAACGGTGAGGGATTTCAGCTCTCCGCCCAGTCCGGCGGTCAGAGCCTCGGTGGTCCCCTCGCCTCCGTCCGCCAGGGGGCGAACCCGAATCGCCGCCTGGGGGGACACGCGCCGGATTCCCTCCGCAACGGCCTGGCCGGCTTCCATGGAAGAAAGGCTTCCTTTAAAAGAATCAATGGCAATGGTAATGTTCATGTTGTTCCTCCTTCTCCTTCAGCATAAATCGTTATCTTTATTGTAGCAGGCCCCATCGTTTATGATATGTTATAAAAAACAAAAAAATATTGAAAATAAACAAAAATCATGTTATATAAAACGTATCTATTAAAATAAAAAGAGATACAGGAAGGAGGGGAAGGAGATGGAGGATATCAGCAGGGCCACAGCCCAAAGGATTGTGGATACGGTGAAAGAAGTCTGCGGCCGCGATGTGAATTTTATCGATGAGAGCGGCAGGATTATCGCCAGCACGGACCAGAAGCGGGCAGGCGGTTTTCACGAAGGGGGGCGCCTGGCGGCACAGAACAGGGAGACTCTGGAGGTATTCCGGGATGACCAGTTTCCGGGGGCCCGGAAAGGGGTGAATATCCCGGTCCGCTATCAGGGAAGGCTGGCGGCGGTGGTGGGCATCAGCGGAGAGCCGGAAGAAGTGAGGAGATTTGGCCGGCTGGCAGTCCGGATTACGGACCTGATTCTCAGGGAGCGGGAGCTTTACTACCTTCGGGGCAGCAGACGGCAGGCAGACCTGGATCTTCTGGTGCGCTCTGCCGTCTTCTCCCAGGAGCGGACCAAGGAGTACAGGGCCTACGCCGCGGAGCAATTTCATATTGGCCGGAATACCCTTTACCGGACCCTGGTCCTGAGGATGGAGGACAGGGAAAATTTCGGAATCAGCGAGCAGACGGAGCAGAAGATCATAAAAACCCTGGAGCAGACCGGCACGGAATTTCACACATTCTTCTATCCGGAGGAGTATATCTTGATTCTTTCGGAGGATGGATGGAAGAGAAACGGGCCTGCCTTTGAAGAGCTGGCCGTCAATTTAAAGGGGAAGGTGAAGGCGGGGCTGGGGAAGACAGCCCCATTCTGGAGCCAGAACCTTTCCTACCAGCAGGCCAGGCTGGCAGCGGAAAGCGCAGGCACCTCAGGCGCAGTGGCGGATTTTGCAAAGCTGGATTTGGAACTGCTTTTGGGGGACGCCCGCCGGGAGACCAGGGAAGCGTTCCTGAAGAAAACCATTGGGGAACTTCCGCCGGAGGACCTGGAGCTTCTCAGGGTCTATTTCCAGGAGGATATGTCCCTGCAGAATACCAGCAGGCGGCTGTTTCTCCATAAAAACAGCCTTCAGTACAAGCTGAACCGGATCGGGCGGCTCTGCGGCTATAATCCCAGGTCCTTCCGGCAGGCGGCGGTTCTCTATATGGCCCTGAAACTGATCGAAAATGAGGAGAGAGGATAGCAAAACGATGAATTATCACGGCGTTATGATCGCGGCAGTCTGTTTTTTGGTGATCGGGGTGTTCCACCCCATTGTGATATGGGCGGAGTATTATGTTTCCTCCCGCTGCTGGCCGGTTTTTCTGCTGGCCGGACTTTTATTTCTGGCGGCCAGCCTGGTGGTGTCCCAGGTTCTGGTCTCCACGGTGCTGGGAGTCATCGGCTGCAGCTGCCTCTGGAGCATCCTGGAGCTGAAGGAGCAGGAAAAACGGGTGGAGCGGGGATGGTTTCCTAAAAATCCCAGGAGGAAATCATAAGGACCTGGAATGGAGGAGATCCCTGCGGAAAATTCCAGGGAATCCGGGAGGCGGAAGAAACATATCATAGAGTAAGGAACCTTTCTTTCCAAAGGAGACCTCAATGGACAGCCAGAAACGGGAAAATCTGCTGAATATGGCGCTGGATGCCACCCCAAAGGAGCGGATGGAATCGGCCGCTCTGGGAACCGGTTACGATTTCGAGGAGCGGACCTGGGAACTGATCGTGCGCTGCAGCGGCGACCTGACGCCTTTAAGGGAGATGGGAGTCCAGGTAAAAGAACTGCTGGGCGGCTACGCGGTACTGAAAGCTTTTGAGGGCTTGGTGGACGAGATTACAAGACTTCCCCAGATTTTATATATGGAAAAGCCAAAGCTTCTGTATTTTGCCGTCAACGGAGGCCGGAGCGCCTCCTGCCTGACCAAAGTTCAGTCCGGGGGCCTTGGACTGACGGGGGCAGGGGTGCTGGTGGCGGTGATCGATTCCGGAATCGACTATTTTCACCAGGACTTCCGGAAGGAGGACGGTACTACCCGGATTCTGGAGCTGTGGGATCAGGAAAAAGGGATTTACAGCCAGGAGCAGATCAACGAGGCGCTGAGGGCCGGGACCAGGCAGGAAGGGCTGCAGATCGTACCCTCCGTTGACCTCAGCGGACATGGCACGGCTGTTGCGGGAATCGCGGCGGGAAACGGAAGAGAGAGCGGAGGACTTTACCGGGGCGTTGCCTGGGAGAGTCCTCTTCTAGTGGTGCGCCTGGGAGCTGCCAGTCCGGGAAATTTCCCAAGGACGACCCAGCTGATGGAGGCCATGGACTATGTGGTCCGAAAGGCCGGGGAACTCTCCATGCCTGCTGCGGTCAACTTGAGCTTTGGAAATACCTACGGCTCCCATGACGGCACCAGCCTTCTGGAAACCTTTCTGGACACCGCGGCCGACAATGGGAGGATGGTGGTCTGCGTAGGAACTGGAAACGAAGGGACGGCGGGCGGCCATGTTTCCGGCCGCCTGGAAGAGGGGAGAGAGAAACGGGTGGAATTGTCCGTGGCGGAGTACGAGACGGAATTCAGTATTCAGCTGTGGAAATCCTACACCGATGAATTTGATATCGTGCTGGTCACGCCCTCCGGCCAGGAGAGCGGACCGGTCAGCCGCCGCCTGGGGCTTCAGACCTTTCGCTACGGCAGAACAAGGGTCCTTCTCTATTATGGGGAGCCTAAGCCTTACAGCCCGGCACAGGAAATCTATTTTCTGTTCCAGCCGGAGGAGGACTATGTGGACAGCGGAATCTGGACCATCCGGCTGATCCCCGGACGCCTGGTGACGGGGGAGTATCAGCTGTGGCTGCCCTCCCAGTCGGCCTTAAATCCGGCTACCCGCTTTCTGGCCTCCACTCCTGACGGAACCCTCACGATCCCCTCCACCGCCCGGGGCGTGATCTCCGTAGGCGCTTACAATGACTCCTATCAGTCCTACGCTGCGTTTTCCGGCAGAGGACTTCTGGACCAGAGAGGCGGGAACAAGCCGGATTTGGCGGCGCCGGGAGTGGACATCGTGACAGCCAGGGCGGGCGGCGGGTATGAGGCGGTGACCGGAACTTCCTTTGCGGCGCCCTTTGTCACCGGAAGCGGGGCTCTTATGATGGAGTGGGGGATCCTCCAGGGAAATGACCCGTACCTTTACGGAGAAAAGGTAAAGGCTTACCTGCGCAGGGGAGCCCGGCAGCTGCCGGGGTTTGATGCCTTTCCCAATCCCCAGGTGGGGTATGGGGCTTTGTGCGTGGCGGATAGCCTGCCGTCCTGAACCATTACCGGCAATTGTCTCTCTATTTGGAAAATATTCTGACACGCCCTAGGCAGATTGGATTTTTTGTAGTAAAATAAGGAGATGAGAAATATAATAAGAATAGGGGGACCAGTCCATGAATATCCGCGAATCACTGGAAGCTTTGGAAGAACAGTATTTGAGTCCGTTTGCGTCATTTTCAAATCGAACCAGGGGACGGGCCAGGCTGGAGCCCCTTTGTGATATCCGGCCGGAATACCAGCGGGACCGGGACCGGATTCTCCACTGCAAGTCCTTCCGGCGACTGAAGCACAAAACTCAGGTGTTCCTGGCCCCGGAGGGAGACCACTACCGCACCCGGCTGACCCATACCCTGGAGGTGAGTCAGATCGCCAGGACCATCGCAAAGTCCCTGAGGCTCAACGAGAGCCTGACGGAGGCCATCGCCCTGGGCCACGACCTGGGGCATACGCCCTTCGGTCATTCCGGGGAGTTTATCCTGAACCAGATCTGCGAGGATGGATTTGCTCATTATGAGCAGAGCGTTCGGGTGGTGGAGGTGTTAGAAAAGGACGGCAAGGGCCTGAATCTGACCTGGGAGGTGCGGGACGGAATCCTGAATCACCGGACAGCAGGCCATCCTTCCACCCTGGAGGGAGCGATTGTCCGTTTGTCGGATAAAATTGCCTACATCAATCACGACATTGACGATGCCATCCGGGCGAAAATGTTCACGGAGGACCAGCTTCCTGCTGTGTATACGGATATTTTGGGACACAGCGTCCGGGAACGGTTAAATACCATGATTCACGATATTATTTTCAACAGCATGGACAAGCCGGAGATTACCATGTCGCCTGGAATGGAGGAGGCCATGAAAGGCCTCAGAAGCTGGATGTTCGCCCATGTTTACAAAAATGAGATTCCCAAGGCGGAGGAGGGCAAGGCACAGCAGATGATCGCCTCCCTCTATGAGTATTACTTAAAGCATGTGGACAAACTGCCGCCGGAATATCTTCAGCTGATGGAGAAACGGGGCGATAAAAAAAGCAGGGTGGTCTGCGACTACATAGCGGGGATGAGCGATGTGTACGCCATTGACCAGTTCGAGGAACTGTTCGTCCCCAAGCGCTGGAATGTGATGTAACAGTTCGGGGCGGCGGGAAAACAGGGGTAAAAACAGGCGTTAAGCTCGCTTATAAGCGTGCTTTTGCCCCTGTTTTCACATCGGATGTCCTGAATAGTTGGATATAAAAAGGAAGGGAGCAAGTTACCGAATATGTACTATCCGGAGGAAGTCATTGAAGAGGTAAGAGAGAAGAACGACATCGTGGATGTGATTTCTGGATATGTGAAGCTTCAGAAAAAAGGGGCCAATTATTTTGGCCTCTGTCCCTTTCACAATGAGAAATCTCCTTCTTTTTCCGTGTCGCCGGGGAAGCAGATGTACTACTGTTTCGGCTGCGGCGCCGGGGGGAATGTGATCACCTTTTTGATGGAATACGAAAATTATACGTTTCCCGAAGCTCTTAAATTTCTGGCAGACCGGGCAGGGGTGGCCCTGCCTAAGATCGAGTACCAGAAGGAAGCCAGGGAGCAGGCGGATTTGAAGGCCAGGCTCTTGGAGGTCAACAAGCTGGCTGCCAATTATTTTTACCACCAGCTAAAGTCCCCTGCCGGTCAGGTAGGGTACCGGTATCTCCACGACAAGCGGGAGTTAAAGGACCCGACCATTCTCCACTTTGGCCTGGGCTTTGCAAATAAGACCAGCGATGACCTTTACCGCTTTTTAAAGGAAAAGGGCTACGAGGACAGCTTTTTAAAGGAGACAGGACTTGTGACCATAGAGGAGCGGGGAGGCAGGGATAAATTCTGGAACCGGGTAATATTTCCCATTATGGATATCCACAACCGCGTCATCGGCTTCGGAGGGCGGGTGATGGGAGATGGGGAACCGAAATATTTAAACTCGCCGGAAACAAAGATTTTTGATAAAAGCCGCAATCTCTACGGCTTAAATTATGCCAGGACCTCCAGAGAGAAATATATGCTGGTATGTGAGGGATATCTGGATGTGATCTCACTTCATCAGGCAGGATTTACCAATGCGGTGGCGTCTCTGGGAACTGCTTTTACGCCCCAGCATGCTTCGGTATTAAAGCGGTACACGGACCAGGTGATCCTCACCTACGACAGCGACGGAGCGGGGATTAAGGCAGCTCTGCGGGCGATCCCGATTTTGAGGGAAGCAGGGATTTCCGCGAAGGTGCTGAATATGAAGCCTTATAAGGACCCCGACGAATTTATTAAGAACCTGGGGGCAGAGGCCTTTTCGGAGCGGATCCAGCAGGCGGAAAACAGCTTTATGTTTGAAATACGGATCCTGAAGCAGGATTATTCCATGGAGGACCCGGAGCAGAAGACGAAGTTCTATCAGGAGACAGCCCGAAAGCTGCTGCGTTTCGGGGAGCCTTTGGAGAGGGATAATTATATCCAGGCCGTGTCTTCGGAATATATGATTCCCTATCAGGAGCTAAAGGGCATGGTAAACCGTATGGGCATGACCATGGGCCTGAAAGCGGGGGAGGCGGCGCCGGAGGGAAAAAGAAGCGGGCGAGCCGTTTTAAGAGAGGAGACGGACGAAAACCGCGGGGAAGCTGCTGCGGGAGGCGGTCAGCGCAGAAGCGGAAAGAAGCCGGACCGGGAGGACGGGATCCGTCAGTCCCAGCGGCTGCTTTTGACCTGGCTGATCGAGAATCCGGAACTGTTTGACAAGATCCGGGGGGTGATCACGGCAGATGATTTTGTGGAGGAACTGTATCACCAGGTGGCCGTTCAGGTTTTTGCCGGCCACGAGCAGGGAAATTTGAACCCGGCAGCCATTCTGAATCACTATATCAACGATGAGGACCAGTACCGCCAGGTGGCAGCCCTGTTTAATGCCAGTCTGGGGGATTCTCTGGGGAACGAGGAGCAGAAGAAAGCATTTGCGGAAACGGTGTACAAGGTAAAGAAGAACAGCCTGGATGCGGCCGGACGAAATGCCGGAAGTATTGAGGAGCTTCAGCGGATCATCCGGGAACAGGCCAATTTGAAAAAGCTTCATATTACATTGGACTGATGTTGCCGGATTGAGTTCAGGCCGGAAAAGGCGGAAAGGGCAGAGGGGAACGATGGAGCACGAGGGTCTTGGGTTTGAGGAAAAGCTGAACGGTTTGCTGGCGGAAGCCAAAGCGAAGAAAAATGTCTTGGTCTACCAGGAAATTCTGGATCATTTTAAGCCGGATTCTCTTTCGGCAGAGCAGATGGACCGGGTGTTCGAGTGTCTGGAACAGAACCGGGTGGATGTGCTGCGCACAGACGGCAAGGGAGATTTGGACGAAGAGCTGTTTCTGGAGGATGAGGCGGATTTGGAGGATGAGGAAGAAATCGATATGGAGCATATCGATTTATCCGTTCCGGATGGTGTCAGCCTGGAGGACCCGGTACGCATGTACTTAAAGGAGATCGGAAAGATTCCCCTTCTGTCCTCGGAGGATGAGATTGAGCTGGCAAAGGAGATGGAGCTTGGCAATGAAGAAGCCCAGAAACGGCTGGCAGAAGCCAATCTCCGGCTGGTGGTCAGCATCGCCAAGCGGTATGTAGGCAGAGGGATGCAGTTTCTGGATTTGATTCAGGAGGGGAATCTGGGGCTGATCAAGGCGGTGGAAAAGTTTGACTATCGCAAGGGCTATAAATTCAGCACCTACGCTACCTGGTGGATCCGCCAGGCGATTACCCGTTCCATTGCGGACCAGGCCAGGACCATCCGCATCCCGGTTCACATGGTGGAGACCATCAACCGCCTGATAAGGGCTTCCAGACAGCTTCTGCAGGAGCTGGGAAGAGAGCCTACCATGGAAGAAATCGGGGAAAAGGTGGACATGCCCCCGGAGCGGGTGGCAGAGATCATGAAAATGTCCCAGGAGCCGGTTTCGCTGGAGACGCCTGTAGGTGAGGAGGAGGACAGCCATCTGGGAGATTTTATCCAGGATAACCATGTGGCAGTGCCCCAGGAGGCGGCCGCTTATACCCTGCTCCATGAGCAGCTGATGGAGGTCCTGGGAACTTTGACCGAGCGGGAGCAGAAGGTGCTGCGCCTGCGTTTTGGCCTGGATGATGGAAGAGCCAGGACATTGGAGGAAGTGGGCAAGCAGTTCCATGTGACAAGGGAGCGCATCCGCCAGATTGAGGCCAAGGCACTGCGAAAACTGCGCCACCCCAGCAGGAGCCGGAAACTGAAAGATTATCTGGATGAAGTGTAGGACGTCAGGGGACGGAGGGGTACAAAACTGGGAGAAAGGAATATACATAGAACATGAAGCTGACAGCAGAGGACTGCAAGGAGGAAAGGATCAGCAGAGAGAAAATAGAGAGGCAGGAGACGGCCGGCAGAATCCGTCTCTCGCCGCGTCTGAAAGCCGTAGCGGATTTTGTGCCGGCAGGAGTTTGGGCAGCAGATATCGGAACGGACCACGGCTATATTCCCATTTATCTGGTGGAAACGGGCAAAGTGCCAGGCGCCCTGGCCATGGATGTGGGAAAGGGGCCGCTTGAACGGGCCAGAACCCATGTACAAGCCATGGAGCCTGAGCTGAGAGAGAAAATCGAGCTGCGTCTGAGTGATGGCCTTGGAGGAATGAAGGCAGGAGAAGCCGGGACGGTTGTCATTGCCGGTATGGGCGGAGAGCTGATGATCCGGATCATGGCTCAGGGACGCCATGTGTGGGAAAGCGTGGATACCTGGGTGCTGTCCCCACAGTCGGAGCTGGAGGAGGTCAGACAGTTCCTGTTTAGGGAAGGTTTTGTGATTTTAAAGGAGCAGATGGTGAAGGACAGCGGAAAGTTTTACACGGTGATGGCGGCTGGCCGGGGCAAAATGGCTCCTATGGCGGAAGAAGAACGGAGGTACGGTCCCTGTCTGATCCGTGATAAAAGTCCGGTGCTGCTGGAATATCTTGACCAGGAGGAAAAGCGGATCCGGGGAATCCGGGAGAGCTTTGATCCGGAAAAAGAGGAGCAGTGGACGCCGGGGCAGAAGAAGGCCTTTTTGCAGATGGGGGAGGAACTGGCGCTGATTGAAGGAACCAGAAAACGGATGAGGGATAAGGAGGAAGACATCAAGTGAAGTGCAGTGAGATAATCGCAATTCTGAGAGGACTGGCCCCAGAGGAATGGGCCTGTGAGTGGGACAATCCCGGACTGATCGCCGGCCGGATGGAAAAAGAGGTCAAACGGATTTTTGTTGCCCTGGACGCTACGGACCAGATCGTGGAGGAGGCCGTCCGCACAGGGGCAGATCTGCTTTTAACCCATCATCCGCTGGTATTTAAGGCGGTGAAACAGGTAAATGACCAGAATTTCATTACCAGGCGGCTCCTTCGGCTGATACAGGCGGATATCTCCTATTATGCCATGCATACCAATTTTGATGCCGCGCCCGGCTGCATGGCGGATCTGGCGGCAAAACGCATTGGGATCCTTCAGGGACAGCCGCTGGAGGTGATGGGAGAAGCGGAAGGGCTGCCTTTTGGGATTGGAAAATGGGGAGAGCTGGAAAAGCCTGCGTGCCTTTCCCAGCTGGCAAAGGAGGTTAAGGAGAAATTTGGCCTGCCCTACGTGCTGGTTTATGGTGAGGAGCATCCGGAGCGGAAGCTGACCCGGGCGGCGGTGTGTCCGGGCTCCGGCGGAAGTGAGATCGAGGCGGCCATCCGGGCAGGAGCCGAAGTCTTGATCACCGGGGATATCAGCCATCACCAGGGGATCGATGCGGCGGCCAGGGGCATGGCGGTCATCGATGGAGGCCACTATGGCCTGGAGCACATCTTTGTGGAGTTTATGGGAGGATGGCTGGAAAAGCAGCTTGGAAGCGGGATCCAGGTGATCCAGGCAGGGCCCCAGTGGCCGGCCAGGGCGTATTGACAGGAGGATGAGGCATGATACAAATCCAGGTCGGTCAGGAAAGACGAGATTATCCGGAGGGAACCATCTGGAAGCAGGTAGCAGAGGACTATCAGAAGTTTTATGAAAATGATATTTTGCTGGTAAACGTAAACGGAAAGCTCCAGGAGCTGCACAAGGGGATCCGGGAGGGAACGGTCCGGTTTATTACCGCAGCGGACAAGCCCGGCATGAGCGCCTATCAGCGCAGCGCCACCCTGATGATGCTCAAGGCTTTTTACGAGATCGTGGGAGCGGAGCGAATCCGGAAGGTATCCGTTGACTTTTCCATCGGCAAGGGCTTTTTTGTGGACCCGGAAGGAGACTTTCAGGTAACGCCTCAGCTTTTAGCTCAGGTGAAGAAAAAGATGGAGGAGTACGCCGCGGCTGCCATTCCCATCTATAAGAGGAACATCGGGACGGATGATGCCGTGGAGGAGTTCCGCAGACACCGGATGTATGACAAGGCCCGGCTTTTCGCCTACCGGCGGGTCTCACGGGTCAATCTGTACAGCCTGGAGGGATTTGAAGATTATTATTACGGATATATGGTCCAGAATACCAGCTATATCCGGTATTTTGACCTGGTTCCCTACCACCAGGGCTTTGTGCTGCTTTTGCCTCAGATGAGCAGCCCCAGAACCCTCCCTCAGTTTGTCCCTCAGGAGAAGCTGTTCTCTGTGCTGGAGGAGTCTTCTTTGTGGGGAAAACAGATGGATTTGGAAAATGTAGGAGCCTTAAACGACCGGATTGCCTCCGGGCAGATGCAGAGGCTGATTCTGGTCCAGGAGGCTCTTCAGGAGAAAAAGATTTCGGAGATTGCCCAGCAGATCGGGGAGAAGAAGAATGTGAAATTTATCATGATCGCCGGTCCGTCCTCTTCAGGAAAGACCACCTTTGCCCACCGGCTCAGTGTGCAGCTGGAGGCTATGGGGCTGAAACCACATCCGATTTCCGTGGACAATTACTTTGTCAACCGGTATGACAGTCCCAGGGATGAGCAGGGAAATTACAATTTTGAGGCCCTGGAATGCCTGGATGTGGAGCTGTTCAACCAAAATATGACGGATCTTCTGCAGGGAAAGCAGGTGGAGCTGCCGGTTTACAACTTCAAGACCGGACTTCGGGAGTACCGGGGAGATTTTCTGAAACTGGGGCCGGCGGATATCCTGGTGATCGAAGGGATCCACTGTCTGAATGACCGTCTGTCCTATGCCCTTCCGAGGGAGAGCAAGTTTAAAATTTATATCAGTGCCCTGACCCAGCTCAATGTTGATGAGCACAACCGGATCCCCACCACAGACGGAAGGCTTCTGCGCCGGCTGGTGCGGGATGCCAGGACCAGGGGCACAAAGGCCAGAGAAACCATCCGCATGTGGCCCTCTGTCCGGAGAGGGGAGGAGGAGAATATCTTCCCGTTCCAGGAGGAGGCGGATGTGATGTTTAATTCTGCCCTGGTCTACGAGCTGTCGGTGCTGAAGCAGTACGCCGAACCGCTGCTGTTTGGAATCCCTAAGGATTGTGAGGAGTATCAGGAGGCAAAACGGCTTTTAAAATTCCTGGATTACTTTTTGGGGGTCAGCAGCGAGGACGTTCCCAAGAACTCCATCCTGCGGGAATTTATCGGTGGCAGCTGCCTGAACGTCTAAAAACATCTGGACAAAAAGGAAATCCCGTGGTATTCTGATACGGATTGAGTAAGCCAGATGGCCGCTGCCGCATGGCACGAAAGGGTGCGGGAGAGGAAAGTCCGGGCTTCACAGGGCAGGATGCCAGATAACGTCTGGCGAAGGCGACTTCAGGGACAGTGCAACAGAAATAAACCGCCGCCAGTTCTGGCGGTAAGGGTGGAAAGGCGGTGTAAGAGACCACCGCCCGGCTGGCAACAGACGGGGCACATGTAAACCCCATCCGAAGCAAGACCGAGCAGGAGGCATATGGCGGCCCGTCAGCCTCCGGGTAGGTTGCTTGAGGCTGCCGGCGACGGCAGTCCTAGATAGATGGCCATCCAACGACATAACCCGGCTTACCGGCTTACTCGGAATAAAAAAGCTGCGTCTTCCGAAAGGAAGGGGCAGCTTTTTTTGTAATCAAAACAGATTGGTCCAGGCACAGGCATTGGGTAAATGATTTGCAGAACGGGTGTTTTAATGCCTGGTTGTTGTTTAGTTGGCTTTGGTGTGCGGGGGGGGGGGTATATACTCCTCTCATTAAATGAATAAAATATAAGTCGGCTTTTGAAAGATATGTTTCCGGTATGGTGGCAACGGACAGTGACCAATAGGGCTCATATTGCTCAGGAATAGAAAAAAATAAAGGTTCCTTATCATAGGCAACGCCTTGGGAATAAGACATTGGAACAAAGGTAATTCCATATCCTTCTGTAGCCAGTAACTGGGCAGTTCGATAGTTGCCCAGAGTGAGAGCGATCTTTGGCTGAATGATTCCGGCATTTTTTAAGATGCCGTCTGATATCTGACGAATCCGCTGAGGCTTTGTCAAAAGCAGAAAAGGTTCCTCACGGATATGTTTTAGATCCAATACAGGAAAAGGATAGTTAGGAAGAATGTTTGCCTTGTGCTGTAAAGGATGATCCTGCCCTGTTACAATGAGGAAAGGATCGCGCCTCATGCGTTCATAATGAAAACCAACCCGTTCACATACAGGAGCACTGTGAATGACAATAAAATCCAGTTCTCCGGCGATTAACTTTTCTTCCAGAACGGTAGAGTTGGCCTCCGTGATTCGGACTTCCACAGAAGGGCATTTTCTGTGAAAGACAGGAAGAATTTTAGGAAGGACAATGGATCCCAAATGAGTAGTAACTCCAAAATGAATCCGACCTGTTTTCAGATTGTTTTCATCACTGACAAATACCTCAAAATCTCGATAAATCTTTAAAATCTGAGTTGCAATCTGGTAATATTTTTCTCCAATATGAGTCAAAGTAAGACCGCCCGGTGTTCGGTTAAATAGAGGAGCTCCCAAAGATTCCTCCAGACGTTGAACGGCCTGGCTTAGAGACGGCTGAGCAATAAAAAGTTTCTTGGCAGCCTTTGACATATTCCCTAATTCGGCAATGGTTTTCACATAAAGCAATTCTTTGCTAGTCAAGCAGGATCATCTCCAGTGTTGTACAATATGTATAATTTAATATTGAAAAAATGAATAAAAATAGTAAAGTTGATAGGTTTTTCCTTTTGCGATGATAGGTTTTTAATATTTGTTAATAAACAATAATGATCCTAAATTATTCACGGAACAGTATCTGAATTGATAACAGTACCATGAATCTGAAAATTGATCCATGCAGCCATAACATCACTCAATTAACCCGTCAAAAGGGTATAAAATCCCTGTGGCAGAGTTCAGAG
>DWYS01000093.1 GCA_019118585.1 Candidatus Enterocloster faecavium | reverse complement strand
GATACACAGGGCAATGCGTTATCCTGGGCAAGTGCCGGTGGTCTGGGATTTAGAGGTTCAAGAAAATCTACTCCTTATGCTGCTCAGATGGCGGCAGAAACTGCGACAAAAGCAGCTCTTGTACATGGCTTAAAATCCGTAGACGTTATGGTAAAGGGCCCCGGCTCAGGCCGTGAGGCAGCAATCCGCGCCCTGCAGGCCTGCGGACTGGAAGTAACCAGTATTAAGGATGTAACCCCGGTTCCCCACAACGGATGCCGGCCGCCCAAGCGTAGAAGAGTCTGATTTTAGGAGGTAAAGAAAAGTGGCAGTAGATAGAGTTCCTGTTCTTAAAAGATGCAGATCCCTGGGACTGGATCCCATCTATTTAGGAATTGACAAGAAGTCCAATAGAGAGTCCAAAAGAGCAAACAAGAAAGTCAGCGAGTATGGAATGCAGCTGAGAGAAAAGCAGAAAGCCAAATTCATCTACGGCGTTCTGGAGAAGCCCTTCCGCAACTACTATAAGAAGGCAGACCGCATGAGCGGCCAGAACGGTGAGAACCTGCTCCGCCTGCTGGAGTGCAGACTGGACAATGTTCTGTTCCGTATGGGCTTTGGCCGTACCCGCAAGGAGACCAGACAGATCGTAGACCACAAGCACGTTCTGGTAAACGGCAAGCAGATCAACATTCCGTCCTACCAGGTAAAGCCCGGTGACGTGATCGAGATCAAAGAGAAGCACAAATCCGCGCAGAGATACAAAGATATCCTGGAGGTGACCGGCGGACGTCTGATTCCCGCATGGCTGGATGTGGACCAGGAGAACCTTCGCGGAACCGTTAAGGAATACCCCACCAGAGATGAGATCGATGTTCCTGTAAACGAGATGCTGATCGTTGAGTTGTATTCTAAATAATTAGTATAGTTGTAACTGTTCAGGGCGGGTTATCTTCTTGCCCGGCCATAGGCCGGACAAGAAGCATCGGATGGACATCCGATGTGAAAAGAGGGGCAAAAGCATGCTTATAAGCGAGCTTAATGCCTGTTTTTGCCCCTCTTTTCCCGCCGTCCTGAACGGTTGCGTATAATTTCCCTCGGAATTGAATCAAAACCCAAAAGGAGGGGCTATTCGTGTTCGATTTTGAAAAACCAAATATTGAAATCGCTGAGATTTCAGACGACAAGAGATACGGCAAGTTTGTAGTTGAACCGCTTGAGAGAGGCTACGGCACTACGCTGGGCAACTCCCTGAGAAGGATTATGCTTTCTTCCCTCCCGGGCGCCGCAGTGAGTCAGGTAAAAATCGACGGCGTTCTGCATGAGTTCAGTTCCATCCCCGGCGTAAAAGAGGATGTAACGGAAATCATCATGAACATCAAAAGCTTAGCGATCAAGAATAACAGCGATACCGACGAGCCAAAAGTCGCCTATATCGAGTTTGAGGGCGAGGGCGTGATTACTGCAGCGGACATTCAGGCTGATGCGGATATTGAAATCATGAATCCCGACCAGGTAATCGCCACATTAAGCGGCGGTACGGACAGCAAGTTCTACATGGAGCTGACCATTACCAAAGGACGGGGCTATGTAAGCGCAGACAAAAATAAGAACGAGGATCTCCCCATCGGCGTGATCGCGGTGGACTCCATTTACACTCCGGTAGAGCGTGTCAATATGGCAGTAACCAACACCCGTGTAGGACAGCAGACAGACTATGATAAGCTGATTCTGGAGATTTATACCAACGGAACACTTGCGCCTGACGAGGCAGTGAGCCTTGCGGCAAAGGTGCTCAGCGAACATCTGAACCTTTTCATCGACCTTTCCGAAAACGCCAAGACGGCTGAGATCATGGTAGAGAAGGAAGATAATGAGAAGGAGAAAGTTCTGGAGATGAACATCGATGAACTGGAGCTTTCCGTTCGTTCCTACAACTGTCTGAAGAGAGCCGGGATCAATACGGTGGAGGAGCTGTGCAACAGAACCTCCGAGGATATGATGAAGGTCCGGAACCTGGGCCGCAAGTCCCTGGAAGAGGTGCTTGCAAAGCTGAAGGAGTTAGGACTTCAGTTGAATCCCAGCGACGAGCAGTAAGAGATACAGTGATACAGGCACAGCCGGTAAGACCAAAGAAGCGCGGCGGTGTCAGCCATCAAATAATTAGCGGGTAAAAGGCCGGGGCCAGTAAGTCCGAAAGCAGCATGGCCCAGGTGCTCCGCAGAATAATGGAGGAAAACGAAATGGCAGGATATAGAAAATTAGGAAGAACTTCCAACCAGAGAAAGGCAATGATCAGAAGCCAGGTAACTGCTCTGCTGTACCATGGCAAGATCCGCACCACTGAGACGAGAGCCAAGGAAATCCGCAAGGTAGCCGAGGGTCTTATTGCCATGGCTGTGAAGGAGAAGGACAATTACGAGACCGTTAAGGTAACCGCTAAGGTTGCCCGCAAGGACAAAGACGGAAAGCGCGTAAAAGAAGTTGTAGACGGCAAGAAGGTAACCGTATACGACGAGGTGGAGAAGGAGATCAAGAAGGATAAGCCCTCCAGACTCCATGCCAGAAGACAGATGTTAAAGGTTCTTTACGACGTAACTGAGGTTCCCACCCAGCAGGCCGGAAGAAAGAAAAACACCAAGAGCGTTGATCTGGTAGGAAAGCTTTTCGATGAGATTGCTCCTAAGTACCAGAGCCGCAACGGCGGTTATACCAGGATCATCAAGATTGGCCAGAGAAAGGGCGACGCCGCTATGGAGGTTCTGCTCGAGCTGGTTTAATGTCCGGGATTGCGGTAAGATAAGATGAAAATCAGGAGATAATGCTGAGAATGCATTATCTCCTTTTTTCTTAAATCCTTACGATGGCGAAAGAATATCGTAAGTTGACGGAGAGATACTCAAACGTCTATAATGAAGGCAGAGAAAAAGCGAGAGAAAAGCATCGGGGGAGATGTCCCTGCGGAGGAGGTAAGCCTATGAAGAACTGGAAACGCCATTTAAGCCTGTTATTAGCCGCAGTTACTGCCAGCGCAGCCATGTCATTTCCAGCTCTGGCAAAAACGAAGTACATCACCAGCATTTCGCTGAAGGTGCATACGGACTTGGAAACGGGAGATTCCGTTGACGATGGGGAATCGATCAGCACGGAGAATGGGTCCGGGGACGGAACCTACGTGTATTCCAGTTCCAGCCGCTACCGGGTGGTGGAGGCTGAGTGGGTCAGCGACAAGGAGATTTCCATCGGTGACCAGCCCAAGATGTATGTATGGCTGGAGATTACGGACAGCGACAGCGATACGGAGTATAAGTTCCGCAGCAGCTACAGTTCCAGCAGCGTCAGCGTCAGCGGAGGTGAGTATGTTTCTTCTACAAAGCAGGGAGGCGATTTGAGGGTAACCATACGGGTAGACGGCGTTAAGGGAACCTACGATGAGCCGGAATATGCTGAGTGGAGGGGAAGCAAAGGAAGGGCAGTCTGGGAGCCGGGTGAAGACAGCTCAAACTATTATGATGTATATCTCTACAGACGTTCTACGATTGTCAAAAAGGTGGAGGATTACAATGGCGAAAGCTATGATTTCTATCCCTATATGACGCAGGCAGGGGACTACAGTTTTAAGGTCCGGGCGGTCCCCCATTCGGACAGCGAGAAACAGTATGGAAAAAAGAGCGACTGGACGGAATCGGGAGAGCTGTATATAGGGGAGGATGAGGTATCCGACGGCAGCGGCCAGGAAGGCACTCCCGGAAACAGCACCAACGGTACCGGAGGCGTGACGGATGCGGGCTGGATTCAGGATGGGAGCAGCTGGTATTTTAAATATCCCAACGGCACTTACTTCAAGGACGGCTGGCTGAAGTGGAACAATATCTGGTATCTTTTTGATGCGAATGGCCTTATGCTCACCGGCTGGAAGCAGAAGAACGGTTACTGGTATTACATGAATGACAGCGGAGCCATGATCACCGGCTGGGTAAAGAGCGGGGACTACTGGTATTACTGCAATCCAAATGAGGGCGGCCCGGAGGGAGCTATGGTCACCAACAGCTGGGTGACAGTAAATGGACTGACCTACTTCATCAACCCCAGCGGGATCATGGTGGAGGGCTGGTATGAGGTGGAAGGAAACTGGTATTACTTCCAGCCTGGTTCCGGACAGAAGCTGGTGAATACCACGGTCAACGGCTTTGTACTGGATGCAAATGGGATCTGGCAGCATTGATGGGAGAGAGAAAAGTGTATGAGGCATGTTTCGTAAAGGAGATTTCATTATGAAAAACAGGCACATACTGATGAACCTGGCGGCAGCGGCGCTGCTGTCCGCCGGTATGGCCATGACGGCCTATGGAGCAGACTACGTGATTTACGTATCCAATAATTATGATACGGAGCAGACCAGCATGGATGACAATGACGATGAAAAGATCCATCCTCTGGAACCGGATGTATACAGCGATGATTATGAGATAATCGACGATGTCAGCTGGTCCAAAAGCGCGGTAAACTGGACGCCCGGAAATTATGTAACCGGAACGATTTATATTGACCTGGATTCCTCTTCGGCTGCTGCGATTGGAGAAAACAGGACGGATATCCGGATTGACGGAGAGGGACGCAATGAGGTAGAAATTACCTCTGTGGACCGGTATACGGGGAGCAAGTACGAAGATGATTACCCGGACGGAAGGATTTACCGGGTCAAGTTCCGCTATCAGGTAGCAGCCCAGCTGGGAGATACCTCCTGGGCCGGCTGGGATGAGGCCAACCCTACGGTCGCCAGGTGGAACAGTGTGAAATATGCCAATACCTACCGGGTTACCCTCTACGATGATCAGGGCGCTGTCGTGACCCAGAAGGTGGAGGGAGCTACTTCCTATGACTTTTCCCAGTTTATGACGAAGACCGGCATCCAGTATTACTTCGATGTGGCAGCCATTGCCAGAAACGGAGATCAGCAGGATTATCTGGAAGACGGGGGTACGGTCAGCTCCCTGGCTTCCGCCTCCTCCAATCCCGGAATTACCGATGGAACATGGGGGGATTACCAGCAGGGACGAAGGTTTACCAGGGCGGACGGAAGTGTTCCGGCCAGCTGCTGGGAACGGATCAATGGAAAGTGGTACTATTTTAATGAAGAGGGATATGCCGTGACCGGCTGGCAGCAGATTGGAGGAATCTGGTACTATCTGTATGAAGACGGCTCCATGGCAGCGGGAACCACTACGCCGGACGGCTACCAGGTGGATGCAAGCGGAGCCTGGATTCAGTAGGAAAAATAAAACAGGATGTTGCTGTATGATCGTGCAGCACATCCTGTTTTTTAAGTGAACGATATCTACTCGATAACCTGGTCGCCGTCCTTGGTGCAGTAGTAAGCTTCAATTCCAAGGCGCACCATCCAGTTGCGGGTCTCCAGCGTCTTCCAGGAGCCGCTGCCGGCACCGCCGCCGTTGTCATTGTCCCAGAGCCACTGGGGAGTGGGCCACAGGCAGATCCGGGGCCGCAGGGCCTTGTAAACCTCGTAGCCTACGCCGTTCTGGCCGTGATGGGCCATCTGGACAATATCACATCCCAAGGAGCGAAGATCCACATCATTTAAAAGCTGTTCGCCTCCCGCCTGAGCCAGATCGCCCAGGAATACGACATTGGTTCCGTTGAGAGAAACCAGATAAGCCACACTGCTGTTGTTGACGAAATCGCTCTTCATCTTATAAGCCTGATTCAGAACCTGGATTTTGGCCGGGCCGGCTTCAATAATCTGACCGGCGGTGATATCGCCGTGGAGGGCCTCAGCGGGAAGCTTGGCCAGGGCACCTTTTAAGTAGGAGACCATGGAGGCCACATTTGCATCCTTTTCCTGATACCAGGCATCGTCCAGGAGAGAGTAATAGACACCGTCAATGGTAATTTCTCCACTGTGCTGATAGAGGATTTCCGCTAAAGCTCCTACGTGGTCTGAGTCCGGATGCGTCAGGAGCCAGGCCTGAACATGTCCGCCCTTTGCTTTTAACTGGTTCAGGAGGTATTCGGAATTCTCCCTCCATCCTCCGTCTACGACAATCATCCCGCCCTGCCCGGTCTCAATGATCACGGAAAGCATCTGAGCGGCGGTATCGTGGTTGGCCAGCATCGTCAGCCTTCCAGGTCCGAAGAGAGTGGAACTGTCTGTTGTTTCAGTTTGGACGGTGCCGAATACAGAAGGGGCCGGGGCAGCAGGATCCGTGGTGACAGTGGAATTCTGATTCTGAAGGCTGGCGGTATTTAAGGGAATAATCGTTGTACCGCCGCCTGTCATCCCGAAGCAGCGGCCGGGGCCGGCCAGCAGCAGCGTTAAGGTGGTCAGGCAGAGAGCTGCCTGTTTCCAATAACGGTCAAGTCTCATAGGGAATGCTTCTCCTTTTTGTCATTTTGGGAATAGAAATCCCCTTTTGTTTCTACTTTAAGGCAGTGAGAGCCCGCTGCTCTCCGGCCTTCATCGTATCATTGACGATATAGGTGCTTTCGTCATCTTCAGAATTGTAGGGAAATACCTGTACGGTTACATCGTGGGTATCAAAGTAACTGCCGTAATAGGTTCCCTCCTCCTCGGAACCGGTGTAGGAAAAGTCCTGTACAGCAATCTCATCACCACAGGCTTTCAGAACATCCTGGGCATAGGACACTGCAATGTCACCGGAGGGATTTCCGGTAACCGGAAGGCGTAAAATCAGGGCATCGGCATCATCATCCCATCCTATGGACAAATCCATCACATAATCCCCGTAGGTGCCATAGGGCTGGATAAATTCATCCCGAAGTACTTCACGGACCTCCTCCCAGTTAATTTGGATATTCTCCTTGGTTTCCATGTCGGGGGTAACGTTGCCCTCCACCAGTCCGCCGGAAGGAGTTACAATATTGCTCTGGGTACAGCCGCAGAGAATCGCCGCACAGGCGCCAAATGTCAAAGACAGCTTGAGCAGTTTATTCATGAATCATCCTCCTTTAATTTTAACTCTCTTATTATAGCGGACATTCTTTTCATTTAACAGCCCTTTTTTCTTACAAAATTATTGTTATTTTTGTCAGTCCTGGAAAAGATCGCCGGACAGCCTTGATTTTTCGTGAAAGACATGTTATGATGTTCAATATCAATTAAAAATATAAAAAAATGAACTAAACTTTTGGAGAAACAGCAGGAGGAAAATTCAATGAAACCAGATACAAAGAACGGCTCCGGCAGGGAAATTTTAAAACGGCTGGACTGGGTGACAACAGTGGTACCTTTTGTATGTGTTATAGTGCTGTGTCTGTTCTTTATGGAAAATCCCGGGGGTTCTGCAGATATTCTGGCCAGCATCCGTTTTTTCCTGGGAGATCAGATGAGCAGCTATTACCTGGTTCTCGGAATGGGGGCCTTGATTTGTTCTCTGTACATGGCCTTCTCGTCTTTTGGAAAAATCCGCCTGGGAAATCTGGAGAAGCCTCAGTATCCCTTTTTTCAGTGGGGCTCCATGATGTTTACAGCGGGTCTGGCAGCGGATATTCTGTTTTATTCTCTGTGTGAGTGGATGCTCTATGCAGGTGAGCCTCATATAGCAGAGATGGGCGGCATTCAGGATTGGGCTTCCACCTATCCACTGTTTCACTGGGGGCCGATTCCCTGGAGTTTCTATATGGTCATGGCAGTAGCCTTTGGATTTATGATCCATGTGCGGAAACGCAATAAGCAGAAATATTCCGAGGCCTGCCGTCCTCTTTTGGGAAGGCGTGTGGACGGCTTCTGGGGGAAGGTGATCGACCTGATTGCAGTGTTTGCCCTTTTGGCGGGAACCGCTACCACTTTCTCACTGGCTACGCCCCTTCTGTCCATGGCAGTCAGCCAGGTGACAGGAATTCCGGACAACCGGATTCTGACCATCGGAATCCTGGTTGTTATCTGCGTTGTGTATACGCTGGCTGTATTTTTCGGCATGAAGGGAGTGGCAAAGCTGGCTTCCTCCTGTATTTATCTGTTTTTTATTTTCCTGGCCTATGTATTTTTGGGAGGCGGGGAGATGCGCTATATAATTGAAACAGGCCTTACCTCGCTGGGAAATCTCGCCCAGAACTTTATCTCCATGTGTACCTGGACCGATGCGCTCAGAACGACCTCATTCCCTCAGAACTGGACGGTTTTTTACTGGGCCTATTGGATGGTATGGTGCATTGCAACGCCTTTTTTCATCGGTACCATCAGCAAGGGACGAACTATCAGGCAGACGGTTCTGGGGGGCTACCTGTTCAGCCTGGCTGGAACATTTACGTCTTTTATCATTCTGGGAAATTATGGACTGGGACTGCAGATGATGGGGAAACTGGATCTGATGGCGATTTACCAGCAGAGCCAGGACCTGTATCAGACGATCATTGCCATGTTTTCCAGTCTCCCATTTCCGGCTTTGGCGCTGATCTTGCTGGCTCTTACCATGATTGCCTTTTATGCCACTACTTTTGATGCGCTGGCAATTGTGGCGGCCTCTTACTCCTACAAAGCGCTGGATGCAGATGAGGAGCCGGACCGGAGGGTAAAGCTGTTCTGGTCTTTGGTGCTGATGCTGTTCCCCATTGCACTGATTTTTTCAGAAAGCTCTATGGCGAACCTGCAGACTGTGTCGATCATAGCAGCCTTTCCAATTGGGTTTATCATGGTGCTGATCGTGTGGAGCTTTTTTAAGGATGCAGGGGAGTATCTGAAAGAACAGGAGTGTAAGGACAGAAGAAACTGAAAAACAGAACTGCCCAGGAAAAGAACTGCATTCACAGACCGCTTTTCCCGGGCAGTTTTTTATCCCTTTTAGTTAGAAATTAGTTTCGTATTAATTCATCTTTACAAGGAAGCCCGCTGTGGTAAGAATAATTCCCGATTTCGGACATTAGCCGTTCGAAGGTTACAGGGTCCAGGGAAGGGGTTCCGTCAATCATGGAATTGATCATATAGTAGATGGTGGAAAGCTTTGACAGGGACTGTTTAAACAGGTCGGGGAAGGAAGCCTGGGAGGCGATCCGCTTGTCCCAGGGATTGCACCAGGTTTCGTGTCCAAGATTCAGACTCCATGCAGGGTTTTCCACCTTATCGGTTACCAGCTTTGTGGAAGCCACAGGATTTTTCAAAAAGATAGATTCAAAAAATGCAATCTTGTTCTTTTTGCGGCCTTTTGGGTCAGACAGTGTGCGGCAGCCAAAGCGGATGGCCAGGATTGAGCGGTGAATCATCCGCGCAGTGACCTGATAATTGTTGTGATAGCTGAGCGGATAGTAGGTTTCGTTGATGCACTCGGACAGGAATCGGGAGATAAACTGAGTCTCCATACCGTTGAGGCAGATGGTAGCCGCCTGGTTAAACTGGGACGGCTTCTTTTTTTTGTACTTCTGGAGCAGCAGGGCATCCAGATCATTTTCCAGCTGTGCATGGAGGCCGTGATAATAACTGCCGGGATGGTGGACATCGTATTTAATCCGTCCATATACATAGGGATGGCAGACGGAATCCCCAATATAATGTCCGAGAAAACCGCAGACATAGGCGAGGCCGGCTTCCCTCTGCTGCCTGGACTTGATAGTGGAAAGCTTGGAGAAGCAGCAGCGGAAAAAATCATTGACCAGATGTTCATGCATGTAGGAACCGACATTGCGGTGATCCCGATGCCGCAGAATAGGCAGGTTGTAAAAGAAGATGTCCGGTCCCTGGAGTCCAAGCTGATAGAGCCAGCGGTATTTTGCAATAATAAATTTAAGAGAGGTCTGAGGCAGATCATTGTAAGCCTTCATTCCTAAAATATAATGGGTGGTAAAGCCTGGCATTGGCAGTCCCTCTTTTCATGATTCATAACGATTCAGGATAAGGTCCGGATCGTTATGTTTATTTTAGCATATTCAGAAAAAAAAATCGAGGGGATTTACACCGGGGACTTGGCTGCAGGGAACAGGGAAGCGAGGACTGCGGATGCAGTCATATGCGGCGTTCCCCGTGAATAAGACAGATAGTAAAAGACCAAAAGGGAAGGAAGGCAATGGGGGAGATTCTGCAGCAGCTCCATCAAATGGTGTGGGGACCGTGGACGCTGGCGATTTTTCTGGGAGTAGGGATCTATTACAGCATCAAAGGGGGATGGTTTCAGATCAGGGGCCTCCCGTTTTGGTGGAAACATACGGTGGGAAACTTGATTGGGGAGAATGGAAAACCAGACGGAAGGGACGGTGAAAATGGAATCAGCCAGCTGCAGTCGGTGTGCACAGCTCTGGCGGCTACCGTTGGGACCGGGAATATCGCAGGGGTGGCTACAGCTCTGACGGCAGGAGGGCCGGGGGCCCTTCTGTGGATGTGGCTCTGTGCGGGAATCGGCATGGCGACTGCGTACGGGGAAACGGTTCTGGGCTTGAAAAGCCGCCGGAGGGACCGGAAGGGGCAGTATATCAGCGGCCCGTTTCTCTACATGGAGGAGCTTCTGGGCGCCCGGTGGATGGGAAAGCTCTACGGGATCCTGTGCGTTCTCTGCTCACTGGGAATGGGAAGCATGGTCCAGTCCAATTCCGCGGTAAGCACCGTTGTTTACAGCCTGAATATGCCGGCTCTGGCGGCAGGAGGGATCCTGACGGTACTGGTCATGCTGGTGATCATGGGGGGGATCGGGAGGATCGGGCGGGTGGCGGAGAAACTGGTTCCGGCAGCTTCCGGAATTTATATTCTCTTTTCACTGGCGGTGATCTTATCCTGTTGGCGGGAGATCCCTGGCGCGGTACGGTCCATGATCTCCTGCGGCCTGACGCCTCAGGCGGCTGCAGGGGGAACGGCCGGTTATGGGCTCAGCAGGGCGATTCGGTATGGGATGGCCAGAGGAGTTTTTTCCAATGAGGCAGGACTGGGAACACTGGCGGTACTCCATGGGGCGGCCAGGGACACTGCGCCAGAGCAGCAGGGAATGTGGGCTATGTTTGAAGTTTTTTTCGACACGGTGATTATGTGCACACTGACAGGACTGGTGATTTTGTGTACGACGGATTCCTTGAATGCCGGTCCTGAAATGACAGGGTCAGCTCTGGCTGCCTGGTGTTTTGGAACGAAACTGGGAGAAGGAGGGGAGCTTCTGATTTCCGGTTCCATGGCAGTCTTTGCCTTTGCTACCATGATCGCCTGGTTTTATCTGGGCCGGCAGGCAGCGGCCTATGTGTGGGGCGGGCATGTGCTGACAGGCTGGCTTTACCCGATACTGTTTCTGGCGGCCGTGTTCGTGGGGAGTCAGTGGAAACTGGAAACCGTATGGGTCTTGTCTGATTTGTGGAACGGCCTTATGGCGTTTCCTAATCTGACAGCCCTGATTTTCCTGCGAAAGCAGGTGGTTTATCCGCAATGGAGAAAAAATAAACGCCTGACAGGCAGGCGCTGAGTGTTCTGAACCATAAAGAAGGGGACTGCTTCCACCGCCGGAGCAATCCCCTTCTCTGGAATAAAAGTATTTTTAAAGGGAGGAGAGCTGATAAACATATTATCAGCTCGAGTATTATGAAAAAAATCTTGTAAGCTTATTTTGGAAGTCAATTTGTTATCTCCTTGACTATGGTTAAAGTATATCGGGGAAACATGAATAGTTCATGTTCTTTGTGTAAAAGGTTTTTGAATGATTTATGAACAAAATATGTCGAAACAGTCCAGGCTGCTCAGGAGGATTGGAGTATACTGCCTCCCGTATCCCCATATTCGCCTCTGTGGACAAATAGTTCAAAATCTGCTATAGTGATAGACAAATAGCCTCCAGAGGAGGCATGCAGAAGGAGAATTGTACGATGAGCAATCCAGTAGTAACGATTACAATGGAAGACGGAAAGGTAATGAAGGCGGAGCTTTACCCTCAGATCGCCCCCAATACAGTAAATAATTTTATCAGCCTGGTGCGGAAGGGCTTCTATGACGGACTGACCTTTCACAGGGTAATCCGGGGCTTTATGATTCAGGGCGGCTGCCCGCAGGGAACTGGGATGGGCGGTCCTGGATATTCCATAAAGGGAGAGTTTGCGCAGAATGGCTTCCCGAATGATCTGAAACATACAGAGGGAGTTCTCTCTATGGCCAGAGCAATGAGCCCCAATTCAGCCGGTTCCCAGTTCTTCATTATGCATAAGGCAGCTCCCCATCTGGACGGAGCTTATGCGGCTTTTGGAAAAATTACCGAGGGAATGGATGCGGTGAATGCCATTGCGGAGGTTCAGACCGATTACAATGACCGTCCCTTAAAGACCCAGCGGATCCAGTCCATGACGGTGGAAACCTTTGGGCGGGAGTATCCGGAGCCGGAAACCTGTTAAAGAGTAAGAGGCGAGGAGCGGATGACCAGAGAAATTCAGGTGACAGTGGACCAGATTCCCTGTCTGGTTATAGTATCTGATGAGAGTCAGGCTCTTCTGGAGGCGAAAGCCGCCGGGAGAGCCATTATTGCCGTTGAGAAGGATGGAAGAACGCTGCCGTCGGCTCCCTATGTGGTCCCGAATTGGGAAGATGTGAGCCTGGAGCTGGCAGAGCTGATGGCACGCCGGCATTTGGGACTTCCGTGGACCATAGGAGAAGGACAGCGTATTGTGGTCCGGGAGTTGGTGGAGAGGGACCGGATGGATATTCCAGCGGAAGAAAAGCTGAGCCGGGAGGAGGAGATGTTCCGCCAGGAGGAGGGGATCAGGACTTATATCAAAGGTCAGTATCCTTTTTGGGAGTTTGGAGTCTGGGCCCTGGTAAGAGCCTCGGACCGGCGGCTGGTAGGCCTGGGCGGCATGACAGCGCCCAGGCTGCCCTGGGAATTTGGAGAAGATCTGGAAAATTATCGAAAACAGGTACAAAGGCAAAATGGATGGGATGTGCTGGAGCTGGGTTACCGGATTTTTGCTCCCTACCGCAGGCAGGGACTGGGGAGAGAGGCATGCAGTCTGATCCTTTCCTACTGCCATGAGGTTCTCCGCTGCCGGGCATGTGCTCTGATTGAAGAAAAAAACCAGGCCTCCCGCTGTCTGGCGGAGGGCCTGGGAATGGAGTGCCTCAGTGTCAGGAAAACAGGGACCTTATCACCTGAACGGCTGCTTCTTTTCGCGGAGAAGTGCTGATGACAGCCAGATAAGCGGCATCTGAGGAAATATATCCTTTTTCTGTAAGCCAGGTTCCTTCTACAGACAGGGAGAATGGATGTTCTGCACCAGAAGAATCATTGGAAAGGCAGAAAGCGTCCGGGGGCAGAGAAGAGAGCTCCTGGGGCAGCAGGCTGCTTAAATCGCAGAGGGCATCTGCGCTGGAGTAGAGCTCAATGGCTGCCTGGTCAGCAATGAGAATGTCCAGGGCATCGCTTGCTATCAGAGCCGCGAGTTTTGTCTGAGCCAGATAGGAATCTTCCCCGGCTGCACGTTCTCCCAGATAAAGGCCGCTGTTGACCTCCACCAGGTCCTTTTTCCCACAGCCTAAAATCTGGCGGAGCTGCTCTTCCAGAAGGTCCGGCGTCTGAAGGTTTTGGGAGTGGTTATTGACCAGGGCGATTCCAAGCCGCGTGGTGAAGGTGGTGCGGTAGACGGCATTGGCTGCTACGCTCAGGATCACCACGGCAGCCAGAAAAAGGGCCAGGTAAACCTTATAATAGGACCACAGATACCAGATCTTGTCCTGAAAAGACATCTGTTTCAGTTTCTTTATTTCGTTTGAAAACTCATTTTTCATTGACATGGAGTTTCCTCCTTCCGTCCTACTATCATAGCACAAAGCTGTCCGGCAGGCTATCAGTTTTTGAAGGTGCGAATGATTTACTTTTTATCCTGCCTCTGCTATAATCGGTAGTGAAACTTTGCAGAAAGGAAGTGCAGAACCTATGTTTCAGGGCTTTTTCAATTACGATAATCCGGTGTGGAGGTTTATCGGGAAGCTGGGGGACCTGATCTTGCTCAATGTCCTCTGGACGGTATGCTCAATACCGATCTTTACCATAGGAGCCGCAACAACGGCAGTTTACTACGTAACGCTGAAGATGGTCCGGGATGAAAATGACTCTACCATCCGGTCATTCTTTCATTCCTTTAAAGATAATTTTAAGCAGGCGACAGTGATATGGCTGATTTTTCTGGCGGTGGGGCTGATGCTGGCATTTGATATCTGGTTCTTTGTGACGGGACAGGCGCCTGTTCCGGGGACCCTCGGCAATCTGATGACAGCCATCGCCGGAGGACTGACCATTCTGTACATATTTGCTTATACTTATGTGTTTCCGCTTCAGGCCAGATTTTACAATCCGGTAAAGTATACCATCCGCAATGCCTTTTTTATGTCCATCCGTCACCTGTTCCAGACCATCGGGATCGTATGTATGGATATTCTGATCGTGGTGGGAGCGGTGGCTTCTCTGTTTTACATGCCTCAGATCTTTGCTCTTTTTATTCTGTTCGGCATGCCGCTGACCGCTTTTGCAAATTCCTATCTTTTTGTACCTATCTTCAAGAGGTATTCCCCCAAGGAGAGAGACGGGGAGGAGATGCGCCCCTTGTTTGAGGATGAGGATGAATCAGTGAAAGAAGCCGTTGACCGGCTGAAAAATGAATAGTCCGAGAGATTCCCGCCGGCCAGGCGGGTTTTTTGTGTCCGGCTGGAAAAGGAGTATGAGAAAAAATGCGCTTGATTTTTTTTGAGTTTTATTGTATACAATATAATGTATAATAAAAACAGAAATACAAACAAAATACATAAGTCAAGGGGTACAGGGGGAACAGGAGACTATGATAACCCATCTTCGTCTGAAGGCATATGGAAAAATTAATCTGGCTCTGGATGTGACAGGCATCCGGGATGACGGCTATCACGAAGTGCGGATGATCATGCAGACGGTGCGTCTGCACGACAGCATTGAGCTGTACCGGAGCCAGAAGCCGGGCATCCGTCTGGAGACCAATCTATATTATCTTCCGGTCAATGAACAGAATCTGGCCTATAAGGCGGCCAGGCTCCTGATGGATGAATTTCACATTCAGGAGGGGCTGGGAATGCGTCTGCGCAAATTTATTCCGGTGGCAGCAGGAATGGCAGGAGGAAGCAGCGATGCCGCTGCGGTCCTGTTTGGAGTAAATCGGATGTTTGGCCTGGGACTTTCAAGGGAGGAACTGATGAAAAGAGGGGTAACTTTGGGAGCAGACATCCCCTACTGCCTGATGCGGGGAACGGCGCTCTCAGAGGGGATTGGAGAGAAGCTGACAGCACTTCCGCCTATGCCGCAGTGCCAGGTTCTGATCGCAAAGCCGGGCATCAGTGTTTCCACCAAAACCGTCTACAGAGCTCTGGATGAAATGGAGCTGAAGCCGGAGCAGCATCCGGATATCGATGGTATGATCCAGTCCATCCAGGAGGGAAATCTGGTTGATGTTTCAGGAAAATTCGGAAATGTGCTGGAACTGGTAACGGGGCAGCGCTACCCGGTTATCGGACAGCTGGAACAGGTTATGATGGAGAGGGGAGCGCTAAATGCCATGATGAGCGGAAGCGGACCTACGGTGTTTGGGATATTTACCAATCCCAGAGCAGCGCAGGATACCTATGAGTATCTCAGGTATGGCGCGGGTTCTGAATTGGCCAGACAGGTCTACCTGACCAGCTTTTATAACACGGCCCGCTTATAGGGAGTGCGGCAATACAGGACAGTCCGAATCGCTGTCAGGGATTTTAGGAAAACAGGTACGATAAAAGGAAGGATTACAGCAATGGAACACAATTTTAAGGTTAATATGAATGAGTATCTTCCCCTGCGGGATGTGGTATTTAATACGCTGCGTCAGGCGATTTTAAAGGGAGAACTGGCACCGGGGGAGCGGCTGATGGAGATTCAGCTGGCGGAAAAGCTCGGGGTCAGCCGTACGCCGATCCGTGAGGCGATCCGCAAGCTGGAGCTGGAGGGACTGGTTTTGATGATCCCCAGAAAAGGGGCTGAGGTGGCCAGGATTTCCGAGAAGAGTCTGAGGGATGTTCTGGAAGTCCGCCGTTCCCTGGAGGAACTGGCCATTGAGCTGGCTTGCGAGCGGATGACCCAGGAGGAATTAAAAGAGCTGGAGGAAGCGCAGAAGAAGTTTGGAGATGCCATCGAAACAGGAGAGGCCATGGCCATTGCTGAGACGGATGAACACTACCATGATTTGATTTATCAGGGAACCGGAAATGATAAGCTGGTTCAGATCCTGAACAATCTGCGGGAGCAGATGTACCGCTACCGCCTGGAATATATTAAGGATAAAGACAAACGGCAGATCCTGCTGCTGGAGCACGACCATATTCTGAAGGCGCTCCAGGGACGCAATATTTCGGAGGCCAAAATGGCAGTCCGCGAGCATATCGATAATCAGGAGATCACCGTTTCGCGGAATATCAAGGAGAAGGAGCAGCAGACGGAGAAAGGGAAACGCTGAGGGGACGGGATCAGCTTGAAGCGCCTTTCAGCATATCCAGAAAAAAGAATCGGATCTCTGCAGCAGGGGGATTCTCGTCCCCCTGCTGTTTCTCGTCCTCTTCCCCCCTGGGAAGAAGAGCCAGATAGTCCTGCTGGTCCACGGCTTTTTTCAGTCGGTTTTTTGAGCCCTCCGGCACAATGGCATTGATGGGATCCGTATAGCACAAAGGCGGGTAGAGAACACACCACCAGTTGTGCCCTCTGCCTGAGCCGATGGTGAGCCGGGCAGTATCATAGGTACCGCAGGGGAAAACCAGATCCCCGTAGGCTTTGGTGGGGAAGTAGTCCCTGGTCAGGGTCAGGGAAACGGGGCAGTCCTTTCCCTGGGAGAGCAGGTAATCATGAGCGAGGGACTCGATTTCCTGCTGACGGGAGGAGACCAGAGCCACCGTTTCTTCCTTAGAAGCCTCATCCCCCAGAAGCGGGCGGATGTAATCGATGACCAGGTCCCGCACGCCCAGTTTCAGGCGCTGGTCCTCGGAGGAGTCGCTGTCCGCCAGAACGTGAAAACGGAGAATGTCCGGGGAAATGCGTTCTGCCAGAGCTTCGCTTGATTCCAGGCGAAGGGACATGGACAGAAGAAAGGCGGTGAAAAGACAGAGGGCGGATATACTGAACGCTGTTTTGTGTTTCATAATTGAAATCTCCTTTTTGCCAGGCCCTGTCTGCCGGAGGAAGACGGGGCTGAGCGGTTGTTACTTGTAATTCTTCCCACATATGTTATAATGTAAACGTTCTTGGGAAAGGAGTTTGAAATTATGAGCAAACCAGTGATCGCGGTATTATTCGGCGGCCAGTCTTCCGAGCATATAGTCTCCTGCATGTCGGCCGCTAATGTGATAGAGAGAATCAATACAGAAAAGTACCAGCTGTTGCTAATCGGCATTACCCAGGAGGGAAAATGGCTGAAGGCAGAGGATTTAAAGTCGGTGAAGGACGGTTCCTGGCAGTATGGCAGGGTCCGGGCGGCCATTTCCCCGGATGCGCAGGAAAAATGCGTGCTGCTGATGGATGGCGGGCAGATGGAGAAGGTGAAAATCGATCTGGTGTTCCCGGTACTCCACGGACTTTACGGCGAGGACGGAACGATCCAGGGACTTCTGGAGATGGCTCAAATCCCCTATGTGGGCTGCGGAGTTTTGGCTTCCGCCGTATCCATGGATAAATGGTATACCAAGATGATCGCCGGCCATCTGGGCATCTGCCAGGCAGCCTTTGAGCCGGTATGGCGCCGCCAGGTGGAAGGGAATATAGATGAAGTGCTGGAGCGGATCGAAAATCGCTTTTCCTACCCTGTATTTGTAAAGCCGTCCAATGCCGGCTCATCCAGGGGGGTGAGCAAGGCGGAAAACCGTGAGCAGTTAAAGGAAGGGCTTTTAGAGGCAGCCCGCCATGACCGGAAAATCCTGGTGGAAGAGATGATTGTGGGCCGGGAAGTGGAGTGCGCCGTGTTTGGCGGAGGAAAGGAGTCGGTGATCGCGTCCGGTGTGGGCGAGATTCTGGCGGCTGCGGATTTTTACGATTTTGACGCAAAATATTTCAATGCGGAATCCAGAACCGTAACAGACCCGGAACTTCCGGGGAATGCCACAGAGACCATCCGCGAAACGGCGGTAAAGATCTTTGAGGCGGTAGACGGATACGGGCTTGCAAGAGTGGATTTCTTTGTGAAGGCGGACGGCCAGGTGGTCTTTAATGAGATCAACACCATGCCGGGATTTACGGCTATCAGCATGTACCCCATGCTGTGGGGGGCCAGAGGGATTTCCAAGGAGGAACTGGTGGAGCGGTTGATCCGCCATGGAATGGAGCGCTTTCAGGCGCTGTAAATATAAGGAAAGGAAGGATCTATGACAAAGGATGTGCTGATCACCATCAGCGGTGTGCAGATGCTGGATGAAGAGGATGCGGATGTGGAGATGGTCACCAGAGGCGACTATTACCAGAAGAACGGAAAACATTACATTCTCTACGATGAGGTTATGGAAGGCTTTGACGGACGGGTGCGGAATGTGATTAAGATTTCCCCGGACAGCGTGGATATCATCAAGCAGGGTGCGGCCAGCGCGCATATGCAGTTTGAGAAGAACAAGAAAAACCTGTCCTGCTATACCACTCCCCTGGGGGATCTGATGATCGGGATTCAGGCCAACCGGATTTCCATCGATGAGGGAGAGGACCATTTAAAGATTAATGTGGAGTATTCACTGGATATCAACTATCAGCACGCATCGGAATGCAATATTTCGGTGAATGTGCAGTCGGTGTGGAAGTTCAGACAAATACAAAATGCGGCAGCCAAGATGTTTTGCAGCAAAACAGGGGCCGGTATGATTCATCTGAGTCATACCGGCCCCTGAAAGCTGTTAGTTCTTTTCGTCTTTCTTCTTATCCTTCTTAAACCGTGCAAAAAAGCCCTTTTTCTGAGGAGCTGCCGGAATGCTTCCGCCCCGGACGCTCTTGATCTGGGATATGTAAAGGCCGCTTAAAACAACCTTCGCCTCCGTCTTAACGGGAAGGGTCTGGAATACCCGCTCGTCTGCAACCAGAGTGACAATTTTAGGTCCGATTTTCGCCTTTACGATGGGGATCTTGGTCCAGCGCAGATACTTAGGTGTCTGGTCCAGCACCATCTTGGGAAGTCCGGCCTGAACTGCCTGGGTCATCTTGACTTTCTTTTTATCAATGACCAGCAGAGAGACGGTCTGAGCGGCAGCTTCCAGGAGCTGTTCCTGTTCCATCTGACGTTTTTGCAGCTTGCTTCCCAAAAAGTACAGGACAGCCATCACCACAATGCCGATAATCAGAAGAATCAAGACTACGTTTAAAATGGTTTGCAGCATGGGAAATAATACCTCCGACCTGATTAATAATATAGTAACGCCTGTCCTCTGCGCCGATGTTTTCCCTGCCAGAGGACATTCTATAACAGTATATCATTTTCAATGTAAAAATGCAAGTAAAAAATCCTTGACACCTTGACAACCCTATGATATTATGAAATGTGCGTTATTATGGCACGATGGGTGTTTTGCGCCCTGAAGCCATGTCCGAAATGAAATTGTAATGGTGCAGGACGCTGTTCTGAACTGTTACGCAAGTTTTAAGAAAACAGGGGTGAAACGTCGAATGGAGAAATGCAGAATACGTCCGGTACCGGCCGGGAAGAGCGTAAGAATGAGCTACTCAAGACAGAAGGAAGTTCTTGAGATGCCCAACCTCATTGAGATTCAGAAAGACTCCTATCAGTGGTTCTTGAAGGAAGGACTGAAGGAAGCCTTTGATGATATCTCTCCCATTGCAGACTTTGCGGGTCATCTGAGTCTGGAATTTGTGGACTTTACCTTATGCAAAGATGATGTGAAATACACCATCGAGGAGTGTAAAGAACGAGATGCAACTTACGCCGCGCCACTAAAGGTAAAGGTAAGACTGTACAATAAGGATAAAGACGAAATGAATGAGCACGAAATCTTCATGGGCGATCTGCCTCTGATGACGGATACCGGCTCATTTGTGATCAACGGCGCGGAGCGTGTAATCGTCAGCCAGCTGGTCCGCTCTCCGGGTATCTACTATGGGATTGGACACGATAAGGTAGGTAAAGAGCTGTTTACCTGTACCGTGATCCCCAACAGGGGTGCGTGGCTGGAGTACGAAACCGATTCCAACGACGTTTTCTATGTCCGTGTGGACAGGACCCGCAAGGTGCCGGTGACAGTGCTGATCCGCGCTCTGGGCTATGGGACCAACGCCGAGATCCTGGACCTGTTCGGCGAGGAGCCCAAGCTTTTGGCCAGCTTTGGAAAAGACACATCCGACAATTACCAGGATGGTCTGCTGGAATTATATAAGAAGATCCGTCCCGGCGAGCCGCTGTCTGTGGACAGTGCGGAGAGCCTGTTAAATAGTATGTTCTTTGACCCCAGAAGATACGATTTGGCAAAGGTTGGACGCTATAAATTTAATAAGAAGCTTTCCTTTAAGTACCGCTTGAACGGCCAGACCCTGGCGGAGGATGTGGTGGATACCACTACCGGAGAGATCCTGGCAGAGGCAGGGACCAAGCTGGATAAGGCCAAGGCCATGGAAATCCAGAATGCCGGCGTCCCCTATGTTTGGGTGGACGGCCCCACCAGAAAGCAGAAGGTGCTTTCCAATATGATGGTGGAGCTGGGAGCTTACGTGTCCTTTGACCCGGAAGAGGTTGGGGTGACGGAGTTAGTATACTACCCGGTGCTGTCCTCCATCCTGGCAGAAGCTGGGGATGATGAGGAGGCATTAAAAGAGGCGATCCATAAGAATATCCACGACCTGATTCCCAAGCATATTACAAAGGAGGATATCATTGCCTCCATCAACTACAATATGCACCTGGAGGAAGAGGTTGGAACCTCCGATGATATCGACCATCTGGGAAACCGCCGGATCCGCGCGGTCGGAGAGCTTCTGCAGAATCAGTACCGGATTGGTCTGTCCCGTATGGAGCGTGTGGTAAGAGAGCGTATGACTACCCAGGATATGGACGGCATCACGCCTCAGTCCCTGATCAATATTAAGCCTGTGACGGCTGCGGTGAAGGAGTTCTTCGGAAGCTCCCAGTTGTCCCAGTTTATGGACCAGAACAACCCGCTGTCAGAGCTGACTCACAAGAGACGTCTTTCCGCCCTGGGTCCCGGCGGTCTGTCCAGAGACCGTGCCGGATTCGAGGTTCGTGACGTACACTATACGCACTATGGCCGTATGTGCCCCATTGAGACCCCTGAGGGTCCCAACATCGGTCTGATCAACTCCCTGGCAACTTATGCCCGTGTCAATCAGTACGGCTTTATCGAAGCGCCTTACCGCGTAGTGGATAAGACTACAGATCCCTCCAATCCCAAGGTTACGGATGAGGTGATTTATCTGACTGCCGATGAAGAGGATAATTTCGTGGTAGCTCAGGCGAATGAGCCCCTGGATGAGGAAGGTCATTTCATCCACAACAACGTATCCGGCCGTTTCCGTACTGAGACTTCCGAGTTCCAGAAGCGGACCATTGACCTGATGGACGTATCGCCGAAGATGGTGTTCTCCGTAGCAACGGCCATGATCCCCTTCCTTCAGAACGATGACGCGAACCGTGCGCTGATGGGTTCCAACATGCAGCGTCAGGCGGTGCCGCTTCTGACTACGGAGGCTCCTGTGGTCGGTACGGGAATCGAAGGCAAGGCTGCCGTTGACTCCGGTGTATGCGTGATCGCCAAGAACGCCGGCGTGGTGCTGCGCTCCGCTTCCAATGAGATCATCATTAAGCGGGACAGCGATGGAAACAAGGATGTTTATCATCTGACCAAATTTAAGAGAAGCAACCAGAGCAACTGCTACAACCAGAAGCCCATTGTCTATAAGAATGACCATGTAGAGGCCGGCGAGGTGATCGCGGACGGTCCTTCCACCTGCCAGGGTGAGATTGCCCTTGGAAAGAATCCGCTGATTGGATTTATGACCTGGGAGGGCTACAACTACGAGGACGCAGTTCTGCTTTCCGAGCGTCTGGTTCGGGATGACGTATATACGTCTATCCACATCGAGGAGTACGAGGCGGAGGCCAGAGATACCAAGCTGGGACCGGAGGAGATTACCAGAGATGTTCCAGGCGTAGGTGAGGATGCCTTAAAAGACCTGGATGAGAGAGGGATCATCCGCATCGGAGCTGAAGTCCGTGCGGGAGATATCCTGGTTGGAAAAGTAACTCCAAAGGGAGAGACAGAGCTGACTGCTGAGGAGCGGCTGCTGAGAGCGATCTTCGGTGAGAAGGCAAGAGAAGTAAGAGATACCTCCTTAAAGGTGCCTCACGGCGCTTATGGAATCATTGTGGACGCCAAGGTATTTACCAGAGAGAACGGCGATGAGCTCTCTCCGGGCGTTAATGAGACGGTCCGCATCTACATCGCTCAGAAACGTAAGATTTCTGTGGGTGATAAGATGGCCGGACGTCACGGAAACAAGGGTGTTGTGTCCCGGGTACTTCCTGTGGAGGATATGCCGTTCCTGCCAAACGGCCGTCCCCTGGACATCGTGCTGAATCCCCTGGGCGTGCCGTCCCGTATGAATATCGGACAGGTGCTGGAGATTCACTTGAGCCTGGCTGCAAAGGCCCTTGGCTTTAATGTTTCCACCCCCATCTTCGACGGGGCAAACGAGAATGATATCCAGGATACCCTGGAGCTTGCCAATGACTATGTCAACAGCTCCTGGGAGGATTTTGAAGCAAAATACAAAGATGTGCTGCGTCCGGAAGTGATGGATTATCTGGGCAGCCATCTGGAGCACAGAGAGCTGTGGAAGGGCGTGCCCATCAGCCGCGATGGAAAAGTGCGCTTGAGAGACGGACGGACCGGAGAATACTTCGACGGAGCCGTTACCATCGGCCACATGCATTATCTGAAGCTGCACCACCTGGTAGACGATAAGATCCACGCTCGTTCTACCGGCCCATACTCCCTGGTAACGCAGCAGCCTCTGGGCGGAAAGGCTCAGTTCGGCGGCCAGCGTTTCGGAGAGATGGAGGTTTGGGCCCTGGAGGCTTACGGTGCGTCTTACACCCTGCAGGAAATCATGACGGTGAAGTCCGATGATGTAGTGGGACGTGTGAAGACCTACGAAGCGATCATCAAGGGCGAGAACATTCCGGAGCCCGGTGTTCCGGAGTCCTTCAAGGTTCTGCTCAAGGAGATGCAGTCTCTGGGACTGGATGTACAGGTGCTGCGGGACGATGGAACCGAGGTAGAGATGACTGAGAACATCGACTACGGCGATACGGAGCTGAGAGCTATGCTGGAGGGCGACCGCCGCTACGAGGACCGGGAATCCTACGGTGCACATGGTTTCCAGGAGCAGGAATTCAAGAACGATGAGCTGGTTAATGTGGGCGGGGATAATGATTCATCCTACGAGCATGACAGCTACACCGATGACTATACGGACGACTACTATGAAAGCAGCTCCGACGGTGCGGATTTAGGCAATGATTTTGCTGATGATGGAGAAGAAGAATAATAGAAGGGAGTAAAGTTCATGCCGGAAACTAATGAAACTTATCATCCGATGACGTTTGATGCCATCAAGATTGGTCTGGCCTCCCCTGAGAAGATTCTGGAGTGGTCCCATGGCGAGGTGAAAAAGCCGGAGACCATCAACTACAGGACTCTGAAACCGGAGAAAGATGGTCTGTTCTGTGAAAGGATCTTCGGACCCAGCAAGGACTGGGAGTGTCATTGCGGTAAATACAAGAAAATTCGTTATAAAGGCGTAATCTGCGACCGCTGCGGCGTGGAAGTAACCAAGTCCAGCGTGCGCCGTGAGCGCATGGGTCACATTAAGCTGGCTGCTCCCGTATCCCATATCTGGTATTTTAAGGGAATTCCCAGCCGTATGGGCCTGATCCTGGATATTTCCCCCAGAACTCTGGAGAAGGTGCTGTATTTTGCCTCCTACATTGTACTGGACCCCGGTTCTACCAGCCTGCAGTATAAGCAGGTCCTCTCCGAGAAGGAGTACCGGGAAGAGGTGGAAAAGTACGGCGGAACCGGCGGTTTCCGGGTTGGCATGGGAGCCGAGGCGATCCAGGAACTTTTAAAAGCCATTGACCTGGAGAAGGATTCTGCGGAACTGCGCAAGGCATTAAACGATGCGACCGGACAGAAGAGAGCCAGGATCATCAAGAGGCTGGAGGTTGTAGAGGCATTCCTGAGCTCCGGCAACCGTCCGGAGTGGATGATTATGGATGTGATCCCTGTGATCCCGCCGGATATCCGTCCTATGGTACAGCTGGACGGCGGCCGTTTCGCCACCTCTGATCTGAACGATCTGTACCGGAGGATCATCAACCGCAACAACCGTCTGGCAAGACTGCTGGAGCTGGGCGCACCGGACATCATTGTCCGCAACGAGAAGCGTATGCTCCAGGAAGCGGTGGATGCGCTGATCGACAACGGCCGCCGGGGACGTCCCGTAACCGGCCCCGGAAACAGAGCCCTAAAGTCCCTTTCCGATATGCTGAAAGGTAAGCAGGGACGTTTCCGTCAGAACCTGCTGGGAAAACGTGTGGACTACTCCGGACGTTCGGTTATCGTAGTAGGTCCTGAGCTGAAGATCTACCAGTGCGGTCTGCCCAAGGAGATGGCGATTGAGCTGTTCAAGCCCTTTGTAATGAAGGAGCTGGTATCCAACGGCACTGCTCACAATATCAAGAATGCCAAGAAGATGGTGGAGCGTCTGCAGCCTGAGGTATGGGATGTGCTGGAGGACGTGATCAAAGAGCATCCGGTTATGCTGAACCGTGCTCCTACGCTGCACAGACTGGGCATCCAGGCATTTGAACCCATTCTGGTAGAGGGCAAGGCGATCAAGCTGCATCCTCTGGTGTGTACCGCATTTAACGCGGACTTTGACGGAGACCAGATGGCAGTTCATCTGCCTCTGTCAGTGGAAGCGCAGGCGGAGTGCCGCTTCCTGCTGCTCAGCCCCAACAACCTGTTAAAGCCCTCTGACGGCGGCCCTGTGGCGGTTCCGTCTCAGGATATGGTTCTGGGTATTTACTACCTGACCCAGGAGCGTCCCGGCGTAAAGGGAGAGGGAATGGTATTCAAGAGTGTCAATGAGGCCATTCTGGCTTACGAGAACGGTGCTGCCACCCTTCATTCCAGGGTAAAGGTCCGTGTATCCAAGACCATGCCAGACGGCACAGTGAAGACCGGCGTAATTGAGTCCACCATCGGACGGTTTATTTTCAATGAGATCATTCCTCAGGATTTGGGATTTGTGGACCGCTCCATTCCCGGCAACGAGCTGAAGCTGGAGGTGGATTTCCACGTAGCCAAGAAACAGTTAAAGCAGATTCTGGAGAAGGTCATCAACGTACACGGCGCTACCCAGACGGCAGTGACCCTGGACGATATCAAGGCCATCGGATACAAGTATTCCACCAGAGCGGCTATGACCGTTTCCATTTCCGATATGACAGTGCCGGCAAGCAAGCCCAAGCTGATTGCGGATGCCCAGGAGACTGTGGACCGCATCGCCAGAAACTACCGCCGCGGCCTGATTACCGAGGAAGAGCGCTATAAAGAAGTAATTGAAACCTGGAAGACCACCGATGACCAGCTGACCCATGACCTGCTGACCGGTCTGGACAAATACAACAACATCTACATGATGGCTGACTCCGGAGCCCGTGGTTCTGATAAGCAGATTAAGCAGCTGGCCGGAATGCGCGGACTGATGGCGGATACAACGGGTCACACCATCGAGCTGCCGATTAAGTCCAACTTCCGTGAAGGTCTGGACGTACTGGAGTACTTCATCTCCGCTCACGGAGCCCGTAAGGGTCTGTCCGATACGGCTCTGCGTACGGCTGACTCCGGTTATCTGACCAGACGTCTGGTAGATGTTTCTCAGGATTTGATCATCCGTGAGACGGACTGCTGTGAAGGAAAGGAAATTCCTTATATGGAGATCCGCTCCTTTATGGACGGCAATGAGGTGATTGAGGATCTGGAGGAGAGGATTACCGGACGTTATATTGCGGAGACCATTACGGACCCGGATACGGGAGAAGTTGTGGTGAAGGCAAATCACATGTGCACCCCCAAGCGGGCTGCTGCTGTGATGAAGGTGCTCAACAAGACCGGACGCAAGTCTGTGAAGATCCGTACCGTGCTGAGCTGTAAGTCCCATATCGGCGTATGCGCCAAGTGCTACGGTGCCAACATGGCTACGGGACAGCCGGTCCAGGTAGGTGAGGCGGTTGGAATTATTGCCGCTCAGTCCATCGGTGAGCCCGGTACTCAGCTGACCATGCGTACCTTCCATACCGGCGGTGTGGCCGGCGGCGATATCACACAAGGTCTTCCCCGTGTAGAGGAGCTGTTTGAGGCACGTAAGCCCAAGGGTCTTGCCATTATCACCGAGTTCGGCGGCGTGGTAAGCCTGAAGGATACCAAGAAGAAGAGAGAGATTACGGTGACCGATGAGTCCACCGGAAATTCCAAGACTTATCTGATCCCCTATGGCTCCAGAATCAAGGTAACCGAGGGACAGGTGCTGGAGGCCGGAGACGAGCTGACAGAAGGAAGCATCAACCCCCACGATATCCTGAAGATCAAGGGTGTGCGGGCTGTACAGGATTACATGATCCAGGAAGTACAGCGTGTATATCGTCTCCAGGGCGTGGAGATTAACGATAAGCATATCGAGATGATCGTTCACCAGATGTTAAAGAAGGTGAAGGTGGAGGAGAGCGGAGACAGCGATGTGCTGCCCGGCGTATCCATGGACGTTCTGGAATTCAACGAGATGAACGAAAAGCTGATTGCTGAGGGCAAGAAGCCTGCTGAGGGCAAACAGGTGATGCTTGGTATCACCAAGGCATCTCTGGCGACGGATTCCTTCCTGTCTGCGGCATCCTTCCAGGAGACCACCAAGGTCCTGACCGAGGCGGCGATTAACGGAAAGGTTGACCACCTGATCGGACTGAAGGAGAACGTGATCATCGGTAAGCCGATCCCTGCGGGTACCGGCATGAAGCGCTACCGTCAGGTGAAACTGGATTCCGAGCTGGCGGCTCCCGAGGATGAGCTGGTGCTTTCCGGCGAGGAGGATGACCAGGACCAGATTAACGAGGACAATGTGGCCGAGGAAGTTCTGGACATCGATGATACGGAGGAGGCTCCGGAGGAGACCGATGAAAGCGCTGAGGCGCCTGCGGAGGATGACACCAAGACTGAGACCGAGGAAAATCCCCAGGAGACCGGGAGTTCAGAAGAATAGAACAGATGAGGCATCTGGACAGCAGATGCGGATAGAATGATAAGAAGAGCCGCTGGGCACGGAAACGTGCCGGCGGTTCTTTTGCTTGAGAAGAGAGCAATAAAGGAGTATAATCAATTCCAGAGCGAAGGATCGCAATTGAAAAAAGGATGGAGGAAGTACGGAAGATGAAGTACGATTTTACAACCATTATGAACCGAAAGGGAATGGATGCCTCTGCAGTAGATGCCCTTGGGACAGGAGGAGCAGCGCCGGATGCGCCGAAGGAGGGATTTGACGCCATTCCCATGTGGGTGGCGGATATGAATTTCCCTACGGTTCCCAGCATTATGGAGGCGGTGGGAAAGCGCCTGGAGCATCCGGCCTTTGGATATTTTGCCCCCAGAAAGGAATATTTTGATGCGATCATCAGCTGGCAGGAGAGCCGCAACGGAGTAACCGGGCTGACGCCGGAGTGCATCGGGTACGAAAATGGGGTCCTGGGCGGAGTCATCAGTGCCCTGAATGTGCTCTGTTCCAGGGGGGATAAAGTGCTGGTCCACGAGCCTACCTATATTGGCTTTACCAACAGCCTGACCAACAATGGCTACCACATTGTCCATAGTCCTCTTGTAAAGGATGAAAATGGGGTGTGGAGAATGGATTATGCGGATATGGAGAAAAAGCTTTCGGAGGAAAAAATCCATGCAGCTATTTTCTGCTCGCCTCACAATCCATGCGGCCGCGTCTGGGAGAGATGGGAGATCGAGAAGGCCATGGAGCTGTACAAAAAGTATGATGTGATGGTTATCTCCGATGAAATCTGGTCGGATCTGATCACCACAGGTTACAAGCATATTCCGACACAGAGTGTTTCCGAGGATGCAAAAATGAGAACAGTGGCTCTTTACGCACCTTCTAAGACATTTAACCTGGCAGGGCTGGTGGGAAGCTACCACATTATCTATAATTCCTGTTTAAGAGACCGGATCCTAAAGGAATCTTCTCTGTCCCACTATAATTCCATGAACGTGCTGTCCATGTATGCCCTTATAGGCGCTTACTCCAAAGAAGGACAGGAGTGGCTGGAGGAGCTGCGCCAGGTGATTACGGGAAATATCGATTTTGCCTGCAGTTATATCAAGGAGCATTTTAAGGGAGTGGAGGTATTCCGGCCGGAGGGTACCTACATGCTGTTTGCAGACTGTACGCAGTGGTGCAGGGAGCACGGCAAGACGATCGACCAGGTGGAAAAGGCTGCCTGGGCTGTAGGGGTAGCGTTCCAGGACGGCAGAATGTTTTTCGGACCCTGTCATGTGAGGATGAATCTGGCTCTGCCTCTTTCACGTGTGGAGGAGGCCTTCCGGCGGCTGGATAAGTATGTATTCAATGCATAGTGAAATATTGTTCTGCAGCAGACTATGCGTCTCCCCTGTGGCGGTCCCGCGAGGCCCATTCCAGGCCGGGATCTGCGGAACTTGCGCAGTTCATGCAGGGGAGAGGGAAAAGGCACTGAGGGGACACTGGTATAAAGAGAAGGCTGTCCGGGGAAAGGGTTGGAAAATTTGACCGTGATCGAATATGTGCAGAGAAAAAGTAAAAAAAATTGCATACCCTGCTTGACAAATGACCTTCTATATCATATAATACCTTTGTTGCTCATTCAGTGACATCTTATTCCTCGATAGCTCAGTCGGTAGAGCAAACGGCTGTTAACCGTTGGGTCGTAGGTTCGAGTCCTACTCGGGGAGTTTAGTGGAGCTCCATGGAGACCACTGTTAGGCCCCATGGTCAAGCGGTTAAGACATCGCCCTTTCACGGCGGTAACACGAGTTCGAATCTCGTTGGGGTCATTTGAGTGAGGACAAGCTGTCCGAGCTCGTTGCTGCCGATGTGGCTCAACGGCAGAGCAGCTGATTTGTAATCAGCAGGTTATCGGTTCGAATCCGATCATCGGCTTTACTGAGCAATCAGTAAATCGCATTGCGATAATATAGTTCGGACCTTTA
>DWYS01000092.1 GCA_019118585.1 Candidatus Enterocloster faecavium | reverse complement strand
TACCGTAGTAGCGGAACCCAGCATGATCAAAATGGCTACCAGCTTTTCCTGGCGGAATCCCATAGCTGCCGCCAAAGGAAGGAACAATGCGCAGAACCCTGCCAGCTTCAGAACGGAAGCTGCTACAGCCGTTCCTTTCTGACCCAGAGCCTTTTTGAAATCAAAGGAAGCTCCCATGGCCATCAATCCCAGAGGCGTTGCCGTAGCCCCGATGCTGCTGACCGTTTTCTGTGCGATCTGGGGCAGGGGCAGTCTCAGCAAAGACCAGGCCATTCCCACCAGGATACCGATAATAATAGGGTTTGTAACGATCCCTTTCAAAGTCTTCTTAACAGTACCTGCATCCAGGGTCCTTCTTTCTGGACTGAAGAAAGAAAGGACCACTACCGCCATAATATTATACAGAGGAACACTGCCAATGATCATCAAAGGAGCGATCCCTGCAGAACCATAGATGTTCTGGATAAAGGCAATCCCCAGAAGAGCGGCGCTGCTCCGGTAGGAAGCCTGGATAAACTCTCCCCTGGTGCTCCAATCTTTCAGAAAAAGGGAGAGGAGGCCGGCAAGGAGGATCTCCAGAAATGTAACAGCGAAACAGAAAAAAACGAATTTTCCATCCCACATTTCATAAAAATCTACAGTAGCCAGATCCTGGAATAAGAGCACCGGCAAAGGCACCCGAAAGACAAATTGATTCATCTTTGAAGCAAACACTTCGTCAATCCAGCCAAGCTTCCTGAAAGCCATTCCCAGGACCATCAGCAAAAATACAGGTATCGTAGCATTCAGACTAAAAATAAGATTCTCCATAGCCAGCCTTCCTTTCAAGTTTTTGACCACCCGGATTGTTCCCGGTTTTTCTCTGTTTGGTCTGCAAATTTTTTTCTTATCATTCTCCAATCTTTATCGTACATCGATATCCATGGAAATTGTACCCCAAAATTAAAATGATACCGCAGACCCGCCCGCAAGGCAGGCATCTGCGGCATAAAACATTCTGATCTAATTCCCAATCTCCTCCGCCCGGCTGCAGGCCACAAAATGGCCCGTTTCAATCTCCCTAAGGGAGGGGCGTGCTTCGCTGCAGGCGCTGACTGCGTAGGGGCACCGGGGCGCAAAGGGACAGCCGGAGGGAACCTTTAAGGGGCTTGGAAGCTCACCGGTCAGTTTGATCCTGCGGTTGGCTCTGGCCCGCTTGGGGTCCGCCACAGGACGCGCGGAAAGCAGGGCCTGGGTATATGGGTGGATGGGATGCTCGTACAAGGTATCGCTGTCCGTCAGCTCCACCAGGTTGCCAAGATACATCACCCCGATGCGGGTGCTGATATAGCGCATCATGCTCAGGTCATGGGACACAAACAGGTAGGTCAGTCCCATCTCATGCTGAAGGTCCTCCAACATATTCACCACCTGGGCCTGAATGGAACAGTCCAGAGCTGCGATGGGCTCGTCACACATGATAAACTCCGGGTTGACAGATAAAGCCCTGGCGATCCCAATCCTCTGGCGCTGACCGCCGGAGAACTCGTATGGGAACTTCTCCATATCATCGGCTTTCATTCCCACCTTGTTGAGCAGATACTTAATTCTGTCCCGCCGCTCCCCCTTCTCCATGCCAATCTGCTTTAAGGGCTCGTTTAAGATCTCCTCCACGTTCCAAAATGGATTCAGAGAGGAATAGGGGTCCTGAAAAATAATCTGAAGCTTATTCTGAAACTGTGCCATATCCTTCGGGGCGGCGTTCGTAATATCCGTCCCCTTGTACGTCACGGAGCCGCCGGTTACATCGTACATCCGGATCATGGTGCGTCCCAGAGTGGACTTGCCGCAGCCGGACTCTCCTACCAGGCCAAAGGTCTCCCCTTTGTAAATGTCCATGGTGATGCCGTCTACCGCCTTCACATACTGCTTCTTTCCTCCCAGGAAACGCTTCACGGGAAAATATTTCTTCAGTTCCTTCAGTTCAAACATCTTCTCGGTATTCGCGCTCATCAGTCCGCCTCCTTCCCTGATCTCCGGCCCTGCCCCTCATAAAGGTGGCACATGGCCCGGTGAGTACCGGAAAATTCCTGATACTCCGGAAGCTGTCTGCGGCAGAGGTCACTGGCATACTCACAGCGCTCCGCAAAAGGACAGCCCGCCGGCGGATTCACCAGAGAAGGCGGAAGGCCCTCGATAGCCTGAAGCCGCTCTCCCTCTTTCAGCTCCGTGGAGGGAATGGCCCGCAGCAGCGCCTTTGTGTAAGGGTGCTTTGGGTCGTAGAAGATCTCGTCGGAAGTGCCGGTTTCCATAATCAGTCCGCCGTACATAATGGCTACCCGCTGGCAGACCGTAGCCACCACGCCCATATCGTGGGTGATCAGGACAATGGAGGTGTGATACTGCTCCTCCAGCTCCTGAAGAAGGTCCAGGATCTGGGCCTGGATCGTAACGTCCAGAGCCGTAGTGGGCTCATCCGCGATCAGCATCTTGGGATTGCAGGCCAGGGCCATGGCGATCAGCACCCTCTGACGCATGCCGCCGGAGAATTCATGGGGATACTGCTTTAAACGGGAAGCCGGATCAGGAATCCCTACTTTATCCAGCATCTCAATGGATCTGGCCCGGATTTCCTCCTTGCTCTTTAAGCCTCCGTTTCGTCTGAGCACTTCCTCCATATGCTTTCCAACGGTCATCACCGGGTCCAGGGCCGTCATGGGGTCCTGGAAAATCATGGTCATCTGGGTGCCCCGGAGCTTCCGGTACTCCTCCTGGGAAATCTTTGTCATCTCCGTATGACCCAGCTTTAAGCTCTCCGCCCGGATAGAGGCATTTTCCGGAAGGATGCCCAGAACCGCCTTCATGGTAACAGACTTTCCGGAACCGGACTCTCCTACGATTCCCAGGATCTCACCGGGACAGACGTCAAAGCTTACGCCCCGAACTGCCCGGATTTCCTGACCTCTGGCATGGAAGGTCACGTTCAGATCTTTTACTTCTAATATCTTTTCACTGTTATCAACCATCTTTTTCACCTGCCTGTACTCTTGGCTCGACGAATACCCGGAGCACGTCGCCCAGCTTATTAAAGGAATATACTGTTAAAATGATCAGAATGCCCGGCAGGATCGCCATATAGGGAGCCATCTGCAGATACTGCTGCGCCTGCTGGAGAAGAGAACCCCAGGAGGACATGGGCTGCTGGATTCCCAGCCCCAAAAAGGAGAGGGAGGATTCGGTCATGATCGCATTGGCGATGGCTGCCGTAGCTGCTGTTATAATAGTAGGGAAGACGGAAGGCAGCACATGCTTCAGCATAACCGTCATGGAACGGACGCCGATAAACCGGGCATACTGCACGTATTCCCGTTCCTTGGAGCTTAATACCTCAGACCGCACCAGACGGGCGATGGGCATCCAGGAGAACAGCCCGATTACAAAAATGATGGAAAATAAACCTTTTTTAAAGATGATGCCCACCACGGTCACCATAATGATCCAGGGAATGGACTGGAACACATCCACCAGACGCATCAGAAGATTGTCCACCAGGCCTCCGAAATAGCCGGACACCGTGCCGATGATCACGCCGAACACGATACAGGTCAGCATAGCCAGAACGCCCACGACCAGGGAGATTCTTCCTCCGTAAAGCACCCGGGCGAAATAATCCCGGCCCATGTTGTCGGTGCCGAACCAGTGAGCCGCGCTGGGAGGCTGAAGCTGATTGGTTACATCGATGGCATTGGGGTCCAGATTGGGGACCAATACTACAAAGATACTGATCAAGATCACAATGCACAGGTAAACCGCCGCAAACATAGCCTGCTTATTGTGCTTAAATTCGTAAATCACATTTTCCAGGCGACGGTTCCTGTCCTTTTTCCTGCTCTCATTTGTCTGTTCGCTCATATTGCCTGCTCCTCCTTACTGCATGGATTTGATTCTCGGGTCCACTACACAGTAGAGGATATCCGAAAGCAGGTTTCCCAAAATAACCAGAGTGCTGGAAAGCACCAGAATGGCCATAACGATGGGATAGTCCAGTCCTTTCACGGCGCTGACGAAATAGTTGCCGATGCCGGGCCAGGTAAATACGGTCTCCGTCACGACCGCGCCTGTTACCAGCTGCGGAAGGGCCATGCCCAATTTCGTTACCATAGGAATCATCACGTTGCGGATAATGTGGTGGAACAGGATCTGAACCTTCTTGGCGCCAAATGCCTGCTGGACCACCACATAGTCCTCCTTCATCTGTCCGATGGTGGAGCCCCGGACGAAACGGGTCAAATCCGGCAGAAAGCCCACGACCAGGGTAATGTAGGGCAGGAAGAAATGCCACAGCAAGTCCCCCAGAGAATCATCGCCCACCGCGTGCATACCCATAATGGGGAAGATCTTCATGCGGAAGCTGAAGATATAAATCAGAAGCATGGCAAACCAGAAGGTAGGCGTGGCAATTCCGATGGAGCAGAGACCATCGATCATCTTATCCGGCCAGCGGTTCTTGTAGCTTCCTGCCACCAGTCCCAGCACAATGGCCAGCACGTAAGCGGTCACATAGGAGGCCAGAACCAGTATCGCCGTGTTGGGGATCCGGATCATCAGGTCATACTTGATGCTGGTATGGGACAGCAGGGAATATCCGAAATTCCCGTGCAGAATATTGTTCAGCCACCGGAAATACTGGACGTATACCGGGTCATTGAGCCCGTAGGCTTCTCTGCGCATCTCGATCTCCGCAGCGCTCATATCCGGGGTGGTGATCGCATCCACCGCATCGTAGGGAGCCATATTGATCAGTGCGAAACAGATCACCGTAATTAGGATCAGCAGGGGGATGGCCTGCAGGATGCGCTTAATGATATATTTCAGCATATTTCAATCCTCCTGAAATACAAAGTGCTCATAATAACGCGAGGAGTTACCATGGCCCCCGCTCGGAGCTGCATGGTAACTCTGCTTGTATTGCATAACTGTTTACTTCTTGTCCGGGTGTAAATCCTATTCGGTTATGGTCAGCTTGGAGAGGTCTTTAATGGAGTAAATCGGAACAAGTCCTGCCTCTTCCACGTTGCCCACTCTGGCATTTATCACCAGGGTTCTCTTGTTGGAGCCCAGGGGATAGAAGATCGCTTCATCCTGGATCAGCTTCTGAATCTCAGCATACAGGGGTTTTCTGGCCTCTGAATCCGTTACCTGATCTGCCTGTGTCCACAGCTCATCAATATCCGGGCGGTTAAAGCGGAAGTTGTCATCCATCTTTCCGGAGAACAGAGGAGCGTACAGGTTGGGATCAATGCCCATGATGTAGCCGCCTAACAGCATATCAAAGGTATCGTTTTCCTTATCCTGGTAAGCAGCAGTCCATGCTGCGGATTCCACGCCGTTTAACTCTACATTGATTCCGATGGCACCCAGTTCCGCCTGAATAGTCAGGGCCATACGCTCCTGCATGGTATCGGAAGCCAGATACATGATGTTCAGGTTGGTGGGGCCTCCTGCTGTCAGCTCCTTGGCCTTCTCCACATCCTGGTCATACTTCTCCACCTCCGTGTCATCGTAATACTCGTTGACCGGAGGAAGGAAGGTGTTGCCCAAATCGTAGAATTCCGGGTCGCTGTAAGCTGCCTGCATGATCTCACTCTTATTTAAGGCGTACAGAATACCTCTTCTGTAATCGATATCCTGCATATTGGGGGAAGTGGGGTTCATAGCCATGTAGGCAACCCGGCCCTCGGTGTAATTGTAGATATTGAAGTTTTCATTGTTCTCATAAGGGATCAGCTGCTGGGGCGTGGAGGCCATCCATGCATCCACCTCTCCGTTCTGGAGAGCCAGAGTCGCCGTATCCTCATTCTGGATCACCCGGTATACCACTGTGTCGATGCTTGCCTCTCCCAGTGCATAATTGGGGTTCTTCTTAAACTGCAGATACTGTCCGGTCTCATACTTGTCCAGCATGTAGGGGCCGCCGCAGACCGGAGTCTCCTCCAGCATATTTACGTCAAAGGTTCCCTTGGGCTCATAATAGTGCTGGGGAAGCATCCACATCTCCGCAGACAGCAGCTCAAAGATGGAAGCGGAAGGAGTGGGCAGCTTGAAGTCTACCGTCAGGTCATCCACCTTTTCCATGGTAACCGGCTCATCGTTTACATAGAGCAGCGGGCTGTTCTCGTTCTGAGCGTTGATGGTAAAGATCACATCGTCAGCAGTAACCGCCTCTCCGTCAGACCACTTCAGATCCGGCTTCAGCTTCAGGGTCCAGGTCATGCCGTCTTCGCTGGCCTCCATGCTCTCTGCCAGAACGTACTCCACGGTACCATCCAGATTAATATAGTAGAGAGGCGAATAGATCACCTTACATACCATCAGACCGTAGCGGTCATCTGCAGTCAGGGGATTTAAGGTATTGCCCGTATCACCTGCAATTGCATAGGTAAAGGCAGAGCCGGTACCGGTGCCCGTTCCGGCCGCTGCGCTCTCTCCTGCAGCGCTGCTTCCGGCTGCCTCAGAGGGCGGAGCCTCCTCCACAACGGTTCCGCCGCAGCCGGCAAGCAGGGACGCCGCCATAGCCATGGTCATGAGACCAGCTAAAAATTGTTTCTTCATGATTGAAAAATTCCTCCCTTCTGGCATAGACGGCAGATTTTCTCCGTCTGCACAATTGTTAATAAAATACCATACTTCCTTTTTTTTCGCAACTAGCTGACATAAAATTCTTCACTGAAAATTCCTGGCAGCCGGCCTTTTTGCAAAAAATGCCGCGAAGCTTCTGAAGATCAGAGCTCCGCGGCATCCTGTAGGCCATGTGTTTTCTCTTTAATTACTTTAATCCAAGAGCCCGAACGGTCTTTCCGGTTAAAGTCCCCTCATAAATGACTGTAGCCGTATCTCCCGGGTTTACTCCGTCAAACATTCCGGCATCGCCCACAAATGTAAAGAGGCTCTTGTCCTGATCTGCAGTCTCGAGCACGACATAATCCGTACCTGCCTCCACCACGGTTCCGGTTAAGGTGTATTCCTGGGCGTCCTCAGAGTCGTAGGCATCCTCTGTCACGATTCTGGTGGCCATGGGGAGATAATCCTCATCCTCCAGATCTCCGTAATAGGTGATTTCCGCCTCTACTCCGGCCTGGATGCCTCCCAGGGATACCTGCTGGGCAATGGAGGTGTCAAAGCGGTATACATTGTCATCCTCATCGCTCTTTAAGCTCAGGGTGGTTCCCTCCACCTTCTCGATCATTCCGGTCATCACCGGGTCCTCATCCTCAGAAGCAGCTTCCTCAGACTCCTCAGCGGCGGAGGTAATAATATCTACATAAACAGCCTTCGTGACATCTTCTGACATGGTCCCGAGGAACGTAATCTCCACCTCATCCCCCTCCGACAGCGGATAGTCATCAGAAAATTCCGCCTCTGAGCAGTCAAAGACAGCCGTCTGGCCCTCATCGTCCTGAACCGTCACCTGATCATCTGCCACCTGGGTAATGAATCCGTAAAAATAGTCCTCTTCTTCCTCTTCCGTCTCCTCTGTTTCCGCCTGAGTGGTTTCCTGTACAGCGGCCTCTGTAGCCTCAGGAGTCGTTTCAGTCTGGGACGGACTGGATGAGCATGCCGTCATCCCCAGAGCCAAAGCCATAAACGCTGCAGTAACTGCCATTTTTTTCATAATTTTACATCTCCTCTTCTATCACGATTTTTTGCGGCCGTCCATACCCGCGGCATGGGACAGGCCGCCGGTCCTCTCTCATTTCTCCTCCGTAAAAACAGCCCCCGGGGCTGTCACGACTCATCTTACTACACCCGATCATAAATTGCCAGTAAATTTTCGTGAATTTTTCTTTAAATATTTTGTAACACCTCAGGGCACCGGAACCAAAGACTTTATCGTCCTGGACGATCATGTTTCTTTTTGTACTCTCTCCGTCTTGACAGCCCCAGAAGAAAAAGCCCCAGAGCCATGCCCAGAAGTCCCAGAGCAAGGGTAACTGCCGCTCCGGCCTGGATCCAGGACCATTTTTTCTTGCCTTCTCCTGCCCCCTTCTCCGCCTCCTGAGCCGGACTTCGAACCGCATTTTCTTCCGCCAGAACCACTTCCTGTTCTTCCCTTTTCTGGTAAACCATTGTCAGCTCGTAGGAAGACGGCGCAGGCCAGGCCAGCTCCCCCCGGTAGATGACGCGGTAGTCCCTCAGCCGCTTATTTCCCAGGGCAGCTGCCATGCGGCACAGGCTTCCATCTTCATTTTCATACGGTTCTCCTCTCCACTCCATTTGCAGAATTTCATAATCTGTCAGGGGCAGTCCAAGTATTCCCAGAAGCTGCGCTTCATACTCCTGGGCAGGAGGAAAGTTTTCCGAAACCGTCAGGGTAAGTTCTCCCAGGGTATATGCGTCCGCCCCATAGGAATGAAAGATGAGCAGGATCTCAAAATCCCCGCTCCACCGTTCTCCAATGGTCATCCGATCCGCCTCTGTCAGGACCCCTCTCACCTCCTGCCCCTCTGCCTGTTCATGATAAGGGATCGTATGCGGAATCTGTTCTGCCGCCTCTACCTGACGATATATCACCTCCTGCTCGATCTCCCGCCATCCTGATTCCCCGGGCACCTCCTCCAGCTGCCAGTTCTTCAGATTATAAATATGGCCCTCCCCGTCCTGGTATTCCTCAGGCGGCCCATGAAAGTTTTCCTTCTCCTCCTGTGTGAGGATCCGGCTCTGATGCAGCGTTTCAGCCTGTGCGCTTCCAGGAAACAGCCAAAGCATCACCAGCAGCAGAATCCATATATACCGCAGCCGTCCATATCCGCTCATTCCATCTCACCTCCGCCTGTCTTCCCCGCCAGGTTCCAAAAGCAGGATTTCCGTTTTCTTTTCATCCTCATCCTCCTCTCTGCAGTCAGATCCCAGATCCACTTGTCCAGATGCGCAGACAAACAATACCTCTTCATTCCGATATCTTTTTTTACAAATAATCAAGGGAACTCCATGAACCAGAACCGTGTCATGGAACTGTGCCGATGCACAGGACAAAACAAGAAATGTTTTGTAGTTCTATTGTAGCAGGGAGGGGGAAAAGAATCAAGGACAAAATTGGATCATCCGCCAAAAGAATTATAAAAAAATACCCGGAGCCTTCACTCCGGGTTTCCAATTTATGGTCATTATGGGCGAAACTGGCTGTACACCTTTCCGGGGACCATTCCTCCCCGGAAAGCGGCCAGCTCACTGACCGTTACCAGCTGAAATCCTCTGGCCGTCAGCTCTGGAATCAGGACCTGTGCAGCATCAGCAGATGTGCTGTAAATATCATGCATCAGAATAATGTCCCCGTCCTTCACCTGGCTCAGCACTGTATCGATCGTTCTCTGGGCATTCCTGTGCTGCCAGTCTCTGGTATCAATGGACCACATCACAGCGGGCATCCCCAGGTTTCCCAGCACTGCCAGAGAAGCGGAATCGTAGTATCCTCCCGGCGGCCTTAAAAGAGAGGGGGAAACCCCACAGGCTGCCTGGATCTTCTGGTTGGTAGCCGTCACCTGGCTGATAATGCCCTGGGCACCGATTTTGCTGATATACTGGTGATCGTGAGTATGGTTGGCCACCTCACAGCCCTGAGCCGCCATGCGCTGGACAACTGCAGCGTTGGAGGTGACGTTGGAGCCTACCATAAAGAAGGTTGCCCTGCCGCCGTAAGCCTGAAGGCTGTCCAAGATCCGGTTTGTCACGGATGCCTTGGGTCCATCGTCAAAAGTCAGGGCAATCATGGGACGGGACGGATCGATCCGGGAGCCTGGGAATTCTTCCGGCGGATTCGCTCCCTTCGCCACAATTCCGGCACGGATCCCATCGATGCGAAGTCCCACTCCCTCCTGCCCTGCCGCTGCCCCGTTGGCGCTCCAATCCGTCCATGAGCCATTCTGGTAAACACGGTAATACAGGTCATAGTGTTCCGCTGAAGAGCCCGTCAGCTCCATCCGGACTGCCTCCAGGGGCATCTCGCCGCCCGCTCCTCCTGCCTCGCCTCCGTCAGCTGCCCAGTCCAGCCACCCGGAGCCGCTTAAATTGACCTGATAGCGGACTCCAATCTGCGCATCGGAAGGGATATTGACCAGGTTCGCGGTGACAGCCGTAAGCCAGCTGCCAGCCGGTGCCTGGAGAATATGATTGTCCGCTGCAGCTTCCGACCAGGCCTGTCCATGAAAATATCCATAGTAATTAATCTGGAGAGGCTTCTCTTCCGTGGAAGATGCTCCTCCTACTGCTCCTCCTACTGCTCCTCCTGCAGCCTGCCCCTCTGTCTGAGAGGGCTGTGCCTCTTCCGGCTGAGCAGCTGTCTCCGACTCTGTTCCGGACTGTGCCTCCGTCTGACCGACGCCGGGGCCGGGACCATTATCCTCAAAACGGACAGCTCCCAGCCCGGTAGCTCCGCCATAAGACGTAAATCCCGTACCGGCGCATAAAACTCCCAAAGCTGCCAGCAGTGCCGCCAGCTTCCTAGCTTTTCCTTTTAACCGCATCTCATCTGCTCCTCTTTACACAAATATTATGGGGACTCAACCGGCGCCCCAAACACCTGCCTGCAAAGCTGTATGTACTCTGCGTAATAGGTGCTGTCCTTTAATTCTTTCAGTGCCATGGCAATTCCCCAGTAATACCAGGCATGCTTTGCCTTATTCTTCTCATTAAAACGCAGAAATACCCGGTCTCCGTGGACCAGATAATCGCTGGCTGTACTGCGGATATTGCTGAGTTTATCGCCCAGAGCCAGAACTTTGATTTCTCTGCCGGCGGTCTTCAAATGCTCCAGCGTAGCGGCCTTTCGCTCCTGCCAGGAGCGGCTCTTATCCTCCGATTCCGCCAGCACCAGGCCGGCCACCCTTGGGCCGAAACGTTGCTCCAGCTCCTCTCCTGTCACACTGGTATCCTCCACTACATCGTGGAGAAGCGCAGCCGCAATTATCTCCTCGTCGTCCGTAAAGGACGCTACAATCACCGCGGTTTCAATGGGATGAACAATATAAGGTATCTTTGTCCCTTTTCGGAACATCCCCCGGTGGGCCTCCCGTGCAAATTCAGCCGCCTCTTCAATCATTTTTCTGCTCCTTTACTTTGGCACAATTCCCAGGACCTGCTTTCATTTTAACATATTGATCTTACAATTTGAAGTACCATGGCAAATCTTAGGTAAATTGTAAGGTAGTTTCAACTTGTAAGAAGACGTTTTTTCTGCTATGCTATAAAAAGACTTTTTTGGGACTGCCCTTATGAAATACTCAGGAGGAATTATATGAACCATCAGTCATCCTATAAAGCACCCCGCAGTGAACGGACCTCTTCCAGCGGAAGCTCCTATACCACCCGGAGCCATCGAAATAAAAAGAAAAATCCCTACAGCCGGACCAGCTGGAAGGACAATCCGATTCTGCGGAATCTGGTTTTCTTTGTTTTGCCCTTTTTCCTTATCAACGGGCTGATTTTTTTCTTTGCCGTCTATACGCCGAAGGTGGAACTGGATATCAGTGACACTACCGACTATAAATCCGTTGATGTGACCGTCCGGATCCGCTCGCTCCTGCCTTTAAAAAGCTCCTCCATCACAGTGGACTCAGCGCCTCTGGAAACAGAGCGGAGCGGACACACCTATACGGCCACTTTAACTTCCAACGGTGTTGTGGAGGTTACTGCCGAAAGCATCAACGGCATGTCCCGGACTGTATACGAACAGGTAGCAACGCTGGATGACACGGCGCCCTCTGTAGATGAGGATTATACCTTAAACTCCAACTTTCTTACCATTACAGTCAGCGACTCTCTCTCCGGCGTAAATTATGATAAACTCTACGGACGCAATGAAGACGGAGAGCGGATAGAGCCCACCTCCATTGACCGTGAAACGGGCACCGTGGTATTCCCCATGAGCGGTAATACCATTGTGGTACATATCGAAGACTTTGTAGGAAATGCAGCGGAACCATCCTATTCTATCCGGATTGAAGGCTTGGATGAGGAAGAAGATGACAAGGAGACTTCTTCCAAAGATCCAGAAGAAGATGAGGATACTAAATCTTCCGGCTCCAGCCGTGAAACCACCCGCTCTACAACGGCGGCAAAAGAAACTTCCAAAGCCAGTACAGCCGCCAAGACAACCACTAAGGCTGCCACGGCTGCAAAAACAACGACCAAAGCTGCCACAACAACTAAGGAAACCACCAAATCCACTACCGCCGCAAAGGAGACTGCCAAATCCACAACGGCAGCGAAGGAAACCACCAGGGCTACTACTGCGGCTTCTTCTACCGCCGCGCCCACTACCGCTCCTTCCACTGCTGCTCCCACCACCGCCGCGCCCACTACGGCGGCCCAGGGTCCCGGCGTTTCTTCTACCACTGCCGCCCAGCCGGCAGAACCCGTTTCCCCGGATAACAGCGGACAGGCAGACACGATTATTCCGCTGAATTAATAAAAGACCGTTTCCATTTTTGGCCGGACTGCCGAATCGTGGAAACGGTCTTTTTCATTTACATCTTTAAAACAGATTCCCATACCTCTTCTACTACAGGAATGCCCTTTTCCTTATTTTCACGGATGTTTTTTAGCTCCAGCTCACCCGGATAACAGACCTCTCCGTTCTCCTCCACCGGCTGGGAGGACTTCACATCCGCGAGAATATCATCTACAATCGCGTCCGTCTCCTCCACAGTGTTGAACTTGGACGGGTCAATGGCAATCATAATCTGAGTCAGTCCCACCTCATCGCCGAAAGTTCCGATTTTGCTGACGGAATTTCCATTGGTCAGCACAGTAGCAATCAAATCCAGAACGATGGAGAGGCCGCTCCCTTTCCAGTATCCCATGGGCAGCACCCGCCAGGTCTTTTCAATCTCCGCCGGATCCGTGGTCAGGTTGCCCTTGGTATCATATCCTCCCGGTACGGGAAGCTGCCTTCCGTTTAAGCGGCAGTCCTCAATCTTTCCGTAGGAGAACTGGGAAACCGCGCAGTCAATCATGGCGTGCTCCCCATTGGACCTTGGAACTGCCATGATCAAGGGGTTGTTTCCAATCTTGCGGTTTAAGCCTCCCCAGGCAGGCATATTGGGCATGGTATTGGACCAGCAGATTCCGATGCAGCCCTGATCCGCCGCCAGCCACCCGTAGGTACCGCCCCGCATCCAGTGGTTGTTGTTTCCGAGAGCCACACAGCCGATGCCGTACTCTTTTGCCAACTCACAGGCCCGGTCCATGGCTCTTTTGGCGTTTAATGGGCCAAATCCCCTGTGGCCGTCCCAGCGCTCAATGGCTCCCATCTTCATCTCACAAGTGGCACGGGCATTGGGGTCAATCTCACCCTTCTCCAGGTAGCTTACCACCCTTGGGAAACGGTTCAGACCATGGGAATATACGCCGGCCAGACTGTTCTGGGCAAAGATAATCGCCGCGTTTTTCGCATCTTCCGGGCCAAATCCCTTCTTTTTCAGAACTCTCTCAAATTCCCTTGCCATCACATCGTACGGAACTCTCATTTTGCTTCTCCCTTTCTTGCCGTGAAAGTAATTTGCACTTTTATAAAAGCGCTTTCTTTTATTCTCATTATAGTGTCTCGTCTACAAAAGTCAATATTTACTTGTATATTCGAATTTAACTTTGTCGTTTTGTAAAAATCTTCTCTCTGATTTTTGTGGTTTTTAACATATTATTTTTCAATTATAATGAAAGCGCTTTTACATTCTTTCAGCAAAGCTCCCGGGCATCGAATAACCGGCTTTCTGTTTTAAGCCCACTCCCAAAAATAAGCCGCTGCCTCGCAGATGGTCATTCATCTGTTTTGCAGCGGCCCTTTCAGGTCCTTTATGTTGTCTGCCCCTGTACCAGCTCCGGCTGGATGGTGCAAGAAGAGTAGACGTCCGTCTTCTCAATCAGGCTGGTTAAAAGCTGAACGCTCAGCATAGCCACCAGCTCCGGCTTATTATCAATTGTAGTCAGCTGCGGTTCGCAGATTCTGGCGTATTCCGAATTGTTGTACCCGGTTACCGCAACATCCTCCGGGACCCGGATTCCGGCTCGTAAAAGAGCCTTCACCGCCCCCACGGCCGTGATATCTTCACCGCAGACCAGGGCGGTGAACGTCTTTTTATTTCGAATCAGTTTCTCAACCGCCCGCATCCCTCCCTCAAGACTCATCTCCGTTTCCAGCACATGACGCTTTGCAGCTTCCAGCCCTTCATGGCGCATGCCGTTTAAAAACCCCTGGCATTTCCGGTTCGCGCTGACCGTATCCAAATCTTTCAAATAGTAGATTTCCCTGTGTCCTTTCTCCGCAAGGTGCCTGACCGCAAGAGATACCCCGTACTCATCATCCACCAGCACGGAGTAGGAGTTGGGCAGATCCAGCTTCCCATTTGCCAGTACCACGGGCGTAGTTCTCAAAATCCCCTCAATCTCCGGCGTTTTACAAAGCGTATTAAACACTGAACCCACCAGGACCAGTCCGTCCGCCTTCTTTTCCACCACCGTCCGAAGATACTTCTCCGTTTCCGCCAGCTCTCCTCCTGTATTGCACAGTGTCACCTCATAGCCCCGGCGGCTGAACTCCCGCTCAATGGTGTAAGCCGTTCTGGCGTAATGGGGGACCCGGATATCCACAGTCAGCACCGCAACCGTCCGCATGGATTTGTTTACCAGCCCCCGAGCGATGGCGCTGGGAGTATAGTTGTGCTTCTGCAGGATTTCCATTACGTTCTTTCTCGTATTTTCATTCACATTTCCCTTGTTGTTCAGAACGCGGGATACTGTAGAAATGGAGACTCCCGCTTCTTTGGCAATATCATAGATATTCATTCTTGTCCTCTTTTCATGTCAGGCGCAGCAGTTCCGGACGGCAATCTCCTTGCTCGTCCTGAACTGCTGCGTCAAATATATGAAAGTGCTTTCCTCAAGAATAAGACATCTATTTTCTGATTGTCAAGGGAATTTTGACCGAGAACTGTTATTCTATCATCCCCAACCCATACTCCTTCAGTTTTGCTTTCACTCTGGGGTCCTGAACGGAAATCAGCTTTTTCTTTCCAAAACTTATAGCAATGTCTGATGAAGGTATTCATTCAACTTTCTCTGAATTCTGGCATCCTGAACCGGTATAAAATTTTTCTGTCCAAATACCGGCACTACACGTCCCGGAACGAGTCTTTTTCTATATTCTGAAGGTGTACACTTAAAAATTTCCTTAAACCGTGTATTGAATGTCTTTAAATCCGAAAAACCATTGTCAATAGCCACTTCTGTCAAATTTTTTGATGTAGTAGATAGTTCAAAAAGAGCCCGACGCATTCTTAATCTAGTCAAATACTCATGGAAATTAAGACCTACAGTGTTTTTAAAAATTGTAGAAACATATGTCCGATTATATTGAGAAAATCGAGCTAAATCTTCTAATGTCAGCTTCGACGCATAGTTATTTTCCAAATAACTAATAAATCGTTTCACTGTTTCTGCATGCCACTCATTCTCTTTTGGCCTCTCCTGGACTTGCGGATCGAACGAACGACATAATGTAGATGCTATCATTCCCAGACAGCTCCGAATCATTATAGATGCAAATGGCCCACCTTCTGAAGCTGCCATTAATGTCTGCGCACAATAAAATCGTAATTGCCTGAATCTTTCTGAGTCACGGCTTTCTTGAGCGGTACAGCATGACGGAAATAAAAACGAAGTTCCTGCTCTCAGTAAAGGCGAAAAAATAGCATCTGAAAATCGAATCACAAGAGAATACGTATCCTCACAAAGAGCAAATGAAGCATGTCCAATTCCTGGCTCAACCAAAATGAGATCGTCTTCTTCCATTATTCTGGTACACGTTTCTTTACAAAATTCTGCCTTTCCATGCAAAAGCAAGGTGATTTCATATTGAGATTGATGCCAATTATATCGGTAATTTAATATGTCATGCGTATAACAGGCCAAAACCAATTTTTCTCTAGGCCACTGTATCTCAAAATAAGCTTTCTCCACTTTTCTTCTCCCTCTGAACTACTAAAAATCCAAATATTTTCCATATAGAAAATATTTAACATTATATATTTCTTCTTCATCTAACATAGCATTCCACCTATTTTACGTCAACTAGATTTCTATTAGATAATTTCCCTTCAAAACCTCATTTTTTTACTATACCCCCTACAAATTCAACCTTTTTGACATGGAAAATATTTGGATTTTCTATCTGTCTCTAATGTACAATTCATCTCGTTATTCTCCCCTTTCCTTTGATCCAGCTTCCTTTTAGCCAAATATTTTCAACGACATAACGTAATTTTTTCTGATACATTATATACATCTCAGGGATCCCACAGAGATATTGCAAGTACTTACAACTATCTCATAACCCACAGCAAGGAGGGAGCTGAATATGGAGCACGCTGAAATCATATTAAAACAGATCTGTATTATGGGGTTATATATGGCAGCCGGTTTCTTTTTATATCGCAAAAAATTAATTACCCAAGATGGAAGCCGGTCTTTTGCCCATCTGCTATTATATCTTATCCTTCCCTGCGTCGTTCTACAATCATTCCATATAGAACGTACACCTGAAAAAATACAAGCATTGCTCATTAGTCTGGCAGCGGCCATAGCAGCCCTTACTTTATCTATTGTAGTTTCTATTTTTGTATTTCGTAAGTGCTCCATAGACTGTTTTGGTTCTTCTTTTTCAAATGCCGGGTTTATGGGATTTCCTCTAATTACAGCGGTTCTCGGCAATGAAACAATTTTTTATGCGGCAGGTTTTGTCGCATTCTTAAACGTTCTTCAAGCAACTATCGGACAATACATACTTTCAGGTAATCGTAAATTGTGTTCGTTAAAAACAATTTTTACCAATCCGCTTGTGCTGTCCATGGCAGTCGGACTACTTTTGTTCTTTACCGGATTGAACATCCCCAATATTGGCATGTCCTGCATATCATCTCTTGCCAACATGAATGCACCCTTAGCAATGATGGTTCTGGGAGTTTATCTCGCTCAATCCGATTTAAAGTCAGTATTTACCAGCAAACGGCTTTATTGGGTTTCCTGCGTCCGACTCGTGATCATTTCGCTTTTAACCATCCCACTATTGAGGGTTATTGCCGGGAACAGACAGGAAATTGTCATTGCCCTGGCTATCGCTTGTTGCACACCGGTCGGCGGCAATGTGGCAGTCTATGCACAGAAACTGGATTTAGATTATGTATATGCTGTTCGTTTGATCTGCCTGAGCACGATATTATCTATAATCACCATACCTTTTATTCTTTATCTCTTGTAGAAGTTATTATCAAATAAAAGAGTAAGAGAATATAATATCCAACTATTAAGGGGGAAGAAAAATGTCATATCAAATTATTATCTGCATTACAATTTTCATACTATCTATGGGCAGCTATGTCGTAAATAAACTTCCTATGTCCGTAACCGCTCTTACCACTATGATGCTCTTGGTATTTACAGGCTGCATCGAAGGCGGAGAGGCCTTATCCGGTTTTGCAAATACCAATAATATTGTAATTGTTTCCATGTTTGTTGTTGCTGCCGGCTTAAATCGAACCCGCTTTATCGATAAAATGTCCGAAAAAATTATTCAGATTTCTGGTGGCTCTTTTAAAAAATCTTTTATGGGCTATTTAATCTTAGCATTTATTCTAACGAACTTCTTGAATAGCCCGCTAACCGTATTTGCCATTGTATTTCCAATGTGCTTTGCCATGAGTGAAGCTTTCGGCATAAGTCCTTCCAAAACAATGTATCCTCTCGTTTTAGTATGCATCGTATGTTATACTGTCTTGCCTCTAAGCTCCGTCATCACACAGTGTGACATGTTTAACGGATATCTGGAAGCCTATGGCGTAAAAGATTACACTTTAACACCTATGGATTTCACATACGCTCGTCTTCCTCTCGCTATTTTTACACTGATTTGGGCCTTTACTTATGGTTTAAAAATTGCGCCCGAGAAACCTGTAATTCCAATTGAAGTTGTCAGCAAAAAGAAAGAAGAAAAGAAACCGTTAAATCCATTTTCCGAAACTATGGGAGTTGTTATTTTCTTTGGTACCATTATTTTAATGATCACTAGCAATTTTCATGGCATTCCTACTTGGCAGATTTCCACTGCCGGTGCTATCCTGACAGTACTCTGCGGCGTTCTCACAGAAAAAGAAGCCATCAAAGCCTTGCCGCTATCCATGTCTTTTATCTATGTCGGTTCTCTTGCCATGGCTACTGCCCTGACCAATACAGGTGCTGGTGATATCATCGGCAGTTGGCTATCTAATGTTTTAATGGGAACTCAAAATGGTTATCTAATCGGAGGTGCATTTTTCATTGTAACATTTATCATAACTCAATTTATGCTTAATAAGGCTGTTTATGCCATTTTTATCCCTATTGCAATTCTGACATGTCAGGCACTTGGGGCAAATCCACTAGGTCCTGTTCTTTTAGCCTTTTCAGGCTCTATGTCTGCGATTATGACGCCCATGGCAACTCCAGCAATTCCCATGGCCATGGGTGCCGGAGGATATGATCAGAAATCTCTGTTGAAACAGGGATGGCTACTTTCCATTATTTTAAATATTGGATATATCGCCTGGGTCATGACCATATATCCCGCTTTTTAACAGTATTTAACGCATTGAAAGGAGATCTATATGAAAATCACGAAAATCGAAACTATACTAACCGGTCAACGCTATCTCTTTGTAAAAATTTATACGGACACCGGCTTAGTAGGAATAGGTGAATGTGGAGCCTGGTACTTTCAAGAAGCAGCTGCCTTAGTCATTCATAAAATGGAACATAATCTAATCGGCGAAGACCCAAGTCGTATCGAATTCATCTGGAATGGTTTAACAAGAGGACTACATTTTCGAGGTTCTGCTGTTATGTCTGCTATTTCTGGTATTGACATCGCCCTGTGGGATTTGAAGGGGAAAGCGTTGGGCGTCCCTTGCTATGAGCTCCTGGGAGGAAAAGTCCGGGATAAAGCACGTATCTATGTGAATGCCAAAGGTAACACCACAGAAGATTTAGTACAGGCAGCTTACAGTCTGAAAAGTCAAGGTTTTAATGCCATCCGCTATTCCATCGGACATCCCCAAAACGAACAAGGTCGCTGTCCGGAAACCTTTTCTGCTGTTGTCAACCGTCTGGAACAGACCTTTGCCGCCATCCGTCAGAAGGTCGGCTGGGATATGGATGTAGCCGTAGAATGCCATCGGGGACTGAGACCAGCGGAAGCCATTGAAGCCGGACGAGCCCTGGAACAATATCGTCCTTATTTCTATGAAGATCCAATACCGGATAACCCTTCCGCTATGAAAAATCTCATTGAACAGTGCCGGGTTCCGGTCGCCACCGGAGAGCGTTTTATCAATCCCATGGAATTTGATGATTTGCTGGAACACACAAAAGTCCGATACATCCGCCCGGATATGTGCGTTGCAGGCGGCCTGACTGCCGGGAAAAAAATCGCCGCCCAGGCCGAAGCCAAGCAGGTATATTTGATTCCACATAACCCTCTGGGCCCCGTATCCACTGCTGCATGTCTCCAGTTAAACGCCTGCATTCCTAATTTTGAAATTCAGGAATATCCTATGGCAAATGGCGTATGCCGTCTGGACAAAGAAATGAAAAAACCTTTTGTCATCGAAAATGGTTATATAAAAATACCTGATGGTCCCGGATTGGGCATTGAATTAATTGATGATATCGAAAAGGTTTTTCCCTTCACCGGGCGTTACGACCCCTTCCACCTTCACGAAGATGGCTCCATCGTAGATCGATAACCGAAAAAATTTTGACAAATACTTATGACTTTGCAAAAAGAGCGCCGCCCCCGGGCAGAAATCTCACGACTTCCTCCTGGCAGGCAGCGCTCCCTCTCTATCATTTCTCCTTACGGTCTTTCTTCACGGAGGGCTTTTCTTCTTCCTCCTCTACCTTCTTCGTAGAAATCTTCTCCGGCTCCACCTTTTTCGTGGAAAGTTTCTCCGCCTCTACTTTTTTCGTGGAAAGCTTCTCCGGTTCCACCTTCTTCGTGGAAAGTTTCTCTGCCTCTACTTTTTTCGTGGAAAGCTTCTCCGGCTCCACCTTCTTCGTGGAAAGCTTCTCCGCCTCTACTTTTTTCGTGGAAAGCTTCTCCGGTTCCACCTTCTTCGTGGAAAGTTTCTCCGCCTCTACTTTTTTCGTGGAAAGCTTCTCCGGCTCCACCTTTTTCGTGGAAAGTTTCTCCGCCTCTACTTTTTTCGTGGAAAGCTTCTCCGGTTCCACCTTCTTCGTGGACAGTTTCTCTGCCTCTACTTTTTTCGTAGAAAGTTTCTCCGGTTCCACCTTCTTCGTGGAAAGC
>DWYS01000091.1 GCA_019118585.1 Candidatus Enterocloster faecavium | reverse complement strand
CAGAATGATTGCGCTATAATAGGTTCATACCAAAAAGTAAGTCTGTAGTGTCCTGGAATGTTCGATATTCTTACCAATTTTGAACCTACATTATGACATACGGGATTCCAATATTTTTAGGCGGATGTCAGGCCTCCTTTGAGTGGAAGGCAGAAGTCTAAGTGAGGTAACCCACCTAGCACTGCTAGGCGTCAATAAGTAAGAGACGGCATTTTGGGGTTACAGAAGATAAAAAGCAGCGAGAAATCGCTGCTTTTCTTTAAGCAGAGGGAATAAATGAAGAATAGAATGATTGTATGGATGGCCGGGGTCATAGCGGTGGTGGTCTCCCTGATGGTGGTGATCGTGGTTTTGGAGCCGGAGGGGGAGGGAATCACCAGAGCCCAGGCATTTAAGGCTGCAGCCCTTCTGACAGCCTCAAAGGAGCAGTGCCAGTCCCGCGAGGAGGAGTCGGAGGGCTCTCATTTTTCCCTGAAGGAACAGGGAAACTGGTTCGTGAAGTACATGGATTACCTCTACGATGAAGGATATCTGACGGAGGAGCAGACGCCCCCCACACTGGCGGCTGCTCAGGGACAGCTGACTTACGGGGAAGCGGCTCAGATTGCGGGAAAGGCAGACCGAAAGCTGCGCTCCAGGGTTGGGGCCACCAGAAACAACCAGGACAAACCATATCCGCAGGAACAGTGGTGGCAGCTGTACATGGAGATGGCGAAGATCCTGGACCCGGATGGTCAGATTCAGGATATAACGGCGGTCCTTTACGGCACTCCGTCAAACCTGGAAGGCGCTGCCAGCTGGACAGCTTATACCACACAGGGAGATTTCGGATTTGAAGGGCTGGCCCTGGACGCCTGCCTGGACTGTCAGATCCGTTTCCTGGCCAGGGACGGAGAGATGATCGCCATGCTGGAGCTGGTGAGCCGGAATGTGGTTTATGAGAATGTGTGGATCGCACAGGGAGAAGGAAACCGCTTTCAGGCTTATCTGGGCAGCAGAAGCAGGGAATTTGTCCTGGATGATGGACAGGGAACCGGGGAGGAACTGAAAAATAACCTGGCAGATTTGAGATTGGAGGACGGAAAGCTCTCTAAGATCACCCTGAAGAAGGAGCGGATCCACGGCAAGGTGCTGGCTGTTACGGATACATATATCGAGCTGGAGGGCTACGGACGGCTGGAGCTGGCGCCGAATTTCCAGGTTTACCGGCTCTATGGAGGATTTGCCCTGCTGGAGCCCTCTGATATTCTGGTAGGCTATGACCTGCAGGAATTTGCTGCTGCCGATGGAAAGCTCTGTGCAGCCCTGGTGGAGCGTGAGTTTGATGCCAGCACCATCCGGGTGCTTCTGATGGATACGGGATTCAAGAGCTGTTTTCATCCCCAGGCGGACTTAAAGATACGAGGAGGAGCTGTCCTGGAGTATGAGGATGCAGACGGAAACCTGAAGCAGGAAGAACTTGGAGCAGATTCCAGTCTCACCATCACACCGGAGGATGAACGCCTGACATACAGCGGACTGATGATACGGCCTGCAGAAAAGGAAGCGATTTCCATTCTCTCGATAGAACGTGCGCAGGGAACGCCGGTTTATGACGGAAGCCTGGAGATCAGAAGGGAAGAGGAGGGACTGGTGCTGGTCAATGACCTGTATCTGGAGGATTATCTGACTAAGGTGGTCCCCAGCGAGATGCCGCCCTCCTACGAGATGGAGGCCTTGAAGGCCCAGGCAGTATGCGCCAGAACCTATGCCTACCGGCAGATTCAGGGAAATGCCTACAGCCAGTACGGAGCCCATGTAGATGACAGCACCAACTACCAGGTTTACAACAATACGGACACCAATTCCAGGACAGACGAGGCGGTGGCGGAGACCTACGGCCAGATGCTGTTCTGGGAGGGAAATGCGATCGAAGCATTTTACTTTTCCACCTCCTGCGGCCATACCACAGACGGAAGCGTCTGGGGCTCGGCAGGAGCGGCTCTTCCTTATCTTCAGGCAGTGGAGCTGCGGGAGAGAAGGGGAACGCTGGATCTGACGGATAACGAAGTCTTTGATGAATACATCCGGAATAAGAACATCCCTTCCTATGACAGCAGCTTTCCCATGTACCGGTGGACCACTCAGATCAGCGCAGACCTGCTGAGCAGCAAGGTTGAAGGAGTGGGTCAGGTGCAGAATATGACGGTGACTCAGAGAGGGCCGGGAGGCATTGCTCAGGAGATTCAGATCCAGGGCAGCCAGGGTACCTCCCAGATTCGCACCCAGAGCCAGATCCGCTCGGTCCTGGGGGATGCCAGCCTGGTGATTCACCGAGGCGACGGAACGGATCTGGAAGGCAGTGCGACCTTGCCCAGCGCCTTCATCTCCATTCATACCCAGAAAGCGGAAGATGGCTCCATCGTGTTTCAGATTTATGGCGGCGGCTTCGGCCATGGAGCCGGCATGAGCCAGAATGGGGCCCAGGGAATGGCAAAAGAGGGAAAGGACTATCAGGAGATCCTGGACTTCTTCTATCGGGGAGCAGATCTGATGGACCGTCTGTCAGAGGCGGATTCGTAATACAGAAGGATCAGAAGACAAAAAAGGGAGCAGGCGGTGAACCTGCTCCTGTTTTTATGCTGCGATCAGAAATACTTCCACGTTCTGAGTTCCGTGCTGAAGCGTTTCCGCATGATTGTCAAAGAAGATGTCGATATGATTTCCGCGGACTCCGCCGCCTTTGTCTTCGGCGGTGTAGACTACGCCGTTGATCATTACCTGGGTCCCGTACGGAATAACCTTGGGGTCAACGGCGATGGTGTGGCGCGCGGTAGCCAGAGCCCCGGTGCAGGTATGACGTCCCCAGCCCTCAGAGCAGCGGCTGCAGGGACAGTAGCCGGTGGTTTTGAAGGTACCCAGTGAAACCAGTTGGGGAGTGGGAGCAGTTTCTTCCTTTGCGGAGGCCTCCTCCTGAGGATTGCCGTTGGTATAGGTCAACGTGCGGGTCAGAGTCCGGTCATCGGCATACCCCTCAATGGTGTAAACCCCGTCCTCCAGAGAGGACCAGTCGATGGACACGGTAAATCCATGGCAGCCGTTGCCTTTTCCCTCACGGGCCAGGTCCTCCCGGTATTCATCGGCGGTTACCTTCTGGCTGAATACCTCATGTCCATCGGCATCTTTGACAGCCACCCGAACATTGATGGGGGAGTTGGGCATGTCCTTCTGATAAGCCCAGCCGGTGATCTGCGTATCCGTAACCTTTTCCATGCGGCCGGCAGGAACAGCGGCCAGCGCAGTGAAGGCGAACGCGGCAGCCATCACAGCACTCAAAAATAAACATGTAGTTAAATGTCTGATTTTCATAATTGAGTTACCTCCTGATTGCCCATGTAACAAATAAAATGAAAAATTAATAGATAATACATAATATGTAACACTTTTGTAATATATGAGCAATAACACAGGTTTTATCATAATTTCTCTCAGGTGTCAAGGAAAAAAATGGGAAATCATAAACGAATAGGAAAATTATGGGAATTTTCAGGGACAAAATAGAAGATTTGGTAAAATTGACGGGAAAAAATGGAAATAAAATACAAAAATGCTCAGGCCCACCGGGACAGATCTTTGGGACAATAAATTGGGCGGCTGCCTTTGAAAAGACAGCCGCCGTTTAAAACATCTTCCTATTCAATTTTAGTCCCACCGGAAAACTTCTGCCGTGTACATTCCGGCAGCCAGGGCCTCTTCGTGGGAATCGTAATAAATATCAATCTTTTTGCCATTTACGGAGGAACCCATATCTTCCACCGTGTAGACCGTGCCGTTGATCAGAAGCTTCGTGCCGATCGGGAACAGATTCAAATCGGCGGAAATGGTGTGGTCTGCCTTGGGAACGGTTCCTGAGTAGGTGAGCTTATGACCTCCGGAGCAGAAATCACAGCTGCAGTAGCCTGTGATGGTAAAGGTGCCAAGAGACATCCCGCTGGTGGTGTCCTCATCTTCCTGAACGGCTCCTGGACCGGCAGCGACATACCCGCTGTCTGTCAGGTCCGGTTCCGTAGCGTAAACCGGAAGGGAAAACAGCAGACTGGACATAAAAACCAGGCCTGCAAGCATCATCTTCGGATATTTTCGCATGTGAATACCTCATAATCCAATCATGACAGATGAATGTGACAGTTAAATTATATTACAAAAATGTTAAAAGTCAAGTAAAATTTGTCAAAAAAATGTAACGGTTCAAGAACGGCCATATACGGCGGGACGATGGAATGATTATAGGAAGAAAAATTTTTAAAATTGATATTGACAAATACAGCAAAAAGGAATATATTATGAAATGTAGATGTTAGCACTCTAGTTTAATGAGTGCTAATAATATGAAAGAAAGGCGAGCGGGTATGGCATTGGAATTGGATGAACGCAAAATTACCATATTAAAAGCAATCATCAAGACCTATCTGGAAACAGGTGAACCTGTGGGCTCCAGAACCATATCCAAGAGTCTGGACATCAAGCTCAGTTCCGCCACCATCCGAAATGAGATGTCGGATTTGGAGGAGATGGGCTACATCATTCAGCCTCATACATCCGCCGGACGGATTCCGTCCGACAAAGGCTATCGGTTCTATGTGGATCAGATTGTTCTGGAAAAGGACACGGAGGTGACCGAGTTCAAGGACATGATGGTTCAGAAGGTAGATAAGCTGGAGCTGGTATTAAAGCGGATGGCTCAGATGCTGGCGGCGAATACCAACTATGCGGCCATGATTAGCGGACCCAGCTACCATAAGACGAAGCTGAAATTTATCCAGCTCTCGAAGATGGAAGAGGGAAAGCTCCTGGCGGTCATTGTGGTGGAAGGCAACATTATTAAAAACGCCGTGATCGATGTCAGCGAGAACCTGACCAATGAACAGCTTCTGAATCTGAATATCCTGCTGAACAGCAGTCTCAATGGATTGACCATCGAGGAAATCAACCTGGATGTAATCAGCAAACTGAAAGTGGATGCAGGGATTCACAGCCGGGTGGTAGATCTGGTGTTAAACGAGGTGGCGGAGGCCATTCGGGCCGGAAGTGAGGATCTTCAGATTTACACCAGCGGGGCTACCAACATTTTCAAGTATCCGGAGCTGACGGAAGGCGAGAAGGCCAGCCAGCTGATCGGAACACTGGAACACAAGGAAGTTTTAAAAGAATTTGTGACAGAGGCCAATGAGAACGCGGACGGCGAGTCCGGTATCCAGGTATATATCGGTGACGAGACACCGGTGCAGGCCATGAAGGACTGCAGCGTGGTAACCGCCAATTACGATTTGGGAGGCGGCCTGCGGGGAACGGTGGGGATCATCGGACCGAAACGGATGGATTATGAAAAGGTGCTGAGCATTCTTCAGAACCTGATGAAACAGCTGGACGGCGCGTTTAAAAAGGATGAAAGGTGATAAACAGTGAACAGCGAAGATCAGAAGAAAGAGGAGCAGCAGACCGCAGAGCAGAAGGATGTTCAGCAGGATGCTGCCGGAGAAGTGAAAGAGGAGAAATCGGAAGCTAAGGGCCCGGAAACACAGGCGGAGGAAAAGGATCCGAAGGATTCGGCTCAGCCCGAAGAGAGTGCCGGACAGGGATCCGATGAAAAGGAAGAAGAGAATGATTCCCAGGAAAAGAAGGGATTTTTCAAAAAGAAAAAAGACCCCAGGGATGAAAAAATCGAGGAACTGACAGACCGGGTGAAGCGTCAGATGGCGGAGTTTGAAAACTTCCGCAAACGGACGGAGAAAGAAAAGTCCACCATGTATGAGATGGGCGCCCGGGATATGATTGAGAAAATTCTCCCCATTATCGACAACTTTGAGCGGGGCCTGGCTACCATACCAGATGATGCCAAGGGAACGCCCTTTGCCGAAGGAATGGAGAAAATTTATAAACAGCTGCAGAAAACCATGGAGGACGCCGGAGTCAAGGTGATCGAGGCGGTGGGAAAGGAATTTGACCCCAACCTGCACAATGCAGTGATGCATGTGGAGGATGAAAGCCTTGGTGAGAACGTTGTGGCGGAGGAGCTTTTGAAAGGCTATACCTACCGGGACAGCGTGGTAAGGCACAGCATGGTGAAGGTAGCAAATTAGCGGACCTGCGCTATAAATGACATTTTACATTTCACAGATAGATTCCAGAATAACAGGAGGGAAAAACTATGAGCAAGATTATTGGTATTGACTTAGGTACAACAAATAGCTGCGTAGCCGTTATGGAAGGCGGAAAACCGACCGTAATCGCAAACGCTGAGGGCGTGCGCACAACGCCGTCCATCGTGGCATTCACAAAGAATGGCGAGAGACTGGTGGGCGAGCCTGCAAAGCGTCAGGCCGTAACCAACGCTGACAGAACCATTTCTTCCATTAAGCGTCATATGGGAACCGACTACAAGGTTGACATTGACGGCAAGAAGTATACGCCTCAGGAAATTTCCGCTATGATCCTTCAGAAGCTGAAAGCGGATGCGGAGAGCTATCTGGGCGAGCCGGTAAAGGAAGCCGTGATCACTGTTCCCGCATACTTCAACGATGCACAGCGTCAGGCAACCAAGGATGCAGGCAAGATCGCAGGCCTGGATGTAAAGCGTATTATCAACGAGCCTACGGC
>DWYS01000090.1 GCA_019118585.1 Candidatus Enterocloster faecavium | reverse complement strand
TTTCTTCTCCTCCACCCCCGTGACACCTCCCCCCAACCTGTGGTATAGTATAGGGGGAACACTTCCCATCACTTTAATTACAAGCGGCAGGCTGCTTTTGCCTGCCGCCAGAAAGGATTTGACCCAACATGACCTGTGAATACCTTCTGGTAGACGGATACAACATTATCTTTGCCTGGCCGGAGTTAAAGGAGCTGGCGGATGTCAATCTGGACAGCGCCCGGACGAAGCTTCAGGACATTCTCTGCAATTATCAGGGATATAAAAAATGCCAGGTCATCCTGGTGTTCGACGGCTACAAGGTCAAAGGAAATCCCGGTGAGGTCCTTCAGTATCACAATATCCACGTTATCTTCACCAAGGAAGCGGAAACCGCCGACCAGTACATTGAGAAGGTCACCCAGCAGATTGGCCGCCGTTATCAGTTGGCGGTAGCCACTTCGGACCGCTTGGAGCAGGTCATCATCCTGGGAAAAGGAGCCATGCGCTTGTCCGCCAGGGACCTGTTTAAGGAGATTTCCGAGACCAACCAGGAGATACATACCCAGCACTTGGAGCGGATTCCCAGCCAGAAAAACCGTCTCTTTGACAATGTGGACCCGGCGCTGATGGCTTATCTGGAGGACGTCCGCTTGAATCGCATTTTGGTTGAAGAACCCCCAAAAAAACCTTCAACTACCAAAAAGAAAAAAGCCAAACTGCCCGGAAAAAAATCCTAGCAATTCAGCTTTTCTCTTACAGCCGCAGACCTGTCTCTGCGTCAAACTAACCTATCCCCTGCAGCAGATCTACTCCTGCATCAGATGAATGGCAAATCCTCCGATTTCACGGTCCAGATAGGCAAAATTACATTTCCCCTGGGAGTCGAACTTCTTTGTGCTCTCCACCGCACCAACGCCCTTTTCCTCAAAATATTTTAGGGCTGCCTCGCAGTCATTGACAGAAAATCCGATGTGACCCTTGGCGCCTCTGCCGCCATTCTTCTTAATCTCAATCACATCCCCGCTGTAAACCGCCGTCGGACCGTCCTTCACTTCCAGACCTAAAAGCTCGGAAAAGGCCTTCGCCCACTCCATGGCTTCCTGGTCGTCCGAAGCATTCATTCCAATATGAGATAGTTTCAAATCAAATTCCATCTGTCTTTCCTCCGTATCTTTTGCAGCATCTTGACCCTTTCATTATACCATGTCCACTAAACTCGTGAAATACCTCGTTAAGTGGACAGGTATAACTCGCACTAGGCTCGTGAGAGACCTCGCCCAGTGCTCATAGTATACACGATTACAGTAAAAAAGACAGCGAAACGCTTCCCCTCTCAGCGTTCCGTGCTGAAAAAAGGAAGCGTTCCGCCTGGTATTCAACTATGTTAAGCTGCAATATGTAGATAATAAGCTGTTCTATTTAAAGAACTCCGCCCCCTGAGTCTTGGTCTTAACGCGGTAAATAGTCTCGCAGGCAAAGTACAGGTAGGAACGGTCCTCTCCGCCGAAGCAGAAGTTGCGGCACTGTCCGGGAACGTTGATATTTCCTAACAGAACGCCGTTCTTATCAAATACCTGCATGTTGCCGGAGGCGGTGGTGAAGATATTGCCGTCCTTGTCAATCTTGGTTCCATCGGGACGTCCATCCACCTTGCACACCTGCTCGCCGCCGGTTAAGGTTCCGTCATCCTCCACCTTAAATCTGCGGATTTCCTGTCTGGGAGTATCATTTACCAGCATGGTCTTCTCGCCGATTTCCATGCACAAGCCGTTCGGCTGCTCAAAATCCTTGCGGGACAGTATCAGCTCTCCCTGCTCGTTGATGCAGTAAACGCCCTGGAAGCCCATCTCCGGCTCTCTCAGAAGTCCTGCCACCTTGCTGGTGCGTCCGAAAGTAGGATCTGTAAACCAGATTCTTCCCTTGGAATCCACAATCACATCGTTGGGGCTGTTTAACTGCTTTCCATCATAGTGGGTGGCCAGGGTTTTCATGTAGCGACCGTCCGGTTCCATTCTGGTAATGGAACTGGTAGCGTGTTCACAGGTTACGATTCTTCCTTCCGTATCAATAAAGTTTCCGTTGGAAATGTTGCTGGGATATTTAATGGCAGTGGTCTCAAACGTTTCCGGGTCCCACTTGTAAACCTTTCCTACGCCCATATCAGAAAAAATCAGACAGTTCTTCTGGGGCCACCAGATAATCCCCTCCGTCACCTTATGTCCTACGGATACGGGCTCCAGGGCCGCATCCATATCAATCAAATCTTCAAATCTGGGGTCAATCGCTTCAAATAACATGTTTTTTCCTCCTCACTGTTTTATGGATTGTTTACAGCAATCCACTTAATATTTCCGCTGTTTCCAGTTTTTCTAATTCCATCAGGCTCTGGTAAATTCGAACAGCCCGCTCTTCTCCTACCCGTGGATTCATAATCTCATTGTACTTTTCCCTCACATCTGTCTCCGCTTCATCCAGGTCCAGTTCATGGCCCAGAAGATAGGTGGAATTGGTATAACTGGTCCCATCTTTAAAATACATGGTAGCCCGCCCTCCTCTGGAGGGTGTAAACTCATCGCAGGGAACCAGTTCCATTCTGGGAAGAAGGTACTGGACCTGAGGATTGTTGACATTCTCGTCGGTGAAAGTTTCAATGGTAACCTGGCCGAATACAATCTGGGCCGCCGCCGTAAAGCCGATGCTGAACTTGCCCTGAAGTCCCGTTTTGGGGTCCATATTGCCTACCAGACGGATGGCTCTCGGATAAGGCTCAAATACAATCCTCTCAATCTCCTCCACCGGATGGGGATGTTCCGCCAGGATTTTCTTACAGTTGATAATGCCGCTGTGGGTCGGCGCTCCGCAGGGATAACGCTTAAAGCGCAGCTCATGGATACCGAGGGGCCCGTTTAAACGCTCCAAGATTTTCTCCCGGTCCACCTTTTTTGTAGCCATCAGGTCCAGGAAATCCGTATCGAAAATGTCCGCTCTTCCGGTAAAGCCCCGGCTTGCCAGTATGGCCGCCATCAAACCGTTCTTTGCAGCCATTCCGGCCGCCATGGGTTTGGACATGGTGCCGAAATTCAGCTGGATTCCGCTGCACAGGCCTGCGCAGATTCCGAATGCATTGCACATCTGCTCATTGGTAAGGCCCAAAACAGCGCCCGCTCCGGCTGCGGCGCCGAACACGCCGATGGTTCCGGTAGCATGCCAATGACCAATGTTATAATGTTCCGGCATAATTCCCGCGGAAAGGGCCACCATCACCTGCATTCCATTTACAATGCCATTTATGAAAGCCTTTCCATCTGCTTTCCGATACTCGGCGGCAGCCAGCACCGCCGGCATCACCGGGGAGCACAGATGCAGCGACAGGAAGTCATGGATGTCGTCGAAGTCGATGGCATGGGACTGCGTTCCATTAATCAGTGCGCTTTGGACCGGAGAGGATGTTTTCCCCTGTCCGATTAAAACACAGTCGCCCGCAACATGTTCTTCTTCAGCCAGTTCCATCAGAAGGCGTACCCCTTCTTCCTTTACGCCTGTCACTGCGGCCGCCACCCAGTCAACACAGGAGAGCTTCGTCATGCGAAGGTCCTGGGGTGAAAACTTATGAAAATGATTTGTAACCGAATATTCCGCCAGCTGCGCGGTCAGTGTCTTCTCTTCCATTCGAATTCCCTTCTCCTTTATTTAATTTCTATCACACCATCATCTGATTCAGCCTAGTCTTAATCTCCAGGAAAAATTCATCGGTATTTACCGCCTTAGGCTCCACCCCCTCCAACATGGGAACCAGGTCCTTGGTCACGATTCCCTGGTCAATAGTATCGATGCAGGCCTTTTCCAGCTTTCCGGCAAAGTCCTGAAGGGCCTGACAGCCGTCCAGCTCGCCTCTCTTTTTCAGAGCGCCGGTCCACGCAAAGATAGTAGCCACCGGATTGGTGGAGGTCTTCTCGCCCTTCAAGTAGCGATAGTAATGGCGGGGAACCGTTCCGTGAGCCGCCTCGTACTCGTAATTTCCATCGGGGGTTACCAGAACGCTGGTCATCATAGCCAGAGAACCGAAACCGGAGGAGACCATGTCGCTCATCACGTCTCCATCGTAGTTCTTTAAGGCCCATACATAACCGCCCTCAGCGCGGACGGTACGGGCTACGGCATCGTCCATCAGGGTGTAGAAATAGGTCAGCCCTGCCTTCTCAAACTCCTCCTTAAATTCCTCCTCATAAACCTTCTGAAAGATAGCCCGGAAGGTTCCGTCGTAAATTTTGCAGATGGTATCCTTGGTGGAGAACCACAAATCCTGCTTGGTATCCAGGGCATAGCGGAAGCAGGTCCTTGCAAAATTGGTGATGGACTTATCCTTATTGTAAATGCTCTGCAGCACTCCGGGTCCCTCGTACTCGCATACCGTAGCGTGGAACAGCTCCTTGCCCTCCTTGTTGCGGAAGGTTAGCTCCGCCGTACCAGGCTCCTCCACATGGTACTCTGTCCCGTTAAAGATATCGGCGTAGGAGTGACGGGCCACCGTAATGGGTTTCTTCCAGTTCTTCATCACCGGCTTAATCTTATCCATGACAATAGGAGCTCTGAAAATCGTTCCGTCTAGGATGCCGCGGATGGTTCCGTTGGGGCTGGGCAGCAGCTGTTTTAAGTTGTACTCCTCTTTTCTCTGAGGATTTGCCGTAATCGTGGCGCATTTCACGCCTACGTGATACTTCTTAATGGCGTTGGCCGCATCCACCGTCACCTGGTCGTTGGTGTTGTCACGGCTGGTTACGGACAAATCGTAATACTCCGTATTCAGCTCCACATAAGGAGAAATCAAGTCGTCTTTAATCATCTGCCAGATTACCCTGGTCATCTCATCCCCGTCCATCTCAACCAGAGGGGTTGTCATCTTAATCTTATCCATTCCGTTCCTTCCTTTCTTCCCGGTTTGTCCTTTTTAATACTCTTTGAAAAAGTCGTCTAGCGCAAGCATAGCCGCTCTGAACGAGGGAAAGCCTCCCATAGTCATCACCTGCTCCACAGTTCCCAAAAGCTCCTCCTTGGTGGCCCCGTACTGTTTGGCCAGCTTGGCGTGAGCCAGGATCACTTCTCTTTCTCTCAGAATGGACGCCATCGCCACGTTTACCAGTTCCCGGTATTTTCGCTCCAGATTTTCCTTGTTTACCAGCTCGGTTCTCCACTCGGTAATCTTCTCATTGTACTCCGGGTCCAGTTCCCCCAAAATTGTCCAGTGATTTCTTGCCATCTTCTCCTATCCTCCAAACAAATTGTTTTTGTATGTCTACACTATATCTTGTGAAATGCACGGTGTAAAATATCGGTCCTGGATAGGCCCATAGGCGGCGCCTATCCTTTGTTAAAAATATGTCTTCTAAAAAGCTTTCCGCACAATATAGTGCTTCACCCTGGAGAACTCCTCCAGCGTAGCGCTGACGCCTTCTCTGCTGTGCCCTGTCATCTTCACTCCGCCAAATCCCTGCTCCGTGTGGCGGTAATTGCCCTGTCCGTTCAGCACCACAGCTCCCGCTTCAATGTGGGCTCCCATCTCCATAGCCTTCTGAAGGTCCTTCGTGATGATGCCGGAAGATAGGCCAAAGCTGGACTGGTTGATGATTGCAAGAGCCTCCTCATCGGTATCGAAGGCGATCACCGGCACAACCGGGCCAAATACCTCCATATCCTTTGCGATGTCCATCTCCCTTGTAACCTGGTCCAGAATCGTGGGTTCCACAAAAGCGCCTCTGCGGACTCCGCCGGTCACGCATACCGCTCCCTGGCTGATGGTCAGCTGAATCTGGCGCTCCACCTCCATAGCCGCCTTCTCCGAAATCACGGTTCCCACATCCACGCTCTCATCCATGGGATTGCCTACCTTTAAGGATTCAAAACGCTTTTTCAGCTTCCGGACAAATGCGTCCTTCAAGCTTCGGTGGACCAAAATCCGCTTGCAGGCGCAGCAGGTCTGCCCCGCATTGACCATACGGCCCTGGGCGATTTCCTCCACGGCAAAATCCAGGTCTGCATCCTGGCGGATGATTGTCCCGTCGTTTCCTCCCAGCTCCATAAACATGTGCTTCAGGGTATCCGCGCCGGCCTTCGACATCTGGATTCCCACCCTTGTGCTTCCGGTCAGGCTCACCGCCTGGATATCCGGATTCTCAATCAGATATTGGTTGCTCAGCTCTCTGCTGCAGCCAAAGCACTGGATTACGCCCTCCGGGAATCCCGCCTGCCGGAACAGTTCCCCCACTTTGGATACCGCCAGGGGATTGTCGCTTGGAACCTTTGCCAGAACCACATTGCCCATCAGAAGGGCAGGCACTACCTTGTGAATCATCAGCTTAACCGGATAGTTAAATGGTATGATACAGGCAATCATTCCCAGAGGTTCCCTTCTGGTGAAAATCAGGTCCCGCTCATACCCGGGCTGATTGTCCGCGTTCAGCACTTCGCCGTACAGATGATTGGCCCGCTGGACAAAGCTTCTGGTAATGTCAATGGCCGCCATCAGTTCTGCCCTCGCCTGAACAATGGGTTTTCCCATCTCTTTTGTGAGAATCTGGCCGATTTCCTCCACATGCTGCTCCACCAGCTCCATAAAGAGCTCCATCATCCTGCTTCGGTCGTAGATAGAAGTTTGAGACCAGGCTTTCCTGGCGTCCAGTGCCCTTTGGATGACCGTCTGAAATTCCTTCTCGTCCAGCATAGGCAGGATGCCCACCAGATCGCCATTGGCCGGGTTATAGACTGACAGTTCTTTTTCCATATGCTTCTTCCCCTTTCTTTGACTTTGTTACCATCAGTCTAATATAGGTATCAATTAATGTAAAATACTTAAACTCGATATTTGTATAGGTGTTACCTATGTTTTTACATATTAAAACAAGGGCCGATGCGACTTATATGTGTCACACCGGCCCCTGACCAAATCTGCTATGGCAGGATATTCATAACTACAAATCCCCAAATGGGAACAAAAGCCATCATAATAACAGAAGTAATCCATCCGGCAATCAACAAGGTCTTCATGTTATTGCACTTTGCAAAGCCGAGATGGGCTGCATAGTTGGCAGAAGGATATACAATTGAAGTAATCCGAACCGCTGCAATCAATACGGACGCCCATGCCGTCATGGGAATTCCCATGCTGGAGGCAATATCCCAGAAGGCACTTTGGATGATCTGCATCTGTGTTACTACAGCACCCTCTACACCGAACCCTCCTACAAAAGAAGCGATAATCATCAACTGGTATTTTCCGTTAGAGCCTACCAGTTTCAGAATCACATCTGCCAAGGCTTCCCAGCCGCCTCCCAATGTAATTGAATCAATCATAACACCTGTCAAAAGGAATGAAAGGAAAGTACCTCCCATCTTTCCCATTCCCCGTCCAAAAAGGCCGATAGTCTTATCAAATTTCTGTTCAATAAACAGTCCTACAACCACGCTTAATAACAAAATGACAAACATAACAAACTTCATGTCACTTCCGACAATCAAACCATAAATTAAACAGAGTGTAAAAGTAATCAGGAAGGCAATACAAGCATTTCTCTGCCTTGGAGTTGCATGGAACTCTTCAGCGAGCTCTACAGACTCATATTTTTCCCCCGCTTTCTTGGTACTTTTCTGGATGTAGAAAGATATAATAAGACTGACAATCGCCCATGCAACAGAGTAAGGAATAGCAGCGTAAATCATATAGTTTTGATAGCTTAAGCCACTAACACCCAATGCAGCAGCAACAGCAGAGCAGAAAGGTCCAATAGTAACTCCTACCAGTCCGGCATTAAACATTAAAAAGCAAACTGTAGTCGGAGTTAACCCTGCAGCAGCAACAATCGGAAGAAGAATTGGTGCTACAACTGCATTACCGCCGTTTAGAGTTCCAATCAGACAAACCATAATAAGCGATACAAGATAACAGGCAAAAATTCCCTTTCGCTCACTATTAACGCCTATTTTTTTTACGACAAAATTAACAATAACTTGGTTAATTCCGGCTGCATCCATGACAAGACCAAGTCCGCTGCCGAACATGATGATCAACCCCACTTGACCAAGAGTTCCACCCAGATTGTCTACAAGCATCCCTGCAAATTCGATTGGCCCCTGTCCCATAAGAATACAGCCTAGAATCGCTGCAATCCCCACACTGAGAGTATAATTGATTCCTCGAAGAGTAAGAATCAGGAATAATACCATTGGAATCAGTGCGAAAATGGAGGGCGCTGTAATTAATGTTGGCATAATACATTCTCCTTTTAACATATTTTTTCGATTGCACTGGCATCCTCTCCCCGGGTGTTAGACGTCAGTGGAATTATTTATATATGTATTATAGTTAAAATAATACCTATATGTAAAATATCCAAATCATATGTTTCCATAGGGACAACCTATTGAAAAAAAGCAACAAAAAAAGTAGCGTTCAATCACCTATGATTGATGATTGAACGCTATTTTCCCGAAGACTACTTTACTTCCAACAATCTCCTTTATTTCTTATTCATACAGCCATCCATAAATCTCCAGATAATCCTCATACATGAGAGGCATCGGACTGTTCTTTAAGAGACGCTGCTGGCTCTCCTCCACACTCTTGCTCCACTGGGCCAAAAGCTCCTTGTCAGCACCGTAAGCTTTCAGCGTTTTTTTGCTGAGAATGCAAGACAAAAGCTGGTCCAGACGCTCAAAAGCCTCCTCTTTTCCGCAGCCCAGAATCCTGCCAAGGCGCTCCTTCAAATCCGCCAGAGCCTCATTCTCCCCCTTCTTCTCATACATGCGCATCACGCCGGAGAAAATGGCGTAATTGGCCTCCCCATGAGGCACATGGAAGGTGCCGCCCAGGGGGTAGCTTAAGGCGTGGACCGGTCCGCAGCCTGCGGTCCCGAACGCGATTCCGGCAAAGTTGCTGGCAATTAAAAAGTCTTTCAAAAGTCCTTTTCTGGCCTCCTGCCCCTCCCTGGCAATCTTCTGATATCCCCTCAGGATTATCTCCATCGCCCTGTCTCCGAACATCTTGGTGTAAGCCGTGGCCTTAGGGGAAAGGCCGGATTCTACTGCGTGGATCAGGGCGTCCACGGAGCTGGTGGCAAAAACAGAGAAAGGCAGATTCTCCAGGAATTCCGGTATCATAACCGCCTCATCTGCGTAGAGTTCATCTACCGCAAGACCAATTTTCGTATTCTTTTTACAGAATGCCAGAATGGAAATATTAGTAACCTCCGAACCGGTACCGCAGGTGGTAGGAATCAGAATCAGCTTCTTGTTCTTTACCGTCGGGAATTTCTTCATATATAAGTCCTCCACCGGCATGCAGCGTTCCAAGGCAAAGAGCTTGGATAAATCCAGCACGGTACCTCCGCCGATTCCGATTACTCTGCGGCAAGCTTTCATATCCGCAATATCCCGATACATGGCTTCGAACATCTCATCTGACGGCTCCCCTGAGCCGTATTTTTCCTGGTAGATAATCTTGGCCTGAAGCTGGTCTTTCTTTTCATATTTGTTCAGGATATACTCGTTGGTGATGATCAGGTCCCCCTCTCCCACGCCGTACTCCGTCACAAATTCCTCGAAGGTGTCAAAGCTGCAGATTTCTGGTTTTAAAATCAGTTCTCTCATAACGTTAGTCCCCTTTCACTCTGCGGTATTTCCGGATAGCCAGGTAATCGGCCGGATGCTTCTGTCCCACTTCTGTTACATAGATGCTCCCTTCCGAATCCACGCTGATGCTGTGAACGCAGCGGTACAGCTCATCAGGCATGATAGAAGTCTTGTCAATGGTATCCAGAGCATCGGGATTTTCCAGTCTGGACAGAAGCTCTCCCTTTAGATTGAAGATGCTGATTCTGGAGGGCGAATCGTCAAAGGTCAGGGTCTGCTTGCATTCTCCCACATACAGAATCCCATCCTTGATGCAAAGCCCAGCCGGCCGGACCATGTTGGTCCACTCCTCGATAAACTCTCCGTCCATGGTAAAGAGCTGAATCCGATTGTTGTGGCGGTCCGCCACCAGCAGACGGTCCTGGTCGTCAATGACCACGCAGTGGGGAAGCATAAATTCCCCTGGTCCGTGTCCAGGCTCACCCCAGGAAAAATCCAGAGTTCCATCCGGCTTGAACCGGTGAACTCTGGCGTTCCCATAACCGTCCGTAGCAAACAGATATCCGTTTCTGGCCTTGGTCAGGTGGGTGGGATAGTTAAAAGGGCCGGCGCTGTGCTTCACCGTATAGAAATTCTTCTTGATAGCTCCGGTATCGGATTTCTGTCCCTTCACCCCCAGAGTCATGAGAATCTCCTTATCCTCATTAAACACATAAGCCACATGAACCTCACCGTCCACAATATAGATTTTATTATCCTCATCAATATACATTCCATGCGGACGCACCAGAATATCGTCTCCCCAGGTGTCCAGCACCTCCCCTTCGGTGGTACAGACGATGATGGGAGGCTTGCTCCTGGACATAATGTACACATGGTCTTTGGAGTCCACATAGATGCCCGGGACGGAATTCAGTCCCCACTCCTTCGGCAGATTCTTTCCCCAGTCTTTTACCAGCTCATACCGGTAATCTCCATATCCATAAATCATTATAGCGACCTCCTCCTTGCTCCGCAACTTTAAATTTTCTCTCTATTTCTTAAAGAATACCATGCTTTTTTCCTTCTGAAAAATACCCAAACCCGATAGTCCCATAGGCTGTGCCTATTGCTTTCTGTTTTTTCATTGAATTTCCCCTTGGATTTTGATAAAATAGAACCGTTGCAGTACGAATGATTTTTACAAATATGCGAGGCACATATGCGTTTAGAACAGTTACAATACATCGTGGAAATCGCCGATACCGGCTCCTTCACTACCGCCAGCGAACGGCTTTTTATCGCTCAGCCCAGCATCAGCCAGGCCGTCACCTCCTTGGAAAAAGAGCTGAACGTGACCCTTTTTAAGCGTTCCCGCCTGGGCGCGGAGCCTACGGAAATCGGTCTTCAAATCATCGCTCAGGCACGCCAGGCCTTAAACAGCATCAATGAAATCAAAAAGCTCAGCAGCTTAAACTATACGGATATTTTTGAAACCATTACCGTAGGAGCCGTTCCCACCTTGTGCTCCGCTCTCCTTCCAAGAGCCGTGGCATTTTACAAGAAATCCTTCCCCAACGTCACCATCAAAATCCGGGAAGACGGCTCCAAAAAAATCCGCGAGGACGTCCACAAGGGCTCCGCGGACTTCGGGCTGGTAACCCGCCACAGCTATGTTCATTATGAGCCTTCCGAGAAGTTTCAGCTGCTTTTCTCCGGAAAGCTGATGGCTTATGTGGGAGCCAAATCTCCTCTGGCCCGCAAGAAGATTACCACCTACCAGGAGCTGGTCCAATATCCCATCGTTCTGTTTGGGGAGGCTTTCTCCCTGTCCGACTACATACTCCAGCAGCTGAGACAGTACGGTACACCCAACATCATGACCTCCTCCCGGAATCCGGAGTCCATCAAGAATTTCGTCATGGAAACTAACGCCGTTGGGTTCGGGCCCGATGTATCCCTGGCCAACAACATCTACGTCCACAACGGGGATATCGTCCCCCTCCACATTGACGACAAGGAGGTGACCCAGTTCGGGATTATCACCAACCCGGGCCGGGCCACCAGCACCGCCTGTGAGGCCCTGATTAAGGAAATCATCCTTCAGGCCGACCACTTTGAGCGGATTCACTTAAATATGTTTTGATTTAGACTACAGGGGCTGGCGAATCCTGAACCAGCTCCTTCATCACTTCTTTTAAATGTCTGGTCAGCTTGGTGTTCTCGCCGTAATCCACCGGGCACTCTATGATACAGGGTTTCTGAGACCGGAAAGCCTCCTCCAATGTGGGAATCAAATCTTCCGTCTTTTCCAGCTTAAATCCCAGAACTCCCATACTCTCCGCCATTTTCGCAAAATCCGGATTGGTAAAATCTACACAATAATGCCGTCCGAACCGATCCTCCTGCTTCCACTTAATCAGCCCATAGCTGCCGTCGTTTAAAACCAGGACCACAATGGGTACATTGAGTCTGGCAGCCGTCTCCATCTCCTGGCAATTCATCATAAAACCGCCGTCTCCGGTAATGGCGAGCACCCTTCGCTTGGATTCCACCAGCTTGGCCGCAATGGCGCCGGGCACCGCGATTCCCATGGTGGCAAAGCCATTGGAAATCAGACAGGTATTGGGCTTGTAGCAGTCATAGTGGCGGGCAATCCACATCTTGTGAGCTCCCACATCGGAGATTACGATATCCTCCGGCCCCATGATCTTGCGCACGTCGTAAAGCAGCTTCTGAGGCTTTACCGGGAAGGAAAGGTCATTGGCATACTGGGCATGCTCTCTCACCATCCTCTCCTTGATTTCCAGCGCCTCCTTTGGCTCTTCCTTGCTGTCACAGCACTGTGCCAGACGGTTCAGGGAATCGCTGATATCCCCCACTACCTCCACTTCCGGCTGATACAGCTTGTTTACGTGGGCCGGCCTGGAGTCAATATGAAGGATCCGGTGGCCATCGCCTCCGTTCCACTTAGCCGGAGCCAACTCCACAATGTCGTAGCCTACCGCAATCACCAAATCCGCCTTCTCCAGGATCATGTTGGCAAAATCTTTCTGTGGGATTCCAATGGTCCACATGGAGTATGGATTCTGATAGGAAATGATACCCTTGGCCATCATGGTATTGACCACCGGTATCCTCAGCCGGTTGGCAAAGGCCGTCAGGGCTTCCGAAGCTCTGCTCCTCACCGCGGAGTGTCCTACCAGGACCACCGGTTTCCTGGCTCTGGCGATTTCCACCGCCGCCCGGTCGATGGAATCGCCGTCCGCATATTCCCGGTTGGAGTCCGGATGGTTCAGAAGCTTTCTGGCCACACCCTCGGGAACCTGCTCTCTGGCAATATCATCGGGAATACAGATGTGGGTCGCTCCTGGCCGCTCGCTTTCCGCGTACTTAAAGGCCAGACGCACAATCTCATTGACGGATTCCGGACGCACAATCATTTTCGTCCTCTTGGTAATTGGGCGGAAGAGACTTTCCAAATCCAGATACTGGTGGGAGGTCAGATGCATCTTATCGCTGGATACCTGGGCGGTTACCGCCACCAGGGGCGCTCCGTCTCCGTTGGCATCCGCCACTCCTGTAATCAGATTGGTGGCTCCGGGTCCCAGGGTCGAGAAGCAAACCCCTGCTTTCCCCGTCAAACGCCCGTATACATCGGCCATAAAAGCCGCCCCCTGCTCATGGCGGGTCAAAACTACCTGAATCTTCTCCGACCTGCACATGGCATCCACCACATCCAGATTCTCCTCCCCCGGGATCCCGAAGGCGTACTCCACCCCCTCATGCTCCAGGGCTTTCACAAACATCTCCGCTACGGTAACCGTCTGGTTTTCTTCTTCTTTTTTTAACTGCGCTTCCAATTGCTTTCTCCTTTTTCTATTTGAAATCATATTCAGCAACCTATCTGAACACTTATCTATTTTCCGTAATCGTAAAATCCCTTCCCGGTCTTTCTTCCCAGCCGTCCGCCCCGGACCATCTTTCTCAACAGCGGATGGGGACGGTACTTGGAGTCTCCCGTCTCGTTCTGCAGCACCTCCATAATAGCCAGGACGACATCCAGCCCCACCAAATCTCCAAGCTCCAGAGGGCCCATGGGATGATTGGCTCCCAGCTTCATGGCGGCATCGATTCCCTCCGCGCTTGCAATCCCCTCGGCGTAGATACCCACAGCCTCATTGATCATGGGAATCAGGATGCGGTTTACCACAAATCCTGCTGCTTCCTCCACCTGCACCGGAACCTTTCCGATTTCCTCCGCAATGCTCTTAATCCGGGCCGTTACCTCCTGAGGGGTATTTAAGCCCGCAATTACCTCCACCAGCTTCATAACCGGGGCGGGATTGAAAAAGTGCATGCCGATTACCGGACGTTCCAGACCGGCGCCGATTTCCGTAATAGACAAAGAGGACGTATTGGTAGCGAACATACAGTCCTTCCTGCAAATGTCCTGAAGCTCTTTAAAGGTCTGCTTCTTGATTTCCATATTCTCCACCGCGGCCTCAATCACCAGGTCGCAGTCCCCGCAGTCCGTCTTCGTTCCCACCAGGATTTTTCTCAGAATCCGCTCTCCTTCCTCCTGGGAAAGCTTGCCCCGCTCAATCCGCTTCTTCAGTCCCGCCTCGATTTTCGCCTTGCCTTTGGCGGCCAGTACCTCATTTACGTCACACAGTACCACCTCATAGCCCTCTGTCTGGGCAAATGCCTGAGCAATGCCGGAACCCATGGTTCCGGCGCCGATTACACCGATTTTCATTGCGTCCTCCTATTGATTGATAAAATGTTTTTCTTTCCGTTTATCCAGAAAGGCGCTCATGCCTTCCCTCTGGTCATAAGTTTCAAAACAGTCCCCGAACAGCTTCTCCTCCAGGGCAAGTCCTGCTTCGATGGTGCCCTGAAGTCCTTCGCTGATGGCCTTCTTGCAGTTTCGCACCGCAATGGGAGCGTTTGCCCCAATCTGGGCGGCCAGCTTCATGGCCTCTGTCATCAGCTCCTCCTGACTGCAGATGCCGTTTACCAGTCCGATGCGGAGAGCCTCCTGGGCTTTGATATTTCTGGCCGTGTAAATCATCTGCTTGGCCATTCCGGCCCCCACCAGCCTGGCCAGCCGCTGGGTACCGCCAAAGCCAGGGGTGATGCCAAGTCCTGCCTCCGGCTGTCCGAACACCGCGTTGTCGGAGCAGATTCGGATATCGCAGCTTAAGGCCAGCTCACAGCCGCCGCCCAGGGCAAAGCCGTTGACCGCCGCGATGACCGGAACCGGAAAGGTCTCCAGCTTCCGGAATACCTGATTTCCCCGTCTGCCAAATGCCTCCCCCTCCTCCTTGGTCAACGCGCTCATCTCGCCGATATCCGCTCCTGCCACGAAAGCCTTCTCCCCTGCTCCCGTCACAATCAGCGCCCGGACTTGATTTAAGTCCACCTCGTCCAGCACCTGGCTCAGTTCCCGGAGCACCTGGCTGTTTAATGCGTTTAAGGCGGAGGGGCGGTTGATGGTGATGATTCCTGTCCCCTCCCTGGCCTCATAGATTACAAATTCCATATAACCGATTCTCCTTTTCTCCCTCCTATGGCCGGGCCACCACGGTAGCGCAGCCCATTCCTCCTCCGATGCACAGAGTGGCCAGTCCTTTTTTCGCGTTCCTGCGCTGCATCTCATACAGAAGCGTCACCAGAATCCGGCAGCCGGAGGCGCCTACAGGGTGCCCCAGGGCAATGGCTCCGCCGTTGACATTCACCTTGTCCATGTCAAAGTCCAGCTCCTTTGCCACCGCAAGGGACTGGGCCGCGAAGGCTTCGTTGGCTTCAATCAGGTCCATGTCCTCCACAGACAGTCCCGTTTTCTCCATCACCTTGCGGGTAGCCGCCACCGGCCCCACGCCCATAATCGCCGGGTCCACGCCTCCCAGGGCGCCTCCTACCCACACCGCCATAGGCTCCACGCCCAGCTCTTTCGCCTTCTCCTGGCTCATCACCACAATGGCTGCCGCGCCGTCGTTGATGGAGGAAGCGTTTCCTGCCGTTACCACTCCGCCCTCTTTGAAAGCCGAACGCAGCCTGGCAATGCTCTGAGCCGTGGTCCCCGGCCTGGGGCCCTCATCCGTATCGAATTGGATGGTCTCCTTTTTCTTCTTTACCTCTACCGACACGATTTCCTCCTTAAACCGTCCGGCCTCGATGGCGGCACAGGCCTTCTGCTGGCTGGAGGCGGCAAATTCATCCAGCTGCTCTCTGGTCAGGTTCCACTTCTCAGCCACATTCTCCGCCGTGATTCCCATATGATAGTCATTGAATGCGTCCCACAGAGCGTCATTGACCATGGTGTCCACCATGGGGGCGTTGCCCATACGGTAGCCGAACCGGGCATTTTTCATGGCATAGGGCGCCATCGACATGTTCTCCATTCCCCCTGCTACCACAATATCCGCTTCTCCGGCCAGAATCATCTGGGCAGCCATATTAACGCAGTTCAGACCGGAACCGCACACCACATTGATGGTAACTGCCGGGGTCTCCACCGGGATTCCCGCCTTAATCGCCGACTGTCTGGCCACGTTCTGTCCCTGGCCCGCCTGAATCACGCAGCCCATGTAAACCTGGTCCACCGCTTCCGGGGATACCTTAGCTCTCCTTAAGGCCTCCCGGATTACGATGGCCCCCAGCTCCGCTGCCGGCGTTGTGCTCAAAGAGCCTCCCATGGTTCCGATGGCGGTGCGGCATGCTCCTGCCAAAACTACTTTTCTGTCCATTTGTTCTTCCTCCTCAATTATCACTTCATCTGGGACCGTTCCAATTCCTGGTAGAGAATCTTCCCGGCCTGGTTTTTGGGTATCTGGTCCACATAAATGACCTTCATGCCTCCGGCGTGGAGTCCGGTCTTCCGGGACAGCCAGAAGCACAGCTCCTCCCCATCCGGGTTTCCGGTTATGTAGATTCGCATATGGTCATCCGAACCGGTACAGGCGGCCTCGCTGCCTTCACAGCGGCTTCGGACCAGTTGCTCCATCTCATCCAGGCTGACCCGCTTTCCGTACATTTTCAAAAAACGCTTCTTCCTGCCGGTGATATAGTAGTACCCCTCCTCATCCTGCCGGGCCATATCCCCGGTAGCCAGACGGCCCTGCCACAAGTCCCCTTCTGCCAGTTCCTCCGCCTGTCCCGCATAGCCCATGGCTACATTTGGGCCCTCGTAAATCAGCTCTCCCACCTGCCCCGCTTTTGTGATGGTCCTTCCTTCCTCATCCCGGAGAGAGAAGCGCCCGCCCGGAATGGAGATTCCGATGCTGCCGATTTTTCTCAGCACATCCCCGGCAGGCAGATAGCTCATGCGTGCCGTGGCCTCGGTCTGCCCGTACATTACCACCATACGGCGCCCCGTTCTGGCGGCAAACTCCCCAAATTCCCTCTGAAGCCCCTCCGAAAGCTTTCCTCCCGCCTGGGTCATGGTCCTGAGAGAGGGTAGTTCCATCTCAAAAAAGCCAATTCTCTTTAACATCTGGTAGGTAAATGGAACGCCCCCGAAGGATGTGATTTCCTTCTCCTTAAAAAAGCGCCAGAATCCCTCCTCCGCCATGGAGCGCTCCGTCAGATACACCGCCGCCCCCTGTTCCAGATGGCTGTTGATAATCGACAGTCCGTAGGTATAGTTCATCGGCAGAGAGGTAATGGGCCGTTCTTTTTCCGTAATCTCCAGATAGCCGGCAATAGCCCTGGCGTTGCTGACAAGATTCCTCCTGCTTAAGCGCACCAGCTTGGGACTTCCTGTGCTGCCGGAAGTCATCAACAGCAGCGCCAGGTCAGGATGTAATCGGGCCCTCTCCTTCGGATTCAGCTGAAAAGTCACGTAGCCCCTATCCCTCAGGACCTCCCGGCCTCTCTGCTTCCATCTCCCGGCCCTCTCCTGCGGAAGGGACAGATAATCCGGCTTGTAGGTCAGAATCAATCTCTCCAAAAGTTCTTCGTCCAGATTGCCGTCCAGCAAGAGAGGGACCCCCCCTTTTCTCAGGCACATCAAATAGAGCATCACGGAAGCCATCTGATTGGTGCAGAGCAGGAACATCAGCCCCCTCTTGAGAAAAAGCATCTGCTTTTTCTCATAATACTGGTCAAATTCCCCGTAGGTGAGTTCCCTGCCTTTGTCATCCGCCAGCATCCGCCTGTCTCTAAAAGAAGGGTTGGGCTGATAAAATCCCATTCTAATCACCTGCCTTTCTGGAAAGCATGTGCCAGATTTCTTTGCCGTCCCAGTTCATATCCATCCACAGGGCCTGCCCCACGGGAACAACCCGGCATACGCCCCGCAGTCCGTAATCCGCAGCCAGATTCCAGATTTCCTCTTCCTTCACGCCCAAAACGTCCACCGTCTGAATCCGGTCCGACAGAAACGGAACCAATTCCTCCATCCGGTCCAGAAAGCACTGAAGGAAACTGCCAAAACGCTGGGCGGCCATCTTCTCTTCCAGCCGCTCCGGCTCCATCGCTCCTGACAGCATCGTCACATACAGCCGGTTTCCCCAGGTCATGACCGTTCTGCCGCCTCCATCTATCAGCTGACGCCACAGACAGGCATATTTCCGGCTGGCCTTATACTCCGTCAGCTGATAAGCGGAAGCCTCTTGGGCCACCGCGTCCCAGAACCCTCTGACCATCTCCTCTCTCCCCTCGCCTTCTCCCAGCCAGCACACCAGCTTCGGGCAGGAGCAGCCGTTCTGGTCCAGGCTGTAGGTATCCCCGTAAAAGCGGGCTGCCAGGCTTCTCATTTCCTCCGGAGGCAGTTCTACTACCCGCCTCCAGTCCAGTACTGCCATGGATACCCGGTCCGGAAAGGCGATGTCCAGAGCACCGGGGCCCACCGGAATCCTTCGGAGACTGCGGACGGCTTCATCTCCTCCCCACAGCAGCCGCACATCGCATTCCTCCGTAAATTTCCTGGTCCAATGCTCCTGGCTGTGGTCGTAGGAGACAATGGAGATTCTCTCCCCCAGCCACCGGAAGTCCTCCTCCCTCAGCAGCCTTTGGATGCAGCCAATCAACGCCTCATCCTTCAATTTTTCCGGCACCCGTACCCGGCAGCTGTTGCCGGAAAGGATTCCCAGGGCACAGCTGTAGACAAACAGATAAGGCACATTGGACGGCGCTATGTGAAATGCAACACCCCTTCCCAGACGCATGCTCTCCCCCAGCTTTTCCTTCATTTTCTTCAAATGGGAGGCTCTGAGCCAAAAGCTTAGGGCCCTCAATTCCTGACTGCTCTGACTGCGTTCCAAACAGCGGATTTTCTCCGAGAGCCTCTGAAAAAAAGCCATGGCCGGCTCTGAAAAAGCCTTAAACGGCCGCGGATTTAACTCCATGGAGCCAGCCAGAAGGACAAGTTCCTGGGGTTGTTTCAGCTTTTTTGCGTTTTTTTCTTCAAAGGTATCACTGCAGCCCCGGACCTCCGCCTGACGGATGCGCCCCGTAATCTGGAAATACTTACCTTTTCTGCCGCATTTGCAGTCGTCCTCCCCTAAAATGATTCCCTTGTCCTCCGTCAGGAGCACGTGTCCCGGATAGGAGCCGGCCATAGGGGACAGCACTTCCACCACGCCTTCCTCTCCGTTGGGGCAGCAGGAGAAGTCTTCCATATTCCGGATTAAAATATCCGAGTAGGTACTGGCATGGAGATGACCGTACTCGCATTCCATATAGATGCTTCCCGTCTGTTCCGCCATCCCGTAGTAGCTTCTGACCTGGGAGATTCCGGTCACTCTTTGGATTTCCCGCCGAAACTCCTCCGGCGATACCGCTTGATCCTGAAGCTTTTTCCAGCCGCCTCCATGAATCAGAACCCCTCCGGATAAATTCAGGGTGATTCCGGCATTTTTTAGGGGTTCGTAAAAATATTTCCAGACCATGTAGGTAAAACCAAAAACCAGGATTTTTCCTCCGGCAGCCTCCCGAACCAGCGTCTCAATCTCCTCCAGATTCAGACTCATATCCCGTTTCAACCCATACCGCCTTCTGGCTCCGAAGATAGAAAATCCCAGGATTCCTGCCCCTCTGGCGGAAAACAGCTCCCGGTCCTTCAATACGTCCGGCGAGTCAATAATCAGCATAGGCAGACGTTTCTTTCCCAGAAAGCTGCTGCCAATCCGCTCCAGTGTCTTCTGCTGCCGTTGTGCCGTCTGCCGGTCCAAAAGGATTCTGGAGGGCGTCTGGCCGCTGGTCCCCGATGAGGTCATCACCTTAAAGACCTCCTCTTCGGAAATACTGGCAAAGCCTTCCTGCTTAAAAGCGGAAGCTGGGACCGGAATCATCCCCTTAATTCCCCTTTCTTTGGAAAATGCCTCCCTTAGCAGTCCCATCGCCCGGCCGTAAGCCTGACATCGGGCCATATGGTCTTCAGTCAAATCCTCCAGAAGTCCTGTGAGCAGTTTTTCCTTTTCCTCTTTGCCCACTCCATAAGGCTCCCGCTCCAGCAGCTGTTCATAGGTCATCAGGCCTCATCCTCTCACTCAATCTCCACGCCGTAGCCCCTCAAGATTTCCTTCCCCTTCTCATAGGATGTAAAATTCAAAACATCCCCGGAGTCAATGGAAATATCAAAGGCTTCCTCCAGCTCTGAAATCAAATCCATATGTCCGATGGAATCCCACAGCGCAAAGCCGCGATATTTCAGCTCAGGAAGCTCCTCATCCTTCTTGCTGAACAGCTGGCGAAAAATCCGATTATAAGTTTCCAGATTCGACATTTGTTTTCTTCTCCTCTCCTGACAAATCCACCCAAAAAAGGTCCTTAGACAGCATCTGCCGGCACACTGCCTCCACCGCAGTCTCTCCCCCGGCTTTCAGGCACCGTCCTGTCAGCACCGCCACGTAATCCCTTCTGCGCTCCGTGCAGGAATCCAGCCTGACCTGAATCTTTATCTTCTCCCCGTAAAATACGGGCTGAAGGAACCGAAGCCGCTCCTCCAGCAGCACGGTTCCTTCCCCCGGCAGCTCCATTCCCATCAGAGTGGAAATCAGGCTGGCTGTAAGTACGCCGTGAACCACCGGGCGGCCATACCTGGTGTCCGCGGCATAGGCAGCGTCCAGGTGAATCCGGTTAAAATCCCCGGTCAGAGCGGCAAATCGCTTGACATCGTCCTGAAAAAACGGTCTGGTCATCCATGCCTCCTGTCCCAGACGCAGAATCCGCTTCTCCTTCCGGACCCCAGGCAGCGGCCTGTCTTCTTCCTGAAAATCTGAGGTCCGAGAAGACTTTTCTTCTTTTTCCAGACGTTCCTTCAGCCATGAGACGGCTCTCCGAAAATCACCGCTGTTTCTCATCTGCAGGACCTTGTCCTCGGTTCCAAGTTCCTCCCATTTCACACAAGCCCTGGCACATCCGCAGACCACCAGCCACAGTCCGCACTCCTCCGGAAGGCAGCCGCTGCGAAACTTTATCCCGGGAAACTGTTCCTTCAGACGCTGTACCTCCCGGCCCCGGTCATAGGTACAGTTGCAGCCCCCGCAGTATTTCACTCCCACCTTCATAGCCGGTTACCGGTCCGCCTGATGGCTCAACAGCTTTTTGGCAAAGCTTAAAAGCTCCGGGCTCACGTCATGGACAAGGACCACGTCTCTGACCTCCGGCACTTCCTCCTTCACTGCCCTGGCCACAACCTCCTCCGTTGTAATCTGGGCCGACGGGCAGCCGGCACAGTGGCCGGTCAGAGAAATCTTCAGAATCCCCTCCTTAAAGCTTTTCATCTGCACCCCGCCCTCGTGCTCCAGCAGCATGCCTCTCACCTTTTCCTCCAGAATCCGCTCGATTCTCTGCTCAATTCCCTCTGCCATTGTCCTTCCCTCCGGTTCTCATTTCATCCTTTTCCTTTCGGGTACTCAGGCAATCTCCTCCCGAAAACGCTGCCGGAAGGCTTCCTTAAGCTCATCCCGGAACTTGGGATGGGCCACCTGAATCAGAGCTCTCGCCCTCTCTCTCAGGGTCTTTCCGGACAGTTTTGCAATTCCGTACTCCGTTACCACATAATCCACATCGTTGCGGGAAGTGGTCACCGTAGCTCCCTCGTCCAGCAGCGGTACAATCTTGGAAATAGTCCCCTTGGCCGCTGTGGAAGGGAACGCCAGGATGGAACGGCCGTTCTTTGCCATAGCCGCTCCCCGAATGAAATCCACCTGTCCGCCAGCTGCGGAAATCTGCAGCGGGCCAATGGATTCCGCCGCCACCTGCCCCATCAAATCCACCTGAACACAGGAATTGATGGATACGATATTGTCCTCCTTCATCACATTCACCGGGTCATTGACATAATCCACCGAGTACATTTCCACATCCGGATTATTGTTGACAAAGTCGTACAGATTCCGGGTTCCCATCAGGAAGGAGGCCACCATCTTGCCTTTATGGGTCTTCTTGCGGGCATTGGTCACCACTCCGGCTTTTACCAGCTCTACCACCCCATCGGAGAACATCTCCGAATGGATTCCCAAATCCTTCTTGTCCTTCAAAAACAGCAGCACCGCATCCGGAATCGCCCCGATTCCCAACTGAAGGGTATCCCCGTCCCGAACCAGCTCGGCGCAGTTTGCTCCGATGGCCCGTTCCACATCGCTGATGACCGGGGGAGCCAGCTCAATCAGGGGAGCATCGTGTTCCACCAGGGCAACCACATTTTCATCGGACACATTGATGCAACTGTCCCCTCCCGTCCTTGGCATCTGGGGATTCACCTGAACAATCACTTTTTTTGCCACCCGGGCTGCCGGCAGGGTATAGTCCACCGACACCCCGAGGCTCATATCGCCGCTCTCATCCGGGGAGGAGGCCTGAATCAGGGCTACGTCCACCGGAAGAGCTCCTGTTTCAAACAGAGATGGAATCCGGTAGAAGAAGCAGGGGGTAAAATCTGCTCTTCCCTCCGCAACTGCCTTTCTGGTAGTGGTTCCCACAAAAAATGAATTGTGACGGAAGTGCTTCTCCATCCCCGGCTGAGCGTATCCGGCCTTGCCCATAGCAATCATATGTACCAGCTCCACATTCTCATACTGGTCTGCCTTGGACACCAGTACATCCAGAAGATAGGAGGGCTCCCCGCAGGCGTGTCCCACCACCACCCGCTCGCCGGATTCAATCAGGTCCAATGCCTGCCCGGCTGTCATCCGCTTGCGTCTGTAGTCATTTTCCCAATCCATGTAAATTCCTCCCCGTATTTCCTTCGATATTCTGTCGTTTCTTTAGTCTTCGATTTTGGCGATGGCTTTAGCCAACTTCTTCTTCATAGCCAGATTTCCCTGTCTGGCAATCATAATCCTCTGAGCCTGAGGCGAACCGGCGCCGTGCATGGACTCCGTGCGGTATCCTACGGCCGCGGTTCCCAAAGTCAGGTTCTCAATCAGGCGCATAATCCGCAGCCGGTTTTCCGTGCTCACTCCGTTTACGCCCTTAAAATATTTATCCACATATTTGCCCAGGAAGGGGTCCTTCAAATCCTTCTCCGAGGGAGCCGTAACCATCAGGCCTCCTGCGATGTCCTCCGCCAGGCGGGCAATCTCATAGGGGAACCGGGTCACATTCTGCTTGCAGACATTTGCCAGCAGCAGGTCAATGAGATAGTTGCCGGACTTGGTAGGCGTGCCCTCCGCAGAACATGCGATTCCGCAGCAGTAGAGGGTCTCGTTTAAGTGGGTCATCTCAATTAGCTTGTCCTTTACGTGGGAAGCCCTCTGAACGCCGTTGTAATCCGCAGCCACCGCTGCCGCTCCAATCAGCACATCGCCCACGCCTACCTTACATCCGCCATAGGACTGCCTGTGATAGCCAGCGAAGCGCTCTACCAGTACGCCTGCGTACTCATATTCCCCATTCATGAAAATCCGGTCATTGGGGACAAATACATCGTCGAAAATTACCAGTGCTTCCATACCTCCGAACTCGGAATTTCCCACATCAATCTCACTGCCCTCCAGCTTTCTGGTATCGCAGGACTGACGGCCTACGATCAGCAAGATTCCCTTGGCGTCCGTGGGAACCGCGAAGGACACCGCATAGTCCTTGTCATCCTCGCCCATGGCAATGGTCGGCATCACGATAACCTCGTGAGAGTTGATAAATCCGGTCTGATGGGCCTTGGCTCCCCGCACCACAATTCCGTCCTCACGCTTTTCCACCACTCTTAAGTACAAATCCGGGTCCGCCTGCGCATGAGGAGCCAGGGAGCGGTCGCCCTTGGGGTCCGTCATAGCGCCGTCTACGGTCAAATCCTTCTCCTGGACATACTGTAAAAATTTCTTGAAATTGTCGTGATAGCAGGTCCCGTACTTCTCGTCAATCTCGTATGTGGTGCTGTAAACCGCGTTGAAAGCGTCCATACCAACGCAGCGCTGGAAACAGGCAGCGGTTTTCTGGCCGCAGAGACGCTGCATCTTCACTTTCTTGATTAAATCCTGCGTGTTCTGGTGAATGTGGGCAAAACGGTTGATCTTCTCTCCGGTCAGGGAGGACGTCGCCGTCATCAGGTCCTCATACTCCGGCTGCTGGGCCAAATCATAGGTGGCCTTTACGGAATTTAAAGATGGGCGCAGAATGGGGTCATCCACCACGTTCTCCACCTTTTTTCCAAACATATAGACCTGAAGATTCAGCTTTCTCATGCTCTCCACATACTGGTCGCCTGTCATTAATGCCATATTTTTTCTCCTTTCAGCATCGCAATTTTCCATCTGTTATCAGTCTAATATAAGGAAAAATTAGTGTAAAATATCGGTCTTGGATATTGATATAGGTATTGCCTATGTCTCTTTGCCAACAGAAATGGGAATTACGGACATAGCCCCCAGTTTTTGTATAAAGATCTCCCTGCCAGATAAAAGAACCGCAAAAAATCCGGGTCCGCTCTTTTTCCAAAGAGCAGCCCGGATTTTATCCCTTCCTGTTATCTCTTAATTGCTGTGCTTCCTGATATAATCGTGAATCGTGTATTCCAGTCCGATCCGATCGTAAATCTGCCTCTCCAGCATGTACTCTCTCATATGTTCGTCCGTCCACTCGCCCTCCCATACAAGCTCATCGCTGTCAGAGGAAGAGCGGTCGGCGTCCGATGAGGAACTGCCGGAATCCGAGGATGAGCTGGAACCGGAATGATCTATGAAGATACGATTATAGGTTTCCGGATCTCTCTCTTTAAGCAGACTGATCATCTCATTGTCATCAAGGACTTTTGCGGGAGATGGAGCGTTTACTGCTACAACCTGTCCGTCTTTCTCCCACTTTCCATCCCCGTTAAAGCTTCTGCCGGGTGTGGACATATTCGACTGCATGATTCCATCGCCAAGGAACCAGTAACACTCCATCTTGCCCGCTCCGTCCGCGATCCACTTCATACCGACAACCCATTCGCCTTCAAAGCCGTATCTCCAGCTGCCGTCCGCCTCCTGGAACCAGCCATCCGTAGTCGTCCTGCGGGCAGGGTCTACCACATGGTCAACCGTAATCGCTGTCTTCACGTTTTCAAGCCCTGACGGAAGGGTATAGTTGTTAGGCGCAACCTGAGCGATGCCATTTACCACATATTCTCCCTTTTCATTTACCTGATGGCCGTCCGGCGTTACCGTATTCACCAGCATATAGCCCTGTTCGTCAAAATAGTAGGCTTTGTAAACGCTTCCATCGTAAAGCGTACACCAGCCGTCTGCGTACCACAGGCTGTCGTCCGCGTTGATGCCATACCACCAGCGCCCGTCCGCCGACTGCTTCCAGCCAGAAGCAAACGCCGTAGTAGCCATCACGGCGCTGAACAGGGCAGTCAGTAAAATCAATTTTGTCTTTTTCATTCGATTCTCCTCCATATTCTTTTTTTAATCATACCGCGATTTTTGGAAGAAAACAATTATCTGCCTGCATAGTCGCATATTCAAAGTAATAAAAATGGCCGAAACTCCCTAAAATCAAGGAATTTCGACCATTTTATGAAACTGGGCCAGCCGGATTCGAACCGGCGAGTGCAGGAGTCAAAGTCCTGTGCCTTACCGCTTGGCGATGGCCCAAAATTATCAGGCGCCTCTAGGCGCCTGATAATCATACCATAGATTCCTCCAATTGGCAAGACTTTCAGTCCTTCTTTCTCCCCATCTTCCTCTCCGAATCCTCATTGACCTGGCGTCTCAGCTCTTTTAAATACGGCGAAAACTCCACATCCTTCTCTCCATAAGTCATCTGAAGATCGTACTCCAGGGGAAGCCAGGTGGAGAGAGAGGCCTCATTGTGCTGGATCAGGGCCTCCAGCCGGTCCAGCGCTTTGTAAATCTTCGCTTCCTTCGTCTCCTTTTTCTCCATTTCCGCAAAAAGCCCGCCAAGCTCCCCCGCATAGGGTTCCGGAAGGTTTTCCAGCCATGCCTTCACCTGCCGTTCTTCCTCCCGCTCATCTCCCTCTGTTTTCTGAAAGGTTGGGATATCCCCGGTAAAGGCTTCTCCCATATCGTGAAACAGACACATCTGAATTACCCGGCCCATATCCGCCTCAGGGAATTCATCCTTCAGAAAAAAGGCCATGACCGCCAGGCGCCAGCTGTGTTCCGCCACGCTCTCCCTGCGCCCGGAGGATGTCCAGGAATGTCTGGTATTATTCTTCATCCGCTCCGCAAGGTCCATCAGTTCAATCAATCGTCTTGGCTCCAATTTATCTTCCTCCCGCTTTTTACAATTTGAAGCAGCCGTTTACACTGTCCCGGACTGTTCCATGGCTGCAACAAATTCAGGCCGCCCAAACAGGGCGGCCCATCATTTGTCTGTTCCGTTCATTAGTACAGGGAAAGCTGGTTGACCAGCAGCACCGGTACGTCCCAATTGTTATCGATGGTCAGGGAAAATTCCACCTTCACCTGTGTCTGTCCTGACACATCCACCGCAAAGGAAAGAGGCTTCTCGTTGTAATGGATATCCTGGGAAGTGTAGAGTACCTGGTCGTTATCTCCATATACCGTCAGCTTGCCCATCAGTCCGCTGTCAAAGACAGTGGACGGCGAAAATTGCCCTGCCAGAAGCTTATATTCCCCATTGGTATTAAAACGCACATAGCTTCCCTTTCCGTAAAGCCGTATGGCATTATTCCAGGTCTGCCGGCGGTCCGCCGTACGCGCCTGGGCGATAATAGAATAGCCGTTGGTTCTCAGACCCGTCATATTCTGCACCAGGACCGGAGCCGTCAGGTCCATGGAGGAACCGGCTGGCTCTGTCTGTCCCTCTGAAGGAACCCAGACGCCGTTTCCATCGATCCTGCGTCCTTCAATTACTGTATTTGTCACCATAACCCCATCCAGAGGGGAGAGAAAATACCAGCTTGCACCATCCTTCAGCCATCCGGTCTGCATCGCCCCGGTGTCATCCATATAATACCACTGTCCGTCAATCTGATTCCAGCCGGTTACCATATAGCCGTTGGAGTCCATATAATACTTCTTTCCTTCAACCGTAACCCATTCCTGTATGGCGTACTTGGAAGCACTTCTCTGATAACGCCATCCATTATTCTCATATTTCCAGGAACCGGCATAAGAGGGAACCGCCATCATCACTGTAAGCACAGCTGCGGCTGCCATCATTGCAATACGTTTCTTCATAAGGCCATATCTCCTTTCAAAATCAGGTCTGCGATATGGTATTCATTATAATTCATTCCGCCGCAACATGCAACCGACAGGCCCTTTACTTTTTTCTTAAAGTTACAGAGCCCATCAGGTATTCTTCATCATAACGCTCTCTACCACATCTGCTACATGCTCACAGGCATCGCAGCATTTTTCCAAATAGTTATAGATCTCTCTCCAGGCAATGATTTCCATGGGATCAGAAACTTCCGTGTGGAGTCTTCTCATGATCTCCATATAAACCCGGTCTCCCTCTTCCTCCAGGGCGTTAATCTCCACGATCAGCCCATGGAGGGTCTTGGATTTTTTAAAGTCCGCAAACTCCTGCATGATCTCTTTTAAAGTTTCACAGCAGCGGATGATCACCTTTGTAAACTCGATTGCCTCCGGACGGATTGACCTGACGTTATTGATATAAATGCGAATCATTACATCCTCAATCTTATCCGTCACCTCATCGATGCACTGGCTCAGGAGAATGATATCCTCCCGCTCAATGGGCGTAATAAAGGCCTTTACCAGAACTCCCATCATTTCATGCTTTTTCTTATCTGCATCGTGTTCAATTTCATGGAATTTACGGATAATCTCCTCCAGATCATCTCCGGAGTAATTTGCCAGATTCTCTTCCAGCATCCGAGCCGCCTGGCAGCCGCACTCCACGCACTGGATAAAATTTTCAAAATAGTAACTGTCACTCTTCTTTGACATCGTTTTGTTCTCCTTTACCTTATGTTGACAGAAACAGTCTGCTTCACTGTTTCCGGAATCAGAACAGGACCATAAACAGCTTTGCCATGAGGAAACCAATGATCCCGCAGCCAGGGAATGTAAGCAGCCAGGTCAATACCATATCCTGAACCACTTTAAAATTAATGGCGGAAAGACGCTTTACCGCCCCAACTCCCATAATGGCAGTGGTTTTCGTGTGCGTTGTGCTGACCGGAATACCGAAAACGGAGGACAGCAGCAGGCAGGCGGCGCCGGCCAGGTCTGCGGAAAATCCCTGGTATTTCTCCAGCCGCACCATATCCATGCCTACGGACTTGATGATCTTCTTTCCTCCGACAGAGGTTCCCACACCCATTACAACCGAACACAGCAGCATCATCCAGATGGGAAGGTCCACCCCGGAAGCGCTCTCTGTTCCATTTACAAGACAAATTCCCAAAAGCAGCACGCCCATAAACTTCTGTCCGTCCTGAGCGCCATGCATAAAGGCCATTCCCGCGGCGCCGGCAATCTGAGCCCCCTTGAAAAAACCTCCGGTTTTTCGGCGGTCCACATTCCGGCAGGACCAGGATACAAAACGGCAGGAAAGATATCCGCTGAAGAATCCAAGAATCGTAGACAGACCCAGGCCGTAAATTACCTTGATCCATTCCTCCGGATTGATTCCGTCAATGCCGCCCTGAAGGGCGATCGCAGCACCGGACAATCCGGCGATCAGCGCATGGCTTTCACTTGTTGGGATTCCAAAATACCAGGCCAGAACAGCCCAGAACACAATAGCAAACAGCGCCGCGCACAGGGCGATCAGCGCCTGAGAACTTTGACCGCCGAAATTTACCATATTGGTAATGGTCATCGCAACGGTAGAATTGAGCATCGTCATCACCAGCACTCCAACAAAGTTGCAGACAGCCGCCATCACAATGGCCGCATCCACATCCATGGAACGGGTGGAAACACAGGTTGCAATGGCATTGGGAGCATCCGTCCAGCCATTTACAAAGATCACGCACAGTGTAAGGAACACCGTAACCAGCAAAACCGGGTTGGAGGTCAGCTGCTGGCAGAAAAACGAGAACGATAAATCCATACCTTACATTTACCCACTTTCCTAATCATATTTTTTACATGTTCTATACGCTTATTTTACACAAGCATATTTATTGTAACATGCCGATTCCCGTTAGTAAAGTTATTATCCAAAAATTGATGGGCAAAGAAGTGAAATTTTTCCCGCTATGTAAGCTTTAAGTAAATTAAATGTAAAATATATGTAAAGTCACATATTTTTCCTGTTATTTACAATTCTGTATTATCCATTTTTGGAGTATATGGATTTCCCCGCGTTAATGCTATGATGATTAAAGTTTCAGCCATGCGGCTATGGTGGAATTGGCAGACACGATGGTTTTAGGTACCATTGGGAGACCGTGCAGGTTCGAGTCCTGTTAGCCGCATCACGGAAAGAGCAGCGTAGATGGGAGCGATCCGATGTACGCTGCTTTTCCTGATTTAGGCTGTTCCGCTGTTGAAACAACGCTTCAGGAGGTATGCCCAAATGAACAAGGGAGCCAGAACAAAACAGCTTCTTTATGATTGTGCCATCGCACTGTTTAAGGAGAAAGGCTATCGGAATGTATCGGTAGACGAGATTGTGCGGAAGGCCGGAACCGCAAAAGGCACTTTTTATATTTATTTTGAGTCCAAATCCAGTATCGTAGGGGAAATGATGCATCAGTATGATGCATACTATGACAGCCTCTGTCTGGAAATGTCTCCCTCTCAGTCTGTAGAGGAACGTCTGGACTTTCTCATCTCCCGTTCCTGCAGCTTTACAGAGAAAGAGATCGGCCTGGATTTAATCCGCGTCCTTTACGAAAATCAGCTTCAGATGCGTCCTGAGGAACAGGAAGCCATGGACATTAACCGAACCCTTTACCAGGTCATCATCAGTCTGATACGGGAAGGACAGGAAAAGGGCCTCTACCGCCAGGATCAGGACTGCCTTTATCTGGCAGAACTTCTGATCCGCTGTCTGAGAGGCACTTTTTACGAGTGGTGTATGAAAGACGGCGGCTTTGATTTAAAGCAGGAAGGCCTGGAGGTGACCAGGCGCCTCCGCAGATCCTTTTAAAGCCTGTACCGCCGTTTTATCCAAGCTGATAAATCTCCCCGTACTTTTTCTCCAAATATCGAAGGAAAGGTCCGGCATCCAGACTGGTTCCCGTCGCCTGGCGCATCAGAGAAGGTCCGTCCAGGCTTTTTCCATACTGTCCGATTTTCTCCTCCAGCCATTCCTCCACTTTTGAAAATTCTCCTTTTTCCATCCTCTGCTCAAAATCCGGAATATCCTCCAGCATACGGCTGAAAATCTGTCCGTCATAAAGATTTCCAAGGGCATAACTCTGAAAATACCCGATATAATCCCCGGCCCAGTGCATATCCTGAAGAATTCCTTCCCGGTCATTCTCCGGCTTCACGCCCAGGTAATAGCTGTATTTCTCATTCCAGGCATCCCGCATCTCTTCCGCCTTTAATCTTCCGGCAAACCAATCCCTCTCCAGTTCAAAGCGTACCAGAATATGGAGATTATAAGTCACTTCATCGGAGGAGATCCGCTTCGGGGAAGGTTTTACTTTATGAATCGCCCGGTAAAAATCCTCCAGAGATACGTCAGCAAAATCAGGAAATTCTTTCTGAAATCCCGGATAAACGTACTTCCAAAATCCCTTGCTGCGCCCAATCATATTCTCGTGAAACCGCGACATGGATTCATGGACGCCGCCATCCAGGCCTCCCCATAATCCAGCCTCGTCCACCTGACGGTTTCCGCTTCCCGCATAGATGGCATGTCCAGCCTCATGAAGGTAAGTAAAGATCAACGGAATCCCTCCGCTTCTGTAAGTAGAAATCCGGCTGTCCTTTGGCCCCACAAAAGAGCTGAATGCGTGGATCACCCGGTCGTTGAAGACTCCTCTTGACAGCCGGTATCCCACCTTGCAGCACAGCTCTCTGGCAAATTTTCCCATGCGCTCCGGGTCCTGGGGCCGGTCCAAAATGTCCTCCTGGATCGGAACAGCATTGCTTTCAATCCTGCTTCTCAGGGCTCTCAGCCCTTCCGCCATTATTTGAAACTGGCGGCCTACCTCCTCCAGCGATACTCCCGGGTCGGTCATGGATACAAGAGTCTCAAAGGGGTCCCGGTCCGGGGCCATCTCCAGAGCCATCTTCTTTTTCAGTGTAAATACCTTCTCCAGGCAGGGCGCGAACAAAAAAAAGTCCTCTTCTTCCCTGGCCCGCTTCCAGCAGTCCATGGTTTCCGCCTGGAGCATCTTATAGGTTTTCATGGTCTCCTCTGAAATCTGCCCGATGGTAGAATAGAGGGAAAGGAAATTGCGGATCAATCCTTTCTCAATATAATCCGTTCCCGCCTCCTCACCTGCCGCCTGAAAGTATCGGGCAGCCCGCACTGCTTCAGGCCGGTGAAACAACGCTGCTTTCTGCGTACTGACATAGGCAGACAATTCCTGACGGTAAGCCCCTCCCTCAGGCGGCAGAAAAGACCAGAGGTCGATTTCAAAGAGAGACTCAACAGACTGATAATAACGGTATTCCTTTTGCACCGTTTTTATCGTTTCCAAATGCTCTTTTGCAGACATTGCATATACCTCCCTCTATTTACCAATAATGGATATGGTCGGGTAGACTGTCCCCTCCTTCATAACGAAGGAGCAGTCCAGCAGAGCCAGATCATCGTTCAAAAGGTCTCTGCCCCATCCGGCCAGATCCGCCAGCTTTCCAGGCTCAATGGTCCCTGTACGGTCCCCGATTCCCAGGATATCCGCATTTACCGATGTAGCCGCCTTCAGGGCACGGAAGGGGTCCATCCCGTTGCGCAGCCATGCAGAGTATTCCCGGCCGCATTCATAATTGTTGTACCCGGTAACCAAATCCGTTCCGTACCCCAGCTTCAGGCTGCTTTTCATCAGGATCTTCCTGCTCTCCACCAGACGGTCCCGGTAATAATAGAGCTTCTTTTGGAACTCCTCCGGCTTCTGGGCCAGCTTTTCCTCATTGAGAAGGACGATCTCATCGTAGGGGCAGAAAGTGGGCACTACATAAATTCCCTTCTCCTCCAGCAGGCGGCAGGCCGGCTCATCGATCAGGGAGGCATGCTCAATTCCGCTGATCCCCAGCTCCGCCAGGGTCGTGATCAGTCCCGGCGTGTAGGCGTGGGCTGTCACCGGCACATGAAGGTCTCTGGCGGTATGGATGATGGCCTCCAGCTCCGCCCGGCTTAGCTGCACATCCTCCGGTGAATCATTGGGTGTAAAAAATCCACCTGTGGCCATAATCTTGATAAAATCCGCTCCCAGCTTCACCTCATGGCGCACGGCATCACGGAAGAAATCCGGCCCGCTTCCCATAGTGGGATACTGGTCTTCCAGAAAACGGGACAGAGCCGGATTGCTGGCCAGCTTCTGGGTTGAATCCCCGTGGCTGCCCGGGGTGCAGAGAAAATGCGGGGCGACCACCATTCGGGCTCCCTGGATATATCCCATCTCAATGGCACGTTTCACCGCCAGGGAGTCATCCTCCCGGAACCACCCCACATGGCGGATGGTAGTAAACCCCGCCATCAGGGCCTTTCTGGCGCACTCCGCCACTGCAAGGGTCCGCATGCCGTTGCTGTAGTACACAGCGTCCCGGTCAATTTCCCTCCAGTCGAAAAAAGAAGCGTGCACATGGGCGTCTATCATTCCCGGCGTCACCGTCCGGTCCGAAAGGTCAATGACCTGGACATCCTCCGGTGCCGGCACTTTCCGGCCAACCTCCCGGATCTTGTCTCCTGATACTAAAATTTCCATATCCGGCTGCAGTTCATCGTGAATCCCATCATAGAGCCTGCCGCATAAAATTTTATATGCACTCATTTTCTTTCACCTTTCCGCTTGTATTTTATGGCCAGAATACCATGGCATCTGGTCCCAGTGGAAGGTTAAATACCTGCCATGCTACTGCCTGGAGGATCCAAACCACCAGAAACGCCATCGAGTAGGGCAGCATCATGGAGATAATGGTTCCCATTCCTGTATTTTTATCATATTTCTGTGCCATGCCAATGACGATGGGCAGATAGGGATAAATAGGTGTAATGGGATTGGCAATGGAGTCCCCAATCCGGTACACAGCCTGCGCAAAGGCAGGAGAATATCCCAGCAGCATCAGCATCGGAACAAAAATCGGAGCAAAGATATACCATTTGGCGCTGCCGCTGGTCATAAACAAATCAACCACCGCGGACATAATAACAATGCCGATCAAGAGGGGCACACCCGTAAATCCGGCATTCTGGAGAGCAGCCGCTCCGTTTACCGCGATCACCATAGATAGATTGGTATAATTGAACATGGCGATAAACTGGGAGATCACAAACACCAGAACAATGTATCCGGTCAGGGATGTCAGGGACTGGGCCATGATAACCGGAACATCACTGGCCTTTTTTAAGGTTCCCACTGTCTTGCCATACACGATTCCAACCAGGATAAAATAGATGACCAGAAGCGGAACGATTCCCGCCAGGAAGGGCGAATTTAAAAGGGAACCATCCTCCCCTCTCAGGATCCCATTGGAAGGAACAACGCTGACCAGCAGCAGTACCAAGAAGATAAGGGTAAAAATCCCGGCATTGCGAAGGCCTCTCTTCTCCTGTCCGGTGGCCTCCCTCTCCTGCTCCTGCTCCCCTCCTTTATACTGCCCCAGTCTGGGCGTGATTACCTTGTCGTTGATGAAGGTTCCCACAAAAGTAAGGATGATCGTGGAAGCAATCATAAAATACCAGTTGGAGGCAGCGCTGACGGTGGCTGTCGGATCAATAATATGGGCGGCCTCCTCTGTCACGCCGCACAGCAGCGCGTCTGTGCCGGTGATCAGAACATTGGCCGTAAATCCGGCGTTAGTCGCCGCATAGCCGGCGATCAGCCCTGCCAGGGGATGCTTGCCTACTGCCTGGAACGCCGTTGCCGCCAGGGCCGGGACCACAATGATGGAAGCTTCAGAAGCGATGCTGCCGTTGATTCCCAAAAACATGACCGTTCCGCTTAACGCCCAGAGAGGCACGCCCAGGATCGCTCTGCGCATCACCGTAGACAAAAGCCCCACCGACTCAGCCAGGCCAATGGCCATCTGCATAGCCAGGACCATCCCCAGAGGGGCGAATCCGGAAAAGTTTCCTATCATATTTTCCAGAAGCCACACCAGTCCGTCTCTGCTGAGCAGATTCCGTACATAAACCGTTTCCTGGGTTGTGGGATTTACGACCTGGACTCCCATTCCTGCCAAAATAGCGGAAGCCGCAACCAGAATGACAATAATGTACAAAAACAGGATAAACGGATGGGGAAGCTTGTTTCCAACCCTCTCGATGGTCCCTAGAATCCCACCCGTCTTCCTTTCCTGAGCTGTTTCCATACTGATTCCTCCTTTTATGACCGTAGTCATTTTTCTTGGAATTATACTATTTATTCATCCTTTTGTCAACAAAATCTCTTATTCTCGTATTTTTATTTGAATATATATGCAAAAAGGTGCAATTTTAGGCATAATCATACCTAAAACTGCACCTTTTCTTTTTCATAAAAAACAAAAAGAACGCATCTTGATCATGCGTTCTTTCGCCTTCCTTTACAGGAGCGACCCGGAACGGGTTCGAACCGTCGACCTCCGCCGTGACAGGGCGGCGCTCTAACCAGCTGAGCCACCGGGCCATATGAAATTGGGATATAGTTCTGACATCAGGTTGGTCAGAAAAGTGGACCTTCGGGGACTTGAACCCAGGACCGACCGGTTATGAGCCGGTTGCTCTAACCAACTG
>DWYS01000089.1 GCA_019118585.1 Candidatus Enterocloster faecavium | reverse complement strand
CGAGCCGGTAAAGGAAGCCGTGATCACTGTTCCCGCATACTTCAACGATGCACAGCGTCAGGCAACCAAGGATGCAGGCAAGATCGCAGGCCTGGATGTAAAGCGTATTATCAACGAGCCTACGGCCGCTGCGCTGGCTTACGGCCTGGACAATGAAAAAGAGCAGAAGATCATGGTATACGACCTGGGCGGCGGTACCTTCGATGTATCCATCATCGAAATCGGTGACGGCGTGATCGAGGTTCTCTCCACCAACGGCGATACCCATCTGGGCGGCGATGATTTTGATAACCGCATTACCCAGTGGATGATCGATGAATTTAAGAAAGCAGAGGGCGTAGACCTGTCCAAGGATAAGATGGCCCTGCAGCGTCTGAAAGAGGCGGCTGAGAAGGCGAAGAAGGAGCTGTCCACAGCTACCACCACCAACATCAACCTGCCCTTCATTACCGCTACTTCCGAAGGACCCAAGCATCTGGATATGAACCTGACCAGAGCAAAATTTGACGAGCTGACCCATGACCTGATCGAGCGGACGGCTGTTCCCGTACAGAACGCCTTAAAGGATGCAGGGATCACTGCTTCTGAGCTGGGCAAGGTTCTGCTGGTAGGCGGTTCCACCCGTATGATTTCCGCTCAGGAGAAGGTAAAACAGCTGACAGGCAAGGAACCCAGCAAGAGTCTGAACCCGGATGAGTGTGTGGCCATCGGTGCTGCCATCCAGGGCGGCAAGCTGGCCGGCGATGCCGGTGCGGGCGACATCCTGCTTTTGGATGTAACTCCTCTGTCCCTGTCCATCGAGACCATGGGCGGAGTGGCAACCAGACTGATCGAGCGGAATACCACCATTCCGACCAAGAAGAGCCAGATCTTCTCTACCGCAGCTGATAACCAGACCGCCGTTGATATCCATGTGGTACAGGGTGAGCGCCAGTTTGCAAGAGACAACAAGACCTTAGGCCAGTTCCGTCTGGATGGGATTCCGCCGGCAAGAAGAGGCGTTCCTCAGATCGAGGTTACCTTTGATATCGATGCCAACGGTATTGTAAACGTATCCGCAAAGGATCTGGGCACCGGCAAGGAGCAGCACATCACCATCACCTCCGGCTCCAATATGTCTGACGCAGATATTGAGAAGGCTGTGAAGGAAGCTGCCGAGTATGAGGCCCAGGATAAGAAGCGTAAAGAGGCAATTGATGCCAGAAATGACGCAGACTCCATGGTATTCCAGACCGAGAAGGCCCTGGAGGAAGTGGGAGATAAGATTGACGCGGGCGATAAGGCTGAAGTAGAAGCAGACTTAAATGCCCTGAAGGAAGCCATCAACCGGGCACCCATCGAAGAGATGACCGATGCTCAGGTAGAAGACATCAAAGCTGGCAAGGAGAAACTGATGAACAGTGCTCAGAAGCTGTTCGCTAAGGTTTATGAGCAGGCTCAGCAGGCTGGTCAGGCAGGACCTGGCCCGGATATGGGCGGACAGACCGGCAGCACCGGCTCCAACGATGATGTAGTTGACGCGGACTTTAAGGAAGTGTAAAATAGACAATCGGTTCAGGAAACACATATGCCGGACTTTTTCCAGTCCGGCATATGGCTGGTTCAGGATACCTTCATTCCTCCCTCTGAAGAAGTGCAGGATGCGTTTGTGAGGAGGAAGGTCTGAAACGCGAAATAGTTAAAGAGGTAGAAACAACATGGCAGAGAGTAAAAGAGATTACTATGAGGTTCTGGGCGTTCCCAAAACTGCGGATGAGGAAACTCTGAAAAAAGCATATCGGGCTCTGGCCAAAAAGTATCACCCCGATGCCAATCCGGGCAACAAGGAGGCAGAGGCCAAATTCAAGGAGGCTTCCGAGGCGTACAGTGTATTAAGCGATCCTCAGAAGCGTCAGCAGTATGATCAGTTCGGCCATGCTGCATTTGACCCGGGCGCAGGCGGCGGCGGAGCCGGAGGCTTTGGCGGCTTCGACTTTTCCGGCGACATGGGCGATATTTTCGGCGATATTTTTGGAGACCTCTTCGGCGGCGGCCGTTCTTCCAGAAGAAGCAATGGACCTATGCGGGGCGCCAATGTGCGCACATCGGTGCGTATCTCCTTTGAGGAAGCGATTTTTGGCTGTGAGAAGGAGATCGAGATTAATTTTAAAGAAACATGTGCAAGCTGCCACGGTACAGGTGCAAAGGCGGGTACTTCTCCCCAGACCTGTCCCAAGTGCAACGGCAAAGGTAAGATCATGTATACCCAGCAGTCCTTCTTCGGCCAGGTTCAGAATGTTCAGACCTGTCCTGAGTGCGGGGGAAGCGGCCGCGTGATCAAGGAGCGCTGCCCGGACTGCTATGGTACCGGCTACAAGACAGTGCGCAAGAAATTCAAAGTCAGCATTCCTGCCGGAATTGACAATGGACAGAGCATTCGTCTGGCAGGAGGGGGAGAGCCCGGCACAAACGGCGGCGAGCGGGGAGACCTTCTGGTAGAGGCAGTAGTATCCCAGCATCCCATCTTTAAGCGTCAGGATACCAGCATTTATTCCACGGTGCCGATTTCTTTCGCCAAGGCTGCCCTGGGCGGCCCCATCCGGATCAAAACGGTAGACGGTGAGGTGGAGTACGAGGTACGGCCCGGCACTCAGACCGATACTAAGGTACGTCTGAAAGGCAAGGGAGTGCCTTCCCTGAGAAACCGCAACGTGCGCGGTGATCACTACGTAACTCTGGTGGTGCAGGTTCCGGAGCGGATGACTCAGGCTCAGAAGGAGGCTCTGCGCAAGTTCGATGAAGCGATGAACGGAGTTTCCTCCGGTGAAACGGAGAAGCCAAAGAGAAAAGGACTTTTTAAGTAAATAACATAACAGGTGATTCATGAACGGGGAGCCGGCGTTAAAGAAAAACGTTGGCTCCCCGTTGTTATGTGTACTTAGCGTCCTGTTCTAAAAATGTTAAGGAAAATGAAAGGAACTGACGGCGTTTTTCGTATATAATACCAGACAGAGGTTCCCTATTCTCCGATGCGGTTGCTTCGAAGACGTTCATAGTAGAAAATATACTGCTGTATAACGCCGGCATACCCTTTGTAACAGCTGAAATGGTCGGCGAGAATCTGGTCAAAGAGACGGGATTTGGGTACTGCCCCGTATCGGGCTTCACTATAGTATTCCCGAAGGAGGATTTTCTGAATCCAGGTATCCACGGGAAAGGCGTCAATATGGTGAAGACCGAAGAGACAGATGCAGTTGGCAACCTTTTTGCCGATTCCGTAAAAGCCGGTCAGATAGTCCATGGCTTGGGAATAGGACATGGCGGTCAGGGCATTCAGGTCCAAGCGGCCCAAGACAGCGTCCTGACAGAGCTGATGGATATATTTGGCCCGGTATCCCAGCTTCAGATTCCGCAGTTCCTCCAGGCTGGCCCGGGAGAGTTCCTGGGGAGAGGGGAAGGAGAAGGCCTCCACGTTCCAGGGATTGGCGATGGGGGTTCCATAGCGGCGGCACAGAGTTTCTACCAGCTGCCGGATGGCGGGAATGGTTTTCTGCTGGGAGATGACAAAGGTCAGGATCATTTCCCAGGGGTCCTGACGCAGGATCCGGATGCCGCAGGCGCAGGCAGCCGCCCTGGAAACATAGGCGTCTTCAGGGTCGGCCGAATGGCAGATGGAGACATAATCGGTGGAACAGTCAAAATAATCCAGCCAGAAATCCAGGTCATTGTCCTCACATTGAAAGGTAATGTCCTGGTCGTTTTGGCGGACGAGAAGCAGACGACCGCGGCTGATGTTAAAAAATGAGCCATCCGGCGCAGGGATCATGCGGAAGCATTGTCCGGAATCAGCAATCTGCCGGAGATTGAAACAGGGAATCTGCTGTGTGTAGGTCATGGGTAAGAATTCCTTTCCGTGTGTCTGGCTTAGGCCAGCGCGTGTATACCTCATCAGTGTAGTGCAGGAGACGAAAAATGTCAAATCATGGAACCGTTACAATGAATGGATCAGAAAAGGAGTTGCGGATGAAGAAAATTGGACAGAGCATAAAAGCGTTTTTCTTGGCCGTTGGAACGGCGGCGCTGGTAATGGCCGCGCCTTTGGGTGTTTTAGGGGCGGAGAAGGGCCCGGGGGCAGCGATGAAGCCCTCGGTAAACGGGGTCAGCATCTATGTCAGCAAAAAAGGAAGTACCCTGACATTAAGCCAGTATGGCAGAGTGATCGGCAAATGGTCCGCCAAGCTGGGTCGGGAGTCCGCCGCAGGGGATAAGAAGCAGCAGGGAGATGAAATTACTCCTTCCGGCAAGTTTTATGTGTGTACGAAAAATGATAAAAGCCAGTATTACCTGGCGCTGGGCTTATCCTATCCCGGCATCGAGGATGCCCAGCGGGGGCTGGAGGACGGCCTGATCACCCAGGAGCAGTATCAGGCTATTGTGGATGCCAATGAGGCAGGAGTTCAGCCGCCGTGGGATACGGCTCTGGGCGGAGCCATTGAGATCCACGGAGAGCAGGGCGGAGAGACCGCCGGATGCATTGCCATGACAAATGATGTGATGGATGTTCTCTGGCAGTACTGCAATGTGGGGGTTCCGGTGACCATTGGGCCGTAAAAAGTGTGAAAACCTTGCCGGCCCTCTTGACATTTACAAAAGATACAGATAAAATGTACCTTAGATTTTGAAAAGAAAATCACAAAGGCACTGAAGATGCCCAGTAGAACTCTGTTTCCCGTCAGAGAGTGGGGGTCACCGGCTGAAAGTCCCCGCAGGTTCAGGCAGAAGTTCGAAATTCTCATCGGAGCCGCGCAGGTGAGGTTCCCGTTCCGGTTTGCAAAAGCCCGTGAAGGGGAAAGATAGTCTGCGACGTAAGGCACACGTTACGTGCATATGAGCGCCCGGCGCTAAAGAGCCGGGAACCAGGGTGGTACCGCGGGAGATTTGGCCCGTCCCTTTGTGCAGGAGACTGCACCGAGGGACGGGCTTTTTTGTTACGAGCACTTAGCGAGGTCTTATCGAGCCTAGTGCGGAGCATTGTTACGAGCACTTAGCGCCCCGCCCGCTTCCATCCAAAACAGAGAGAAAAGGAGAAGCCATGAAAGAGCAGTTAGAGAAAATCAGAGAAGAAGCCTTAAAGCAGATTGCAGCTTCCGAGGCACTGGAAAAGCTGAACGACATCCGGGTGGCTTACCTGGGGAAAAAAGGTGAGCTGACCAATCTGTTAAAAGGAATGAAGGATGTGGCCCCTGAGGACCGTCCCAAGGTAGGACAGATGGTCAACGATGTCCGGGCTCAGCTGGAGAGCAAACTGGAGGAGGCCAGGGTGACACTGGCGAAAAAAGCCAGAGAGGAGCAGCTGAAGAAAGAAGTCATCGATGTTACCCTTCCGGCAAAAAAGAACAAGGTGGGACACAGCCATCCCAACACCATTGCAAGAGAAGAGGTGGAGCGCATCTTCATCGGAATGGGCTATGAGGTGATCGAGGGCCCTGAGGTGGAGTACGACGAGTACAACTTCGAAAAGCTGAATATCCCCAAGGGACATCCGGCCAGAGATGAGCAGGATACCTTCTATGTCAACGACAATATCCTCCTGAGAAGCCAGACCTCTCCGGTCCAGGTGCGGACCATGGAGAAGGGTAAACTGCCCATCCGGATGATCTCTCCCGGACGTGTATTCCGCTCCGATGAGGTGGATGCCACTCACTCCCCCTCCTTCCATCAGATTGAGGGACTGGTCATTGACAAGAATATTACGTTTGCAGATTTGAAGGGAACCCTGGCAGAATTTGCCAGAGAGATGTTCGGACCGGAGACGAAGGTAAAATTCCGTCCCCACCATTTCCCCTTCACGGAGCCCAGCGCCGAGGTGGACGTATCCTGCTTCAAGTGCGGCGGAAAGGGCTGCCGGTTCTGCAAAGGCTCCGGCTGGATTGAGATCCTGGGCTGCGGCATGGTCCATCCCCATGTACTGGAAATGTGCAACATTGACCCGGAGGAGTACACCGGATTTGCCTTCGGCGTGGGCCTGGAGCGGATTGCCCTGTTAAAATATGAAATCGACGATATGCGTCTGCTGTATGAGAACGATATCCGTTTCCTGAAACAGTTTTAGTGGTTTTGAATTTTAGTGTTGAGATAGGAGAAAAATAAGATGAATACAGCATTATCATGGATTAAAGCATACGTTCCGGAGCTGGATGTGACGGCACAGGAGTACACCGATGCCATGACCCTGACCGGCACCAAGGTGGAAGGATATGAGTGCCTGGACAAGAATCTGGAAAAGATCGTAGTCGGACAGATTAAGTCCATTGAAAAACACCCGGATGCAGACAAACTGATTATCTGCCAGGTGGACATCGGAGAGCAGGAGCCCATTCAGATCGTAACAGGAGCGCCCAATGTAAAGGTGGGAGATAAGGTTCCGGTGGTTCTGGACGGAGGAAAGGTAGCGGGAGGCCATGACGGCGGCCCTCTTCCGGAGGACGGGATCCGGATTAAAACCGGAAAGCTGCGGGGAGTAGAGTCACACGGCATGATGTGCTCCATTGAGGAGCTGGGCTCCAGCCGGGATATGTATCCTCTGGCTCCTGAGAGCGGAATCTATATTCTTCCGGAGGATACGCCGGTAGGAGCAGATGCAGTGGAGGTTCTGGGACTGCACGATGTGGTGTTCGAATATGAGATCACCTCTAACCGGGTGGACTGCTACAGCGTCCTGGGCATCGCCAGAGAGGCGGCAGCCACCTTCCGCAAGCCCTTCTGCCCCCCGGTTGTGACGGCTACGGGAAATGATGAGGATATTCACGATTATCTGAAGGTGCGGGTAGAAAATACACAGCTTTGCCCCAGATACTGTGCCAGAATGGTGAAGAATATCAAGCTGGCTCCCTCACCGGAGTGGCTTCAGCGCCGTCTGGCTGCCAGCGGCATCCGTCCGATCAACAATCTGGTAGACATTACCAACTATATCATGGAAGAGTACGGACAGCCCATGCACGCTTTCGACTACGATACTCTGGCAGGTCATGAGATTGTAGTAAAATGCGCTAAGGACGGAGATGTGTTCCAGACCCTGGACGGCCAGGAGCGGAAGCTGGACCACACGGTCCTGATGATCAACGACGGGGAAAAGGAAGTGGGGATCGCCGGAATCATGGGAGGCGAGAACTCCAAGATTACGGACAGCGTAAAGTCCATGGTATTTGAGTGTGCCTGCTTCGACGGAACCAATATCCGCCTTTCCGCCAAGAAGGTAGGCCTCAGGACCGATGCTTCCGGCAAATATGAGAAGGGGCTGGACCCCAATACCGCCGAGGAGGCCATCAACCGGGCCTGCCAGCTGGTGGAGGAGCTGGGAGCCGGAGAGGTTGTAGGCGGCATGATCGACATTTATCCGGAGAAGCGGGTGGAGAAAAGGATTCCCTTTGACCCGGAGAAGGTAAACCGTCTGCTGGGAACTCAGATTTCCAAGGAGGAGATGCTGGGATACTTTGAGAAGCTGGAGCTGGGCTATGATCCGGAGACCAGCGAGGTGATCGCTCCCACCTGGCGTCAGGACCTGGAGCGGCCGGCAGACCTGGCGGAGGAAGTGGCCCGGTTCTTCGGCTACGACAAGATTCCTACCACTCTGCCCAGCGGGGAGGCTACTACCGGAAAGATTTCCTACGAGATGCGGATTGAAAATGTGGCAAGAGAGACAGCGGAGTTCTGCGGTTTCTCCCAGGGCATGACCTATTCCTTTGAGAGCCCCAGGGTATTTGACAAGCTGCTTATCCCTGAGGACAGCCCACTGCGCCAGGCGGTGGAGATCTCCAATCCGTTGGGAGAGGATTTCAGCATCATGCGGACCCTGCCCTTAAACGGCATCCTGACTTCCCTGGCAACCAACTACAACCGCCGCAATAAGGATGTGAGCCTTTATGAGATGGCAAAGGTTTATCTGCCCAAGGCCCTGCCGCTGACGGAGCTTCCCGATGAGCGGGTGCAGTTTACCCTTGGCACCTACGGTCAGGGAGATTTCTTCACCATGAAGGGTGTTGTGGAAGAGTTCTTTGACCGGGTAGGCATGAATGAGAAGATCCATTACAACCCCCAGTGTGACCGTCCTTATCTCCATCCCGGCAGAATGGCGGATATTGTTTACAAGGATACCGTCATCGGTTATCTGGGTGAGCTTCATCCCCAGGTGGCAGAAAATTATAAGATTGGAGAGAGGGTTTGTGTGGCGGTCATCGACCTGCCGGCTGTGATTCCGTTCACCACCTTTGACCGCAAGTACACGGGAATCGCCAAATTCCCGGCTGTTACCAGAGACCTGAGCATGGTTGTGCCCAAGGAGATTCTGGTAGGTCAGATTGAGGACATGATCGCCCAGAGAGGCGGAAAGATTCTGGAGAGCTATCATCTGTTCGACATCTACGAGGGCGCTCAGGTGCTGGCCGGACATAAGTCCGTCGCTTATTCCCTCACCTTCCGGGCAGCAGACCACACTCTGGAGGAGAAGGAGATCACTGCAGTGATGAACAAGATCCTCAATGGCTTAAAGAGCATGGGCATCGAGCTGAGAGCATAAAAAGGGTTGACACCCAAAGACCGGTGTGCTATAAATAGGGCATATCGGAATCCGATGTGCAGTAAATAGAAATGAATTTTGCCGCCGGGCAAACGCCTTAACACCATTCCATCAGGCCTTAGAAGGAATGGCGTTAGGGCGTTTTTTATTGTCCGGAGCCGGAAACAGGAGAGGATGGAAGGAAAAATGTGGATTCTTTTAGGAACAACGATTACGGCCAGCTTTTTTGACAGTCTGAACCCATCGGCTATCGCACAGCAGATGATGCTCCAGGCGATGGTGAAGCATAAACGCCATATCTGGTTTTTTATCTTGGGAATCGGAACGGCCAATTTTGTGTTGGGGATGGCGATTTATTACGGAATCGCTGCATGGATTTCCAGGCTTCTGTCATCGCTTACAAGAGCGTATCCGCTTTATATCTGCGGTGCGGAACTGACAGCCGGACTTGTCTGTCTGGCAGCCGGCATTTGTCTGGTGATCCGGACCAGGAAAAGCTGCGGCCAGGGAGAAAGCGTGGGAGAAGGAGGGGAAAGGGGCAGGACCACTGCGCAGCTGGCTCCGCTTCCGTTGTTTTTGATGGGGGCCGCATTCTGTGCGGTGGAGCTGACAAGCGCTCTGCCCTATTTCGGCTTCCTGGCCATGATGGCAAGCTATGACCCCATTGCTCCGGTGGTGGTTGGACTGACCCTGGTTTATGATTTTATGTATATGCTGCCTCTGATTCTTCTGTATTTTGGATACAGCAGACTCCAGGGAACAGCACTGATTGTCCGTCTGGAAAGGATTTTGGGGAAGGTGTCGGCCTACATCGTACCAGGGGCAGTCAGTCTGCTCGGAGGTGTCCTTGCGGTTTACGGCACATCGAACCTGATCTAAGGGGCAGGAAGAAGCGCCGGCCAAAAACCTGTGCTGACAAAATCCCTGAACTCCAGTATAATAGGATCAGGGATTTCCCTGTCCCAAAGAGAACGGGAGATTTGATAAAAACAGGAGGATATAAAAAATATGAATCAGGTATACGAGAAGTTAATGGGCTGCTATGAAAGCATTAAGGACCGTATTCCCTTTCAGCCGAAGGTAGCGCTGATTTTAGGCTCCGGCCTGGGGGATTACGGGGATGAGTGCCAGGCGGAGGGAATCCTGGACTACCATGATATTGAGGGATTTCCGGTTTCCACGGTAGCGGGACATAAGGGACGCTTCATTTTTACCCACATCGGAAATGTGCCGGTGGTGCTGATGCAGGGGCGCGTTCACTATTACGAAGGATACGATATGACAGATGTGGTGCTGCCGGTCCGTCTGATGAAGCTGATGGGAGCGGAAATCCTGTTCCTCACCAACGCGGCGGGGGGCGTGAATTTCGACTTCCAGGCAGGAGATTTTATGATGATTACGGATCAGATTTCCGCTCTGGTGCCTTCCCCTCTTATTGGACCGAATCTGGATGAGTTTGGCCCCAGATTCTGCGATATGAGCCAGGTCTACGACCGGGATCTGAGAGAGGTTCTGAGAAAGGCGGCGGCAGAGCTTTCCATTGATCTGAAGGAAGGCGTTTATGTACAGTTTACCGGACCGGCCTATGAAACTCCGGCTGAAGTGCGCATGGCACGGATCCTGGGAGGAGATGCCGTTGGCATGAGCACGGCCTGCGAGGCGGTGGCGGCCAATCATATGGGAATGAAGATCTGCGGGATTTCCTTCATTTCCAATCTGGCCTGCGGCATGACGGATCAGCCTTTAAGCCATGAGGAGGTAGGAGAGGCTGCTGCCAAGGCGGCCCCGAAATTTAAGGCGCTGGTGACAAAAGCCATCACGGCTATGGGAGAGTAAAGAGAAGGCTGAAACGCCTGGCAGGGAGGTGTGACCGTGAAAGTCCGTTTTTTTCATATTAAGCTGATCCCTATGGATCAGAATGTCCGGGTGATTGAGGACGCAGAGCTGTGGACGGAGGATGGCATTGTCGTTTATGCAGGAGAAGCGGAAGGGGCGCCGGACCCTTCTGCCGTCTTATGGGACCGGCAGATTGACGGGGGCGGGAATCTGGTTCTGCCTGGATTTAAAAATGCCCACACCCACTCAGCGATGACGTTCCTGCGCTCCTTTGCGGATGACCTGCCTTTGGACCAGTGGCTGAACCGTCAGGTCTTTCCCATGGAAGCAAAGCTTTCGGAGGAGGATGTTTATGAACTGTGCAAGCTGGCAATTCTGGAATATCTGACCAGCGGGATCACGGCCAATTTTGATATGTACATGGACCCTCTCCAGATTGCCCAGGCCTCGGCGGACTGCGGTTTCCGCACAGTGATAGCCGGCGCTTTAAATAATTTTACCTCCTCTCTGGAAATGGAGGAGGAGAATTATGAGACATTAAACCGCTTTCACCCGCTGATCCGCTACCAGCTTGGATTCCATGCGGAATATACCACCAGCCAGGAGCTGATGGAGGGGCTGGCCGGGCTGGCTGCCCGCCATCGTGCGCCGGTCTATACCCACAATTCGGAGACGGACCGGGAGGTAGAGGAATGCCGTATGCGCCACAAAACTACGCCCACGGTCTATCTGGACAGCCTGGGGATGTTTGAATACGGAGGAGGGGGATATCACTGCGTCCATATGAGCCAGGAGGATCTTCACATTTTTCAGGAAAAAAAGCTTTACGCCGTAACAAATCCGGCTTCTAATCTGAAGCTGGCAAGCGGCATTGCCCCGGTGGGCGAAATGAGCCGTATGGGAATTCCGATTGCGATCGGCACCGATGGGCCGGCCAGCAACAACTGTCTGGATATGTTTCGGGAAATGTTTCTGGTGACGGGACTTGGAAAGCTGAAGGAGAAGGATGCAGCCGCTGTTCCGGCAGACCAGGTCTTAAAAATGGCCTGCTCGGTGGGAGCAAGAGCGATGGGGCTGCCGGAATGTGACAGCCTGGCAAAAGGCAAACGGGCGGACCTGATCATGATCGATCTGAAGCAGCCCAATATGCAGCCGGAAAACAATCTGATCAAGAATCTGGTTTACAGCGGAAGCAAGCAGAACGTAAAGCTGACCATGGTGGACGGAAAAATCCTTTACGAGGACGGACAGTTTTTTGTGGGAGAATCCCCGGAGCTGATTTACAGAAAAGCAAATGAAATCATCCGCCGCTGCAGGGAGAGCTGAGGAGCGGGCAATTTCCCGTTTTGCCTTCTTGCGAAGAGGCCGGTCCATGTGGTATGATTGGGGTACGACAACAGGGAGAAGAAAGGGGAGGAATCGCAATGAGAAAAAAGAGATGGCTGATGTGGATTTTGGCTGCCGCTATGGCTGCCGGCATGGCCGTTCCTGCCTATGCGGATGATGACGATGATGAGGACCTGGAACCAGTGGGAGAGATCGTGCTTTCCTTTTCCTCGGACATTGAGGCGGGGGATGAAGGGGGCGATGTGGATGTCACCCTGGAAAGCAGCAACTGTTCCATTGAGGAAGTGGAGGTCACCAACGATAAGGGATGGTGGTCCGGCGGAGATGAACCGAAGGTCAAGGTTACGCTGAATGCCGATGACGGATATTATTTCGACAAGGGCGGGAGAAGCGCCTTTGATCTGAGCGGGGAGGATGTGAAGTACAAAAGCTCTACCCGCAAAGAGGATAAGGAAGTTATGGTCCTTACGGTCATTCTGGGAGAACTGGACGAGGGAGACCTGGATATAGGCGAGCTGGACTGGAACGAGGAGTACGGCATTGCCCAGTGGGAGGAGAATTACCAGGCTGCCAGCTACCGGGTGCGTCTGTACCGCAATGATGTGGCTGTAGGCAGCGTTCACACCACCACTCAGACCAGCTGGGATTTTTCGGATCAGATTGACCGGACCGGTTCCTACAGTTTTCGTGTCCGGGCCTTTGACCGGGGCGACAATGCAGGGGACTGGGAGGAATCCTCTGAGATGGATGTAACAGAGGAGGATTTGGTGCGGTTTGTGGGAACGTGGCGTTCTAATGCGGCTGGCTGGTGGTATGAGAATCCGGACGGCAGCTACCCGGTCAATGACTGGAAAGAAGTCCAGGGGAAATGGTATTTCTTCGGGGCAGACGGCTACATGAAAACCGGCTGGATCGACTGGAACGGAAAGCAGTATTACTGTGACCCCAGCGGTGCTATGCTGGCAAATACCACCACTCCGGACGGAATCCAGGTTGGAGCCGACGGAGCGCGGATCCACTAAGAAGAATATTCTGCACAGAAAATGGCCATCCTGAGAATCAGAGGAATCGCAACAGTTGACCCGTCGTCTGAACTGTTGCGGGAAATCCGGGGACAGGAGGGCCATTTTTAAAATTTTAGTTGTAATCTGCAGGGAGTTATGGTATAGTAATTTTGTTTGACCAGATAAAGTTGAGAGAGGTGTACCAGAATGGCGGTTTTGCAGATTGTGTTGACAGTGATATATGTGATCCTGGCAGTTGCGATTTCTGCGGTAGTTTTGATGCAGGAAGGAAAATCTCAGGGACTGGGCTCTGCTCTGGGCGGCATGTCGGACAGCTATTGGAAGAAGAACAAAGGCCGCACCATGGAAGGCGCTCTTGAGAAATTCACCAGATATGGAGCAATTGCATTCATGCTTCTTACCATTGTGATCAATGTACTCCTGGAGCGCCAGGGACTGTAAGAACAGCAGAGAACACAGCGAAATGACACCCCTTTTGCCAGCCGCAAGAAGGGTGTTTTTTTGTTACGTGCACAGCGTTATTATGAAAGGTAAAAAATTGATGGAAAAAGATTTAATGAAGCAGCGGGAGCAGGTCCTGCTGGAGCTCATTCACGATAAAGCCTATGTACCGATGAAGGCCAAGGAGATTGCGGCCCTGTTGAACATTCCCAGAAGCCAGAGGGATGAACTGAAGGAGGTTCTGGATGCCCTGGTGGAGGAAGGAAAGATCGGTCTCTCCAGGCGCGGAAAATATGGAAAGCCTGAGGAGTTCGCCCTGCAGGGGATTTTTAGCGGAAATCCCAGGGGATTTGGCTTTGTGACGGTGGAAGGCATGGAGCGGGATGTATTTATCCCGGAGGAGAAGAAGGGACAGGCCTTAAACGGTGATAAGGTCCGCATCGTCATCACCCACCCGGAGTCCGCAGATAAGCGGGCGGAAGGGGAAGTCATCCGGGTGCTGGAGCATGCCAACAGCCAGATCATCGGATATTACCAGAAGAATAAAAACTTCGGCTTTGTGATTCCTGACAATCCCAGGATCGATACGGACGTCTTTATCCCGCAGGGCAAGGATATGGGCGCGGTAACGGGCCACAAGGTGGTAGTCCGCATTGTGGATTTTGGAGACGGCAGACGGAAGCCGGAGGGGGAGGTGGCAGAGATCCTGGGCCACGTAAATGACCCCGGGACGGATATTCTTTCTATTGTAAAAGCGTACGGTCTTCCGGAGGAGTTCCCGCCGGAAGTGATGGAGCAGATCGCCGCCATCCCGGATACGGTCTATGTGCCGGAGGAGACAGCACCTCTCTCCTATCAGGAAGAATATGGGCTGGATGATCTGAAAACACATCCGGAGTGGAAGGGAGAGCTGGCAGGCCGTCTGGACCTCCGCTCCCTTCCGACGGTGACCATCGACGGAGAGGATGCCAAGGACCTGGATGATGCCATCACCATCGCCAGGAGGGAGGACGGAACCTTTATTCTGGGGGTACACATTGCGGATGTCAGCCATTATGTGCCGGAGGGAACATGGCTGGATGAGGAGGCGTTAAAAAGGGGGACCAGCGTTTATCTGGTGGACCGGGTGATCCCCATGCTGCCGCACAAGCTGTCCAATGGCATCTGCTCTCTCAATCAGGGAGTAGACCGGCTGGCATTAAGCTGCATCATGGAAGTGGATGCCAGGGGAAATGTGACGGACCACCGCATCTGTGAAACCCTGGTGCAGGTGGACCGGCGGATGACCTACACGGCGGTGAACGCCATTGTGGAGGAAAAGGAAGGGACAGAGCGGGAAGAGTACCAGGAACTGGCAGGAGCTTTTATGGACATGAAAGAGCTGTCCGGGCTCCTCAGGGAAAAGCGCAGAAGCCGCGGAGCGGTGGACTTTGACTTCCCGGAGAGCAAAATCATTCTGGATGCCCAGGGAAGACCTCTGGAAATACGCCCCTATGAGCGAAACACGGCTACCAGGATCATTGAGGATTTCATGCTTCTGGCCAATGAGACGGTGGCGGAGGATTACTATTGGCAGTCCGTGCCCTTCCTTTACCGCAGCCACGACAACCCGGACCCGGAAAAGATGAAGCAGCTGGCCGCGTTTATCAATAATTTTGGATACACGGTCCGCATTTCTCAGGGGGAAATCCACCCGAAGGAGGTCCAGAAACTGCTGGACCGCATTCAGGGCAAGGAGGAGGAGGCTCTGCTGGCCCGTCTGACCCTGCGCTCGATGAAGCAGGCGAAGTATACCACCGAGTGCAGCGGCCATTTCGGACTGGCTACCCGCTATTACACGCATTTTACTTCTCCGATCCGGCGCTATCCGGACCTTCAGATCCACCGGATCATCAAGGAATGCCTGCGGGGAGGATTAAGCCAGCGCCGGGAGGCCCATTACAGCGGGATTCTGCCGGAGGTGGCAGTGAGGACCTCCGCTTTGGAACGGAGGGCTGACGAGGCAGAGCGGGAGACGGAGAAGCTGAAAAAATGCCAGTATATGGAGCAGTTTGCAGGCTGCGATTTTGACGGCGTGATTTCCGGCGTAACGGGCTGGGGATTCTTTGTAGAGCTGCCCAATACGGTGGAAGGACTGGTGCGGCTGAGCGAACTGACGGGAGATTACTACGTATTTGACGAGAAGAGCTATCAGCTTAAAGGGGAGAGGACCGGGAAAACTTATAAGCTGGGGCAGAGGATCAGGGTGACAGTGGCCGGAACGGACCGGATTACGCGGACTGTGGAGTTCGTACCGGCACAGCCGTAGCGGGAACGGCCGGGGAAAAGAAGCCGGGAGGCAATCTTTTTCTTTACGAATGTTCCGGCTTGTAGTATGATAAAACAACAGCAAGTCTCCGGACATAAGGGAGGTTTTGGATTTGAAGGACCATATCAAACTGGTGGCCAATAACAAGAAGGCCTACCACGACTATTTTATTGACGACAAGTATGAAGCGGGAATTGAGCTCTTCGGTACAGAGGTGAAATCGGTGCGCATGGGCAAGTGCAGCGTCAAGGAAGCCTTTGTAAAGATTGAAAACGGTCAGGTGTATGTCTACGGCATGCACATCAGTCCTTATGAAAAAGGCAATATTTTCAATAAGGACCCTCTCCGCGTAAGAAAGCTTCTTCTGCACAAGGCGGAAATCATGAAGCTCAATGGAAAGGTAACCCAGAAGGGATATACTCTGGTGCCTCTCCAGGTCTATTTTAAAGGAAGCCTGGTGAAGGTAGAGATTGGTCTCGCCAGAGGAAAGAAGCTGTATGACAAGCGGGCGGACCTGGCCAAAAAGGACCAGAGAAGAGAGCTGGAGAAGGATTTCAAGGTGAAGAATCTGTATTAAGTTCCCGGATGGCCGCTATTGATCCAGTATATTGCAGACAGGGGAGATACGATGAGAGAGATGCGAAGAAAAGACCGCGAGATCCAGGATCCTGCAAGGATAAATGAAATCATCCGTTCCTGTTTCTGCTGCCGCCTGGGCTTTCAGGATGGGGAGGATGTTTACATCGTTCCCCTGAACTTCGGTTTTGAGGAGCAGGAAGGGAGACGGGTTTTCTATTTTCACGGCGCTTTGGAAGGAAGAAAAATCGATCTGGTCCGCAGCAAAGGCCGGGCCGGGTTCGAGCTGGACAGGGGATATGAGCTGAAGGAGGGGGAACTGCCCTGCCAGTACAGTGCCAGATTTCAGAGTGTGGTGGGCTGGGGCAGAGTCTCGATGATCGAGGAGGAGAAGGAAAAGCAGCATGCGCTAAGAATGCTGATGGACCATTATACCGGACGGAAGAACTGGGAATTTCCGGAGAATATGATGAAGCAGATGGGAATCTTTAAGCTGGAAGTGGAGGAAATTTCCTGCAAAGAGCATGAGTGAGCTGAGGCAGCGGAAAAAATGCCGGGGCAGTCTGAGAAGTTCTCAGAGTCCCCGGCATTTTTGGGCAAAGAAAAAGCAGGAAAAATTCCTGCTCGCAATCTCCTATGACCTGACCGGGAATCGAACCCGGGTTTACGCCGTGAGAGGGCGTCGTCTTAGCCGCTTGACCATCAGGCCATATGGAGCTGTGCGTTTCGCTGACAGCTTGTTTATAATATCATAGGTTTTCAGGTTTGTCCAGTGTTTTTTTAAAAAATTCCGCATTATTTTTATACGAAATTTTGAAATAAGTCTTTCCCAAATTCCGGGGAAGGGGTATAGTAGTAGACAGAGAAATCATGAGAGGAGAGGGTACATATGCCAGGTTATGTGATGGCTCTGGATGCGGGGACGACCAGCAACCGCTGTATTCTGTTTGATGAAAAGGGGCGAATCGTCAGCAGTGCCCAGAAGGAATTTACCCAGTATTTTCCCAAGCCGGGATGGGTGGAGCACGATGCCAATGAAATCTGGTCTACCCAGCTGGGGGTGGCGGTGGAGGCCATGTCCAAGATTGGAGCCGGGGCGGAGGATATAAAGGCCATTGGAATCGCAAACCAGAGGGAAACTACCATTGTCTGGGACAAACATACGGGAGAGCCCATCTGTCCGGCCATTGTGTGGCAGTGCAGGAGAACGGCCCAGTACTGCGACCAGCTGAAGGAGCAGGGGCTGGTGGAGGCGGTTCGCCAGAGAACCGGGCTTGTGATCGATGCCTATTTTTCCGGCACCAAGCTGAAATGGATCCTGGACCATGTAGAGGGAGCCAGGGAGCGGGCAGAAAGGGGGGAGCTGCTGTTCGGCACGGTGGATACCTGGCTGATCTGGAAGCTGACCGGTGGAAAGGTTCATGTGACGGATTACTCCAACGCTTCCCGCACGATGCTGTTTAATATCAATACCCTGCAGTGGGATTCGGAGATTTTAAAAATCCTGGATATTCCTGCCGGCATGCTCCCTCAGGCCAGGCCTTCCAGCTGCCAGCTGGGGATGACGGACCCCAGATTCTTTGGCGGCTCCATCCCCATTGGAGGGGCGGCGGGGGACCAGCAGGCTGCACTGTTCGGCCAGACCTGTTTTGAGCCTGGGGAGGCGAAGAATACCTACGGCACCGGATGTTTCCTGCTGATGAATACGGGGGAGAAGCCGGTATTTTCCGGAAACGGGCTGGTAACGACCATTGCCTGGGGAATCGGGGGAAAGGTCTGCTATGCACTGGAGGGCTCCATCTTCGTAGCCGGGGCAGCGATCCAGTGGCTGAGGGATGAGCTGGGCCTGATCCAGTCGGCGCCGGAAACGGAGCAGATGGCCTTAAAAGTAAAGGATACCAACGGCTGCTATGTGGTTCCGGCTTTTACAGGGCTGGGGGCACCCTACTGGGACCAGTATGCAAGGGGAGCTGTGGTGGGTCTGACCAGGGGGGTGAACCGGTATCATCTGGTGCGTGCTACCCTGGATTCCCTGTGCTACCAGGTTCAGGATGTGCTGGAGGCTATGGAGCAGGATTCCGGCATACGGCTGACCTCCCTGAAGGCCGACGGCGGTGCCAGCGCCAACAACTACATTCTGCAGACTCAGGCGGATTTAACCGGAGTTCCGGTAAAACGCCCCAGATGTGTGGAGACCACAGCTATGGGAGCAGCCTACCTGGCAGGGCTGTCCGCCGGTTACTGGGACAGTCAGGAAAAGGTCAGAGCCAACTGGGCCATAGACAGGACCTTTGAGCCGGCGATCAGCCAGGAACAGAGAGAGAAGATGCGGGCCGGATGGAAGCGGGCCGTGAAGCGCTCCTTTGAATGGGAGAAGGAAGAATAAAGGGAAAACAGAGAGAAAGGGGAACGACCATGAAGAAATTTATCAATGACGTAGAGCAGGTGGAAAATGAGATGATCCAGGGGATGGTGAAAGCCTATCCCCAGTATTTAAAGCAGCTGGACGGTTACAACGTAGTGGTCCGGGCAGAGAAGAAGGAGGGAAAGGTAGCGCTCATCAGCGGCGGGGGCAGCGGCCATGAGCCGGCTCACGGCGGATATGTCGGCCAGGGGATGCTGGACTGCGCCGTAGCGGGAGCTGTGTTCACCTCCCCAACTCCGGATGCCATTTACGAGGGGATCAAGGCTGTGGACAGCGGCGCCGGTGTCCTGATGATCGTGAAAAACTATACCGGCGATGTGATGAATTTTGAGATGGCGGCGGAGATGGCCCAGATGGAGGGCATAGAAGTGAAGCAGGTGGTGGTGTGCGATGATGTGGCCGTCAAGGACAGCCTTTACACCATTGGCCGCAGGGGCGTAGCCGGTACGGTGTTCGTCCACAAAATCGCCGGCGCTCTGGCGGAACGGGGAGCTTCCCTGGATGAGGTTCAGGCGGCTGCCCAGAAGGTGATCGACAACGTCCGGACCATGGGGGCGGCGATCCGGCCATGTACGGTCCCTGCGGCGGGAAAGCCGGGATTTGAGCTGGGGGAGGATGAGATGGAGATTGGGATCGGAATTCACGGGGAACCCGGAACCCACAGGGAAACCCTGAAACCGGCCAATGCCATTGTGGATCAGCTTCTGGAACAGATCCTGGGGGATCTGGACTATGAGGGAAAAGAAGTGGCGGTGATGGTCAACGGGGCAGGAGCCACCCCTCTGATGGAGCTGTTTATTCTGAATAACCATATTTCCGATGTGCTGGCCCAGAAGGGCATTCCGGTGTACCGGACCTTTGTGGGGGAATATATGACCTCTCTGGAGATGGAGGGATTTTCCATTTCCCTTCTGCGTCTGGATGATGAGATGAAGGAGCTGTTAGATGCTCCCGCTCATACGCCGGCCTGGAGATAAGGCGCTGGCGGAAAAAGAAGCTGTACAGGAAAAGAAAAGACTGGAGGAACAAACGATGGCGGACAGTAAAAAAATTCTGGAAATGATCAGACAGATGGCCCAGGTGATCGAGGAACATAAGGATGAGCTGACGCAGCTGGACCAGCCCATTGGAGACAGCGACCACGGCATCAACATGGCGAGAGGATTTCAGGCGGTAGAGCAGAAGCTTCCGGGCCTGGAAGGAAAGGATATCGGAACGATCTTAAAGACAGTGGGAATGACTCTGGTGTCTACGGTAGGAGGAGCATCGGGCCCCCTGTATGGGACGGCCTTCATGAAAGCCGGCATGGAGGCAGCCGGCCTGACTCAGCTGGATTTAGAGGGATTTCTGAAGCTGATGGATGCCGCTGAGGCAGGAGTTGCACAGAGGGGAAAAGCGGCAGAGGGAGAGGCTACCATGCTGGATGCCATGATTCCCTCCCTGAATGCCATGAAGAAGGCGAAGGAGGCAGGAGAAGGAACCGCCCAGGTCCTTCAGGCAGGAGCGGCAGCCGCCTGGGCAGGTGCCGAGCATACAAAAGACCTGATCGCCACCAAGGGCCGGGCCAGTTATGTAGGAGAACGGGGACTAGGGCATCAGGACCCGGGGGCAACCTCCTACAGCTATCTGCTGGAAACCATTGCAAAGGCGTATTCATAGGAGGGCAAAGCTATGGTTGGAATCGTGATCGTGTCCCACAGCCAAAAGCTGGCGGAGAGCGTGGTGGAACTGGCGGCACTTATGGCTCCAAATGCCCCTATGGCAGCGGCCGGAGGACTGGAGGACGGCGGATTTGGGACCAGCTTTGAGAAGATTGAAGCTGCCGTCCGCTCCGTCTTCTCCCAGGACGGCGTCGTGATCCTGGTGGACCTGGGAAGTGCCGTGATGACTGCGGAGATGGTGGTGGAACTGTTTGAAGGGGAAAAAGTGGCCATGGCGGACGCTCCCCTGGTAGAGGGAGCGGTGGTGGCTGCCATTGACTCCGCCGGCAATGTAAGTTTTGATGAGATGATGGAGCATCTGAAAAGAGTCGGAGAAACGAAAAAATTTTAGGCAGCCGTTACATCGGCTTCTGCTGCTTTTCCCTTACAAGTTCGATGGCCTCTTTGCCTGTGATGTGGTCGATGGTCATTTCCAGCATGCAGAGAGGAGCCCACTCGCGGCTGATGGCCTGGCTGCGGTTGGCGGCAGTATCGTCGGGCGCATATTTGACTGCCAGTTTCTCGATCGCGCTCCGCTTCTCTGCTTCGTCTTCCATAATCGTTATGTGTCCGAAGGCGATTACGCTTCTGAAGTAGGTCGTGTACTCCTCCGGAACGATGAGATCCTGGTCAATGACGCAGAATGAAGCTTTTGCATGTTTTTGGATGGCATCGATCTTGTGCCCGCTTTTTGCACTGTGAAAGTAGATCTTTCCATTGTCATACACATAGCTGATGGGAACCGCATAAGGGTAATCATCATCGCCCAAAAGAGCGAGCACACCGGATGTTCCGCGGTTCAGAATGTCCGCGATCTCCTCCTGCGGCAGCAGCTGTTTCTTTCTTCTCATTTCACGAAATGCCATAAATAACACCTCCATAAAAAAATAAACGTTTATTCCTGCTCCTTCAATGGCCTAATGGAGCAAAAATAAGCGTTTCCCGGCAGAAACAGATTTAAAAACGCAATGCCTCAAAACGAATGCACGTATGCTGTTTTGAGGCATTGCGTCAGTGGAGCTGAGGGGAATCGAACCCCTGTCCGAAAACCAATTCCCTGTTCTTCTACTATCATAGTTCGTTATTTGACATTCCCTCCGCCGTCAGAGAACGAACACCCGGACGGTTTCAGTAGCTTCATATTACGCCCATATGCGCAAAGCTTTGCATACGTCGTTTCCCACATGCGTCGATGCCAGGGTCTTAAAGTGTGGGTGCTTTAAGTCTGACAGCTGCAATTAAGCAGCGTATGCTAATTCGTCGTTAGCGTTTATATTTAGGTTTGCCATTTAACCCATTGCATGGGGATAGCTTCACCAGCTGCATGGTCCCCGTCGAAACCAGTACAAC
>DWYS01000088.1 GCA_019118585.1 Candidatus Enterocloster faecavium | reverse complement strand
GAAACATCTGCCGGCTTAGAGCGGAACGCGGCAGAAGAAAGTACGGAAGAAGGCGCGGCGGCGCTGACGGAAAAGGAGCCGGAGCCTATTGCTATCTCCACGATTTCAAGGCCGGAGCCGGTGAAGGTGAGGGGAATCTACGTGTCCGCCTATGTGGCGGGGACGGGGAACCGGATGGACGAGATTCTCGGTCAGATGGAAGGGACCGGGCTCAACGCGGTGGTAATCGATTTGAAGGACGACGAGGGGAGGATTACCTGCCAGATGGACAGCCCCCTGGTCAATGAGATTGGCGCTTCCCGCGTACTGATTCAGGATATGCCGGGGCTGATTGGGAGACTGAAGGAGAGGGGAATCTATCCCATTGCCCGGGTGGTGGCATTCCGTGACCCCTATCTGGCGGAGCAGAAGCCGGAGTGGAGCCTTCATATGGCCGATGGCAGCGTTTACCGGGATGGAAACGGCCTGGCCTGGGTGAATCCTTACCGGCAGGAGGTGTGGGATTACCTGGTGGAAGTGGGAAAGAAAGCCGGGGAGCTGGGATTCGCGGAGGTGCAGTTCGACTATGTCCGCTTCTCCGTGGACAGCGGAGCGGAGGGAGTGGCCTTTGCGCCCGAGGACACCCAGGGGCGGAGCAAGACGGAGGCCATCAGCCAGTTTATGGATTATGCCTATGATGAGCTGTCCCGGGAAGGGCTGTATGTGTCGGCGGACGTGTTCGGAACCATTATCCGCAGTGGCCAGGACGCCCAGGCGGTGGGGCAGGACTACCGGGAGATGGCGGGACAGGTGGATTATCTCTGCCCTATGATTTACCCCTCCCACTACGGGGATGGCAGTTTTGGGATTGAGCATCCGGATACCCAGCCTTACGATACGGTCTACCAGGCCCTTCTGGGTTCCAGGGAGGCCCTGGAAGGCCCGGGAGATGGAGATGAGAACACAGGGGATGGAAGTACAGGGGCGGAGGGCGACCGCCAGGCGGTGGTGAGACCTTGGCTCCAGGATTTTACCGCTTCCTATCTGGACCACTATATCGACTACGGGGACGAGGAGGTCCGTGCTCAGATTCAGGCGGTCTACGACGCCGGATATGAGGAGTGGCTTCTCTGGGATGCGGGAGTTTCCTATCATTTTGGGGGAGCGGCGGAAGCGCCGGTGGAGAGAACGGCAGAATAGCGGAAAATAACAGTTAAAAAGAGATTTGCGGAGGCCGATTGAAAAAATCGGCCTCTTTTTTTGACAGCTTTTTACTAATGTAAAAGGAATGTAAAAAATAGTTCAAAAAACAGCAAATTAAATCGATAAATATTGACATATTACACAAAATGTATTAAAATGTATTCAAAAGTTGATTAAGGAAATCAGAAAGGAGAAACGATTATGAAAAAACTTGTAGCGGCAATACTTGCGGCTTCGATGCTCGCAGGAACACTGACAGCCTGTTCCGGCGGCCAGACTGCTTCGGAATCCCAATCTGCCCCGGAGCAGAGTGAGAGCACAGGAGCGGCGGAGGGAGGAACGAGATTTCTGAATATTCAGAATGAAACCGGAGTGGACTCCCTGGACCCACAGATTGCCACGGACGCAAGGTCCCATGAACTTCTGGGAACATTTCTGGAAGGACTGTGTACGATTGATGCGGATGGAAATGTGGTTCCCGCTTTGGCGGAGAGCTATGAGGTCAGTGAGGACGGCCTGACCTACACCTTCCACTTAAGAGATGCCCTCTGGTCCAACGGCGACCCGGTTACGGCCAACGACTTTGTATTTGCCTGGCAGAGAGCGCTGAGCACGGATGTGGCCAGCGAGTATGCTTTTATGCTGTATGAGGTGGCTCAGTTGAAAAACAGCCAGGCCATTGCAGATGGAGAGATGGACCCATCTGAGCTGGGCGTCCGGGCGGAGGATGACAAAACACTGGTAGCGGAGCTGGAGAACCCGGTTGTATTCTTCCCCAGCCTGACGGCCTTCCCTACCTTTTTCCCGGTAAATGAAGCCTTCTATGACAGCTGCAATGGCTCTTTTGCCACCAGTCCCGATACCCTGCTCTCCTGCGGGCCGTATATCGTGACGGAGTTTGACCCGGCAGCAACCACCTATCGGGTGGAGAAGAATGACCAGTACTGGGATGCGGAAAATGTTTCCCTGGCGGGCATCTCCTTCCAGGTCATCAGCGACAACCAGACCTCTCTTTTAAGCTTCCAGAACGGCGAGATGGATGTGGTCCGTATCGGCGGCGAGCAGGTGGAGCTGGTGCGGGATGACCCGGCCTTCAGCGTACTGCCATTTGCAGGATATCTGTGGTATCTCTCCCTGAATATGGAGGGTGTGGAAGCTCTGGATAACCTGAACATGAGAAAGGCAATCTACTATGCGATTGACCGGGACCTGCTGGCAAACAACGTGCTGGCAGACGGCTCTGACCCTGCCACATACTTAGTGCCTACCAACCTGGCCAATGGACCGGATGGACAGGATTACCGGGCCACCGGACCGGAGTATGAGGGAGGAGATGAGGCAAAGGCCACAGAGGCTTACAACCTGGCATGCCAGGAACTGGGGCAGAATGAGTTCAGCTTTGAGATGACCATTGAGGATACCGATACCTGCGCCAAAGTAGCCGCTTTCCTTCAGGACCAGATTCAGACGAAGCTTCCCGGCGTGATTATCTCTATCCGTACTGTCAGCCGTAAGCAGCTGAATGATGATATGAGAGCAGGAGAATACAACATTGGCCTGACCAGATGGGGCGCCGATTATCTGGACCCCATGACATTCCTGGCCCTCTGGAAGACAGGTGCTTCCAACAACTTCGGCGGCTGGAGCAATGCGGAGTATGACGCCATCCTGGATGACTGCACCACCGGAACCCTGGCAACGGATGCCCAGGGCAGATGGGACGCCCTCCATGATGCGGAACAGATTGCCATGAACGACTGCGAAGTGATTCCGCTGTATGAAACCCATAGCTGTGTACTGCAGAACCCCAATGTAACGGGACTGACGTTCCAGCCCTATGGTATTCTCAGAAACTATAAGTATGTAACCATTAACGAATAGCAGTGTTGAATGGTTGGGAGACTGGTCAGCGGAGGGAAAATACCTCTGTTGCCAGTCTCTCTCCTTCCAATGAGGAATCGCCCATGAAAAAATATATTTTAAAACGTCTCCTTGTTTCTGCGCTGACGCTGATTATTATTACTCTGATGCTGTTTCTGCTGCTGCAGCTGATGCCCGGCTCGCCTTTCAATGATGAAAAACTTTCTCCGGAGCAGCAGGAAGTGCTGTATCAGAAATATGGCCTGGACCAGCCTCTGTACGTCCAGCTTGGCCGTTATATGGCCAATATGCTCAGAGGGGATTTTGGCGTTTCCTATTCCATCGCCAAGAACATCTCCATTAACAGCATCCTGGCGGTCCGCCTTCCGGTCAGTATACGGATTGGAGGTCAGGCGGTTGTGGTGGGAGCATTCATTGGAATCATCCTGGGTTGTATTGCCGCATTAAAGCGCAATACCATCTGGGATTCTATTACCACCGTGATTTCCGTTCTGGGCGTCAGCATTCCCTCCTATGTATTTGCCATGGGTCTGGCTTATCTGTTCGGGTTTAAGATGAACTGGTTTCCTCTTCTGTACAATGAGTCCTTGCCAGTCAAATCCAGCGTCCTTCCCTGCATTGCCCTGTGTATGTTTACCATTGCCTCCATCGCACGGTTTATGCGCAGTGAGATGATTGAGGTTCTGGACAGCGATTACATGCTTTTTGCCCAGAGCAAAGGGATTTACGGCCCCAGGCTGGTAATCTGCCATGCTTTGCGCAATTCCCTGATTTCCGTCATTACGGTTCTGGGCCCATTGATTGTAGGCCTGATGACCGGAAGCCTGGTGGTGGAAAAGCTGTTCGCCATACCGGGAATCGGGAGCCTTCTGGTGACGGCTATCCAGTCCAACGACTATAACGTAACCATTGCCCTGACCTTCGTTTACAGCGCACTCTATATCGGGGTGATGCTGGTGGTGGATATTTTATATGGAATTATTGACCCGAGAATCCGAATCACGAAAGGAGGAGGACAATGAACCAACAGCCGGATTTGACGCAGATTACCTTCCGCGAGGACGATTTTCAACTGTGCCATGTAGATGAGAAACTGGACATTGACCGCAATTTTTCCAGCCAGAGCTACTGGAAGGAGGCCTGGGTCCGTTTTCGGAAAAACCGCCTGGCAGTATTTGCCCTGATTGCGGTGGTTGCCATTATCATTTTAGCTTTGGCAGGGCCTGTATTCAGCGGCTACAGCGTAACGGAGCAGGACGTCACCCGCCAGAATATGGCACCCAGGATACCGGGGCTGGAAAAAATGGGGATTTTTGATGGAACGGAAACCCTGAACAAGAGTACCGGCTCGGTCACCTACAACAAGTACCAGGAAAACGGCCTGGAGGATGTGTACTACTGGTTCGGAAGTGATTCCCTGGGGCGGGATATCTGGACCAGGGTGTGGTCCGGAACACAGGTAAGCTTGCTGGTTGCCTTTGTTGCTGTGGCAATCGACCTGGCGATTGGATTGAGTTACGGCTTGACTTCCGGATATTTCGGTGGAAAAACCGACATGATTATGCAGCGGATTGTGGAGATTATCAACAGCATCCCCACCCTGGTGACAGTGACGCTGCTGATGCTGGTGATGAAGCCGGGGTTAGTGACTATCATCCTGGCCCTGGGCTTTACCGGGTGGGTCGGTATGAGCCGCATTGCCAGGGCGGAGATGCTGAAGCTGAAGGAGTCAGAGTATGTGCTGGCCTCCAAAACATTGGGAGCCAAGGCCTATTTCATTATTTTCAGGGAAATTTTCCCCAATATGATTGGCCCGGTGATTACCAACACGATGTTTTCCATTCCCAACGCTATTTTCATGGAAGCTTACTTAAGCTTTATCGGACTGGGCATTCCGGTACCCCTGGCCTCTCTGGGTTCCCTGATTTCGGATGCCTATAAGCAGTTTACTACTCACCCCTATCAAATCGTGTGGCCGGTGGTGGTGCTGTCCGTTTTGATGCTCTGCTTTAATATCCTGGCCGATGGGCTGCGGGAGGCATTGGACCCGAAAATGAAAGAAATGTAGGAGGAAGCGGAATGTCTGAGAAAGAAACAATATTGTCAATACGTGACCTGGCGATTTCCTTTACCACCACCTCCGGCGATTTGAAGGCCCTGCGGGGAGTGAACCTGGAGGTGGGCAAGGGGGAGACGGTGGCGATTGTGGGAGAATCGGGTTCCGGAAAATCCGTGACCATGAAGGCCGCCATGGGAATCCTGCCTTCCAACAGCAGGGTGGACGGAGGAACCATTGAGTTTACCTATCGGGATGACAATGGGGAGAAGGTTACCAGGGATTTGCTGAAGCTGTCCAAAAAGGAAATGCGGCGCACCATCAATGGTAAGCGGATTGCCATGGTGTTCCAGGACCCGATGACTTCTTTGAATCCCACCATGTCCATCGGAAGCCAGATTATGGAAGGAATGATTTGGCATTACCGGACGCCCCGCAGGCAGGCATGGATGAAAGCGGTGGAGCTTTTGAAAATGGTAGGGATTACGGATGCGGAAAAGCGGATGAAGCAGTACCCCCACCAGCTGTCCGGAGGAATGAGGCAGAGGGTGGTCATTGCCACGGCCCTGGCCTGCAATCCGCAGCTCTTAATCTGCGATGAGCCCACCACAGCTCTGGACGTGACTATCCAGGCAAAAATCCTGGAGCTGATTAAAAGCCTTCAGGAGCAGATGGGGATTGCGGTGGTCTATATTACCCATGACCTGGGAGTGGTGGCCAAGGTGGCGGACTTTGTCAATGTAATGTATGCGGGAAAGATTATCGAATACGGAACCATCGATGAGATTTTTTACGACCCCCGTCATCCATATACCTGGGGATTGCTGGCAGCGATGCCGGATTTGGGAACCGATGACGAGCGCCTTTTTGCGATTCCCGGAAGTCCGCCCAGCCTGCAGAACCTGCAGCCGGGAGATGCATTTGCGCCCAGAAACCGGTATGCCATGAATATTGACTACCGTATTGAACCGCCTATGTTTAAGGTCAGCGATACTCACTACGCAGCTACCTGGCTGCTCCATGAAAATGCGCCTAAAGTGGAGATGCCCCAGGAGTTGAAGCGGAGAATCCGGCGTCTGAAGGAGGAATGGCAATGATGGAAGCACAAAAACCCCTGCTGGAAGTAAAGGATTTAAAGCAGTATTTTCCCGTAAGCCGGAAGTATACCGTAAAGGCGGTGGATGGTGTCAGCTTTTCCATCTATCCAGGGGAGATTTACGGACTGGTGGGAGAGTCCGGCTCTGGAAAGTCCACAATCGGAAGGGCCATTATACGCCTTTATGACCCAACGGCCGGAAAGATTTTCTTTGAGGGAATGGATATTTCCGGACATATGGACCGGGAAACAAAGGAACGGCTCAGAGGAGACATGCAGATGATTTTCCAGGACCCGATGGCATGCTTAAATCCCAGGAAAAAGGTTATCGATATTATTGCGGAGGGCTTGGATGTACAGCATCGCTGCGCCACCTCCCAAGAACGGTCCGGAAAGGTAGCGGAGATTTTAAAGAGGGTGGGCCTGGCACCGGAGCATGCCCTGCGCTATCCCCACCAGTTTTCAGGGGGCCAGAGACAGAGGATTGGCATTGCCCGGGCCCTAATCATGGAGCCCAAGCTGATTATTGCCGATGAGTGCATCTCCGCCCTGGATGTTTCCATACAGGCTCAGGTGGTGAACCTGATTAAGGACATTCAGAAGGAGACGGGAACTGCCTACCTGTTTATCGCCCACGACCTGAGCATGGTGAAATATATTTCAGACCGCATCGGGGTGATGCACCTGGGACATCTGCTGGAGACCGGCACCACGGAGGAGATTTTCTCAAATCCTATCCATCCTTATACGAAGAGCCTCCTCTCGGCGATTCCACACCCGAATCCCAGGACGGAGCGGAACCGTAAGGTGACCTACTACGATTATAAGACCGCAGGGGTGGATTATACCAAGGGAACCCTCCATCTGGCAGGGGGAAGCCACTGCGTGCTGGCAACAGACCAGGAGTTCCTGGAATGGACAAAATCAATGTAACCGGAGGAAGCGAGCATGAAAAAACGATTGTTTGTAATCTCAGTAGATTCCCTGTTTTTTGAAGACCTGGACTGGTTAAGGGAGTGTCCCAATTTCTATCGTCTTTATGAGCAGGGGGCGGTGGTGCAGAAGATGAAATCCACCTATCCCGCCATGACCTATGTGGCCCATTCCACCATGATGACCGGCTGCCATGAGGAAAAGCATGGTATCTATCATAATGAGCGGGTGGAGCCTCAGATGCACCATCCCCGCTGGCATTGGCATCGGAGCCAGCTGAAGACAAAGACCATTTTTGACGCGGCCAAGGAGGCGGGATATACCACTGCCTGCGTCAACTGGCCGGTAACGGGAGGGGACCCCAGTATCGATTATCTGGTTCCGGAGATTTGGGCGGATACAGCCCAAGAGGATGTAAGGCCCCGGTTTTTAAGCGCCTGCTCCAAACCGGTGGTGCCGCTCTTTGACCGGTACCGGCATATTTTAAACTGGGACTGCATACCGGAGCTGGACGACTTCGGTGTGGCCTGCCTGAAGGAAATTTTAAGAGAGTATCAGCCGGAGGTGACCTTCCTCCACTTATCATACCTGGACCGGGCCAGACATGACCATGGGACTTATTCGGAAGAAGCCAGGCATGCCTTAAAGGAATGCGACCGGAAGGTGGGGGAGCTGTTTGAAATTTTAAAGAGCCAGGGCATTTTTGAAAAAACGGATTTCTTTGTAATGGGGGACCATGGCCATCTTCCGGTAAAACGGGTGGTGCAGTTAAATACGGTCTTGGCCCGGAAGGGGCTGCTGGATTTGGATGCGGAGGGACATATTCTGGATTACCGCTGCTACATCCATGCAGCGGGGCTGTCCGCTCATGTGGTGTTAAAGGACCCGGAGGACGTCCGCACAAGGCGAACGGTGGAGGAACTGCTGAAGATTTGGCAGGAGGATGAGAAATACGGCTGCCAGCAGGTGTTTACCAAGGAGCAGTTAAAGGAGCTCCATCTGGTGGGGCCATTTGAATATGCCATTGAGAGCAGGCCGGGAACTTCCTTCGGGGGACGCTGCACGGGAGAGATGGTCTGCGATGCCCAGGACCCGGCCCAGAAACTCTCCGTTTCCGCCCATGGACACCTGCCGGACCGGGGGCCTCAGCCCATTTTCTTCGGGGCTGGGCCGGATATCCGTTCAGGGGTAACAGTGGAACGTGGAGATTTGATTGACGAGGCCCCGACCTATGGCGCGGTATTAGGAGTTAGTCTGCCCTGGGCCCAGGGAAGAGCCATGAAGGAATTATTAAAATAAAGAGCGAGGAGGAGAAGAACAGTGACAGCTAGGGAGAGATTTGAAGCTCTGTTCGGACATAAAAAATGTATTTTGGGGATGCTTCATCTGAAGGGGGAGACGGATGAGGAAATCCTGGAGCGGGCAAAACGGGAAATCGATATCTATATGCGACAGGGCCTTTCCGCGGTGATTGTTGAAAATTACTTTAAGCAGGAGGAGACCAAATATGCGGAAAAGGTTCTGAGATATCTTCAGAGCTTCAGGAGGGATGTAACCTACGGAGTCAACATGCTGGAGCACGACAGGGAGGGATTTGAAGCTGCCAATGCCTACGATGCGAAATTCATCCAGTTGGATTCGGTGGCAGGCCACCTTTATCCTCAGGAGGATGTAGACTTTGGAAGAACTTTGGAAAACTGGAGAGCGAATACCAGAGCTCTGGTATTTGGGGGCGTGCGCTTTAAATATCAGCCTTATCATTCCGGGCGGTCGCTGAAAGAAGACCTGGCTCTTGGAATGGTCCGCAGCGATGCCATTGTGGTGACGGGAGAGGGAACCGGCATGGAAACCTCCATAGATAAGGTAAAACAGTTCCGGGAGCTGATGGGAGAATTCCCTCTGATTGTGGGAGCCGGGATGACGCCGGAAAACGCGGGAGAGCGGCTGAGGGTAGCGGACGGAGCCATTGTAGGGAGTTATTTTAAGGACAACTATAAGGACAACGGTGATGTGGACGAGGACCATGTCCGTCGCTTTATGGAAGCAGTGGAAAGAGATGTGATGGAGTGAACGTAAGCGGGCTGTTGGGACGTTTCGATTTGGTTTACCAAGGAGAGCTGCTCCTGCGGATTGTGGTGGCGGCCGTGATGGGATATTTAATCGGATATGAGAGGAAAAACAGGGAAAAGAGCGCCGGCATGCGGACTCACTCCATTGTCTGTATGGGTGCTGCCCTGATTATGATTGTTTCCAAATACAGCTTCCGGGATATTCCGGATTACGATGCTTCCCGTGTGGCCGCTCAGATTGTCTCCGGCGTGGGATTTTTAGGGGCTGGGGTTATATTTATCCGGAACAATGCGGTCAGCGGATTGACCACAGCGGCCGGAATATGGGCCACAGCCGGAGTGGGAATGGCCATAGGGGCAGGTTCCTATTTCATTGGCATCAGTTCGGGGGTGTTGGTTGTTGTGATTCAAATGATTTTGCATACAGCTTCATTTCTTACAGCGGAGCCCTACCGGGGATTTTTAAAGATTACTACCAGCGATTATGAGGCAGTAATCAGCGAGCTGCGTCAAATATTCCGCAGGGAACATATCCGGGAGGTCAATGTAAAAATCACAAAGAATAAGTCAAAAGATGAGACAAAAGTGGAATTTGACCTTCTTTACCCCGCTAAGTATGAGAAAAATCAGCTGGTTTATAATCTGGCAAAGGATGGCCGGATTCATGGGGTTTCCGGCTGAAGGGACGTTGACAGGGGGACTGGGAAATGATATGGTTATACTATAAACTTTAGCGAGAAAGGCGAAAAACGTGTATTTATGGAAACGTTGAAAGCAGAAACGGCGGTTCCGCTGTATGAGCAGATTTATGAGGATATTGCCAGGCGGATTGAGACCGGGGAATATAAGGCCGGGGATAAAATTCCTACGGAAACGGAGCTTTTGGAGCAGTACGGTGTTAGCCGTGTAACAGTCCGCAGGGCTATGAGCCGGTTGGTGAGCGAAAATCTGCTGGTCAAGAAAGCGGGAAAGGGAACCTTTGTATCGATGCCCGCCTTTCTGGAGGCCACCCAGTCGGAGGGCAGTTTCAGCAAGTCTGTCCTGCTGAGAAATGCCATTCCTGGTACCCGGATTCTGTTTAAGGGAGTCGTCCGGGCAGAGCGCGGGGCGGCAGAGGCCTTGGGAATGGAGCGTGGGGACCAGATGATTTGTCTGAAACGGCTCAGACTGGTAAATGAAATCCCATCTATTTTTGAGGTGGATTTTTTTCCTATGTGCTTTGATTTTTTGCTGGATGTGGATTTGAAAAATAAATCTCTGCTTGAGGTAATCCGGGAGAAAACAGGAAAAGCCGGGAATAAGAGCGATTCCTATATCTCGGTCAAGCTTGCCAGCAGGGAGCAGGCCAAAAGCTTGGAATGTTCAGCGGGGACTCCTCTGTTGGGAGTGGACCAGACAGTGATGACAGAGCAGAAGGAGATACTCTACTATAATGAACAGTATATTCGCAGTGACCGCTATAAATATTATGTAGGGTCCTAAGAAGATGAAACCGGAGGTACGAAAAAGGGTACTTCCGGTTTTGCGCGGATTAAGGTTTGGAGGAAAGAAAATGGAGACAAAGGCAGACAGAACCCCAAAGCCGGGCGAAATCTACCGGCATTTTAAAAACAGACTGTATCAGGTAATCGGAGTGGCAAGACATTCGGAGACCAGAGAGAAAATGGTGGTCTACCAGGCCCTGTACGGAGACTTCGGACTGTATGTCAGGCCGCTGGAAATGTTTATCAGTCCGGTGGACCGGGAAAAATATCCCCAGGCGGCTCAGGAGTACCGCTTTGAGCGGGTCAACCCGAAGGCTAATCCGGAGGCCGGCCTGGACGGGGCAGATTCGGAGGCAGCGGAGTATTCAGAAGCGCCACAAACCCCGAATCCGGACCTCATTCGCTTCCTGGAAGCGGAGGAGATGGATGAAAAATTAGCGGCCCTGGCGCAGCTGGAAAAATCCGCCTCCCCGGCTGATATGAGAGGGGCGGCAGCGGCTCTGGAAATCGAGCTGGGAGAAGGAGACGTCCCGGAGCAGATTGAAAATATCCGGAAATTCCTGAGGATTCAGGCCAAATACGACGGCTCCCGCCTGCGGGACAGGTAGAAGGATTCGTGACTGTGAAGGCGCCGAACAGATAGAAGGATTCTTTCATTTCTTCCCGCTTGCGTCCCGGCCCGGTTTGGGGTAAGATAAAGGGGACGAAATGACAGGAAGAGGTGGTCGCCTTGTTTAATCTGGAGGAGGAGCTGAAGAAGCTTCCGGCGTCCCCGGGAGTCTACCTGATGCACAACGACCGGGATGAGATTATCTATATCGGAAAGGCCGTCAGCCTAAAAAACCGGGTGCGGCAGTATTTTCAGAGCAGCCGGAATAAAACGGCCAAGATTACCCAGATGGTTTCCCACATCGCATGGTTTGAATATATCCTCACGGACTCCGAGCTGGAGGCCCTGGTGCTGGAGTGCAACCTGATTAAGGAGCACCGTCCCAGATACAATACCATGCTGAAGGACGATAAAAGCTATCCCTACATCAAAGCCACGGTTGGAGAAGATTTCCCGCGGCTTTTGTTTTCCAGAGATATGAAAAAGGACGGGAAGAGCCGGTATTTCGGCCCTTACACCAGCGCCGGCGCGGTGAAGGATACCCTGGAGCTGATTCACAAGCTTTACAAAATCCGCACCTGCAGCCGGGTGCTCCCCAGAGATATTGGAAAAGAACGGCCCTGCCTGAATTACCACATCAAGCAGTGCAGCGCTCCCTGCCAGGGCTATATTTCAAAGGAGGACTACCGGGCTTCCTTTGACCAGGCCCTGGATTTCCTGAGCGGAAAATACGGCCCCCTGATTCACTCCCTGGAGGACAAGATGCAGGAGGCCAGCCTGGTCATGGAGTATGAGCGGGCCATTGAATACCGGGAACTGCTGAACAGTGTGAAACAGGTAGCCCAGAAACAGAAGATTACCAGCAGCTCCGAGGCGGACCGGGACATCATCGCCATGGCAAGGGACGAGCAGGATGCGGTGGTCCAGGTGTTCTTCATCCGGGAGGGAAAATTAATCGGAAGGGACCATTTCCATCTGCGGGCCGCCGTGGAGGAGGAAGAAGGGGATATCCTGGACAGCTTTGTGAAGCAGTTCTACGCCGGAACTCCATTTATCCCCAGGGAGCTGTGGCTCCAGTACCCGGTGGCGGATGAGAAGGTCATCAGCCAGTGGCTGACGGCCCGGAAGGGACAGAAGGTGAAGCTGGTGGTGCCACAGAAGGGGCAGAAGGAGCGGCTGGTGGAGCTGGCGGCCCGGAACGCGGCCCTGGTGCTGGGCCAGGATAAGGAGAGGCTCAAGCGGGACGAGCAGAGGACCATCGGGGCGGTGCGCCAGATTACGGGGCTTATGGGAATCGAGGGCGTACGCCGCATCGAGGCCTACGATATTTCCAATACCAGCGGAGTGGAGTCCGTGGGCTCCATGGTGGTTTACGAGGACGGAAGGCCCAAGCGCAGCGATTATCGGAAATTCAAAATCCGCACGGTCCAGGGACCAAACGATTACGCTTCCATGCGGGAGGTGCTGACCCGCCGCTTCTCCCACGGCCTGCGGGAGATGGAGGAACTAAAGGACCAGGAGGAGGAGCTGGGAAGCTTTACCCGCTTCCCGGACCTGATTATGATGGACGGAGGCCGGGGACAGGTGAACATTGCCCTGGAGGTGCTGGGTGAGCTGGGGCTTTCCATCCCGGTCTGCGGCATGGTGAAGGACGACAGCCACCGGACCAGGGGACTTTACTATGAGAACCGGGAACTGCCCATCGACCGCCACAGCGAGGGATTCCGGCTGATTACCCGGATTCAGGATGAGGCTCACCGGTTCGCCATCGAGTATCACCGGAGCTTAAGGGGGAAGGGACAGGTCCATTCCCTTCTGGATGAGATTCCCGGCATCGGCCCCACCAGGAGAAAGGCGCTGATGCGGGCCTTCGGCGATATCGAGTCGGTGCGGGAGGCCGGTGAGGAGGCCCTGGCCGCCGTGCCGGGGATGAACCGGGCCTCCGCCCGGTCGGTTTATGAATTCTTCCACGCAAAAAAGAATGACATTTCCGGGGAAATGTGATAGGATGATACAAGCGTTAAAAGGGATAAGAGAGAAGATTAGAAAGCAATAAGAGAGAAAGGGGCATCATCATGCATGGAGTTACCATTACGGAACTGATTGAGAAGTTTAAACTGAGAAACACCACGCCGGATATCGATACGGACAAAATCGTGCTGACCCATCCGGATGTGAACCGCCCGGCTCTGCAGCTGACGGGGTTTTTCGACCATTTCGACCGGGAGCGGGTCCAAATCATCGGATATGTGGAGCAGGCATATATTAATACCATGGAGCGGGATGTAAAGCGGGCGATGTACGAGAAGCTGACCTCCAGCCAGATTCCCTGCCTGGTATTCAGCCGGGACCAGGAGCCCGACGAGGATTTGCTGGAATACTGCAGCTACTACGGCGTTCCCTGCCTGGTGTCCAAGAAGACCACTTCCTCCCTGATGGCGGAGGTCATCCGCTGGCTGAACGTCAAGCTGGCCCCCTGCATCAGCATCCACGGCGTGCTGATTGACGTGTTCGGCGAGGGCGTTCTGATTATGGGCGAGAGCGGCATCGGAAAGAGCGAGGCTGCCCTGGAGCTGATTAAGAGAGGACACCGTCTGGTAACTGACGATGTGGTGGAAATCCGCAAGGTCAGCGACGATACCCTGGTGGGAAGCGCCCCGGATATCACCAAGCACTTCATTGAGCTGAGGGGCATCGGCATCATCGACGTCAAGAGCCTTTTCGGCGTGGAGAGCATCAAGGACACCCAGAACATCGACATGGTGATTAAGCTGGAGGACTGGAGCAAGGATAAGGAGTACGACCGTCTGGGCCTGGAGGACCAGTATACGGAATTTCTGGGCAACCAGGTGGTATGCCACACCATCCCCATCCGTCCCGGACGGAACCTGGCGATTATTGTAGAGTCCGCGGCGGTCAATTACCGTCAGAAGAAGATGGGCTACAACGCGGCTAAGGAGCTTTACAAGCGTGTCCAGGAAAACCTTGGAAAGAGAGATTAAGTTTTGAGCATGAATCAACTGGAACAGCGCTTAAGAGAAGTCCTGACTGGAGAAGGAGCATTTTTAAAGACCATGGAGCCCATGGCCAGGCACACTACCTTCCGCATTGGAGGTCCGGCCCTGTGGTACGTGGCTCCGTCTGGCGAGGAGGAGCTGCGGAAGCTTCTGTCCCTCTGCCGGGAGGAAAACCTTATCCCCCGGATTCTGGGAAACGGAAGCGACCTTCTGGTAAGCGATGAGGGCTGCGACGGCCTGGTGATTTCCATGACGGAGAATTTCAGCTACGGGGTGTTTGAGGGAACACGCCTTCGGGCAGGGGCCGGTCTCCTGCTCCCCAAAGCGGCTTCCATGGCGCTCCGAAAAGGATGCTCCGGGCTGGAGTTCGCCTCCGGCATACCGGGCACCGTGGGAGGCGCGGCGGTGATGAACGCCGGGGCCTACGGCTCGGAGATGAAGGATGTGATGGTCTCCATGCGGGTTATGGATCAGGATGGACGGATTCTGGTTCTTAAAGGAGATGAGATGGGTTTCGGCTA
>DWYS01000009.1 GCA_019118585.1 Candidatus Enterocloster faecavium | reverse complement strand
GCTTTCACAGCTTCGTCCGGACACTGCTCTGTCAGGATCTGAGCAGCCCCTTTCAGACGGTCTCTGTGCTGGGTAACAGACAGCCACATACCCATTCCATACTCTGCGTTGTTCTCAAAGAGGGAACCGCCTACGGCAGGTCCTCTTCCCTGACGATTGGAGGTATAGGGGAAGGAGGGGAAGCTGGTAGCCCACACCTGGGAACAGCCGGTAGCAGTCGCTACATACATGTGGTCTCCGAACAGCTGGGTAATCAGCTTTGCGTAAGGAGTTTCGCCGCAGCCGGGGCATGCGCCCGGGAATTCCAGCAAAGGCTGCTCAAACTGGCTGCCCTTTACGGTATTCACGCCCAGAGGATTCTTCTTCTCTGAAAGTGCAATAGCGTATTCCCAATTCTTCTCCTCATCTCTGTGCTCATCCAGAGGAAGCATGGTAATGGCTTTCTCTGGAGCAGGACACACATTGGCGCAGCTTCCGCAGCCTGTGCAGTCCAGGACAGCAGTCTGAATACGGAAGCGGTAATTCTCCATGCCCTTGCCCTTTGCGGGAACGGTAACGAACCCTTCGGGAGCCTTGGCAGCTTCCTCCTCCGTTGCCAGGAAGGGACGGATGGCAGCATGTGGGCAGACATAGGAACACTGGTTGCACTGGATACATTTCTCGCTGTTCCAAACCGGCACGTTGACCGCGATCCCTCTCTTCTCGTACTTGGAAGTGCCGTTTGGCATAGTTCCATCGGGAAGGTCTGCAAAGTCGCTGACCGGGATGTTGTCTCCCTTCATCTTGTTTACCGGGATCTGGATCTTGCGGATCCACTCCGGCAGATTCTCATCTACCTTTTCTTCCGGAACTTCGATGTCAGCCCAGCTTGCAGGAATCTCAACCTCCGTTACCTTCTCCACGCCCTGGTCCACTGCGGCGTAGTTCATATTTACAACCTTCTCGCCCTTTCTTCCATAGGACTTCAGGATTGCAGCCTTCATGTATTCCACTGCCTGGTCGATGGGGATGATTCCCGTGATCTTAAAGAAAGCAGCCTGCAGAATGGTATTGGTCCTGCTTCCAAGTCCCAGCTCCTGGGCAATGGCTACGGTGTCGATGGTGTAAAGATGGATTTTCTTTACCGCCGCCGCTTTCTTAAATGCAGGAGTCAGGTTCTTCTCCAGCTCCTCGCCCTTCCAGTCGCAGGCGATCAGCACATTTGCGCCTTCCTTGGCATCGCCCAGGATATCGTACTTGTCCAGATAGGACTTATTGTGGCAGGCCACAAAATCTGCATGGTTAACCAGATAAGTAGAACGGATGGGCTGTTTTCCAAAACGCAGGTGAGAGCGGGTTACACCGCCGGATTTCTTTCCGTCGTATTCAAAGTATGCCTGAACATACAGATCGGTATGGTCGCCGATGATCTTAATGGTGTTCTTGTTGGCACCTACGGTACCATCAGAACCAAGGCCCCAGAATTTGCAGCTGACCGTTCCCTCCGGCATGGTGTTGACCTCATGGCCCACAGGCAGGGACAGATGAGTCACATCATCGTTGATTCCCACGGTAAAGTGATGTTTCGGCTGCTCCTCCTTCATATTGTCATAAACTGCAATGACCTGTGCAGGAGTAAAGTCCTTGGTAGCCAGTCCGAACCGTCCGGCATATACCTGAATTCCTCTTCCGGACTCCAGGATAACGGAACATACATCCTCGTACAGAGGCTCGCCTGCTGCTCCCGGCTCCTTGGTACGGTCTAAAACCGTGATGCGTTTTACTGATTCAGGCAACTCCTGCAGGAAGTATTTTGAGGAGAAGGGACGGTACAGGTGTACTTCCAGAAGTCCAACCTTCTCGCCCTTGGCAGTCAGGTAATCGATGGTCTCCTGAATACATCCGGCAGCAGAACCCATTACAACGATCACATGCTCCGCGTCAGCAGCTCCATAATAATTGAAGGGCTTATAATTTCTTCCGGTCAGAGCATTGATCTTCTGCATATATTCGTTTACAATGTCGGGAAGGGCATCATAATAAGGATTGCAGGCCTCACGGCTCTGGAAATATGTATCGGAATACTGGCCGGTGGTCCTGAGTACCGGATGCTCCGGATTCAAAGCGTTCTCTCTGAATTTCTTCAGCTCATCGTAATCCACCAGCTTTGCCAGGTCATCATAGTCCAGGCAGTCTACTTTCTGAATCTCGTGGGAGGTCCGGAATCCATCAAAGAAATGAAGGAAGGGAACATGTCCCTTGATCGCGGACAGATGTGCAACAGCTCCCAGGTCCATGGCTTCCTGTACATTTCCGGAGGCCAGAAGTGCGAATCCGGTCTGGCGGCAGGCCATCACATCGGACTGCTCTGCGTTAATAGTGATCGCATGGGTCGCAACGTTTCTGGAAGCTACATGAATCACGGCGGGCTTCAGCTGTCCTGCGATCCGGTACATAGTGGGGATCATCAGCATCAGTCCCTGAGAAGCGGTGTAGGAGGTTGCCAGGCTTCCTGCGTCCAGAGCTCCGTGTACTGCGGATACGGCGCCGCACTCAGACTGCATTTCCACCAGCTTTACCGGCTGTCCGAAGATATTCTTCTTGCCATTAGCCGCCCACTTGTCTGTCAGCTCCGCCATGGGAGATGAAGGGGTGATGGGGTAAATGGCCGCCACCTCTGTAAAGGCATATGCCGCGTATGCCGCAGCCTCGTTGCCGTCCATTGTTTTTTTCATCATTGCCATCGTAATCAATTCCTTTCCCGATATTCTGTTTCAATGGTTCTTTACATTAGTTTAACGAATTAGTTTATCGTATTAGTTTAACGTTTGTCCTACGGTAGTCATTATAGTTTATCGTAAAACCGAAATCAAGGGAATTTTATAATTTTGGCACATTTCACATTTTTTCGTGCAAATTTTTGTCAATTATTTTCTATTGACTTTTAATGGCCCCCATTTGTACCGCTTTCCTGGTATTCCGCTTGACAAAAAGCGCGATTCTTTATTATGATGGTACTAAACAGGGAGCAGACGGCTTTTGAACCCTGTATTATTATGAAAGTACGAAAAATCGGGAATTTAAAGAAGGACTAATCATATGGTTACGATAAAAGATGTTGCCCGCAGGGCCGGCGTATCCGGCACTACGGTTTCGATTATTTTAAATGGAAAAGCAGATGAACGGCGCATTTCGGAAACAACCAGAGAGCGCGTTCTGTCTGCCATGGCGGAACTGGGCTATCAGCCCAATTTAAGCGCCAGAAGGCTGCGGGTTCAGGAAAAAATCGTACCCACCCTGGCCTTTTACTGGCCCATTGACTTCCGTTCCAACATTCTGGCCTCTTTTTTGAACAGCTTTCAGGCTTCTATTAAAAGAAGGAATCTGGAATGTGAACTTCTGATGCGGGTGTACGAGAATGATCACATTGAGAAGAGCATTGTACCTTTAATGAAGAACAGCTACACCGGCGCCTTTATCGGCGCTACCTCCCAGAAGGATTTGGAGGATCTGGAAAAGCTGAATCTGCAGATTCCCATTGTCCTCATCAACCGGCAGTCGGAAAAATATTCTACCGTTTATACCGACTACAAGGCGATCGGATTCCAGGCTGCCACTCTTTTCCGGCAGAAAGGCTACACGGAGGCGGCCGTTTTTACCGCCCGCCGTCCCTACATGGCAACCGGTCTGAGAACTCAGGCTTTTCTCAATGCCTGTACTCAGATCGGCATCACCGTAGACCCGGAGGAAATCTTTGCAACTGCCAATTCGATTTCCGGAGGCGTGGAGGCCGCCCGGGCCTACTGTGCCGCCTCCCAGCCCTCCAAAGTAATCTTCTGCGAGTCGGACCTGATGGCTCTGGGGGCAATCTGGGAGCTGAACCACCAGGGAATCCGCATGCCCCAGGATGTAGAACTGCTCTGCATCGGAATGATGGACCCGGAAATGACGGAATATTCCTCTCCCTCTCTGAGTACAATCCAGATGAATAATAAAGAAGTAACAGAAAAAGCCCTGGACCTTCTGCTGGATGCCATTGCCGACGGCAGCCGGGATCCCAGGCAAATCGAAGTCCCCTTTCAGGTTTACCTGCGTTCTACCTTTCAGAGCCGAAGCTGAATTTTCTTCAAAATTCACAAAAACAGCATCCGGTTTTCAGGACACAACACGGAAAACTGGAAGCTTTTAATCAGCCGGGTGTTATTAAACCTGGTATTTTTATATTTTCCTCTTGACAAACAGAAATGCCGCTCCTATAATAAGATTAACGATTTAGTTTAACGTTTTACTTAGAGTGTGTCCTTCTAATCTGTCCTATCAAATGTGTATAAAAAGGATGTGAGGATTTGTTCTGGAAACGAAAGGAAACTTCTGCACCAGCTTCACCAGTGCCTGAAGCAGCACCTGCCGTTCTCACCGGTCCCCCGCTAAAATTCAACAGCGTAGAATTCCGTGATGGACAGCAGTCCCTGTTTGCCACCCGGATGACTACCGAGGATATGCTTCCCATCCTTCCTCTGATGGATGAAATCGGGTATGACAGCATGGAAATGTGGGGCGGCGCTACTTTTGATGTGGCGGTCCGTTTTTTAAAGGAAGACCCCTGGGAACGTGTGCGGGCTTTTAAGCGGCACATGAAAAGGACGCCTCTGAAAATGGTATTACGAGGCCAGAACCTGGTAGGCTACAAGGCTTATCCTGACGATATCGTAGAAAAATTCGTGGAGAAAGCGGCCGAAGCGGGCATTGATATCTTTTTGATCTTTGATGCTCTTCAGGACCTGCGCAACTGCGAATCCGCCTTCCGCGCTGTGAAAAAAGCCGGAAAGAAGATCGAGGGCTCGATCCAGTACAACATCAGCCCCTTCCACACCACAGAGCAGTTTGTTCAGAATGCTCTGGAACAGGAAAAAATGGGCGTTTCACTGATGCATGTGGAGGATATGGCGGGTCTTATGACTCCTCAGGCTGCCTATGAATTGATTTCCGCTTTGAAAAAAGCCCTTCATATTCCCGTTCATCTCCACTGCCACTGTACAGGCGGTATGGCGGAGATGGCTTACTGGGAAGCGATCCGGGCCGGAGTGGACGGTGTGGACGTCTGTGTTTCTTCTATGTCCATGGGACCTGCCCAGCCCCCGGTGGAAAGCATCCTGGCCGCGGTCCGGGGTACCTCAAGAGACTCTGGCATCGACTTGGGAGCTTTTAAAGAAATCAGCGACTATTTTCTGAAGATCCGCCAGAAGTACGCGGAATTTGAGACAAAGCTGGTGGGAGTTGACGTCGGCTGCCTGAAACATCAGATTCCCGGAGGCATGCTCTCCAACCTGGAAAGCCAGTTAAAGGCCATGAATGTCTCTCATCTGCTGCCCCAGGTCCTGGAGGAGGTATCTAGGATCCGGTCCGACATGGGGTATCCTCCCCTTGCCACCCCCTCCAGCCAGATGTGCGGAGCTCAGGCCACTACCAACGTGCTTACAGGGAACCGCTACTCCATGGTGAGCAAGGAATTAAAAGGCTACTGCCGGGGCATGTATGGAAAACCGCCGGGCCCCATTTCACAGGAGCTGCTGGAAAAAGCCTTGGGCGATGAGAAACCTGATTTTACAAGACCCGGCGACCTGCTGGAGCCTGGCTGGGAGAAGGCCAAGGAAGAAGCCGGCAGTCTGGCCCGCACCGAGGAAGATGTACTCACCTATGCCCTCTTCCCCAATTACGCCGTTGACTTTTTAAGATCAAAATATCAGTTATCCTGACAAAATATTGAATGTATATGGGAGGTTAAATTATATGAAACAGACAAATCCGGAGAAACTGGAGCGTTCTCAGAAGATTTTGGAAGAATTGAAAGAAGCCAGAGGCGGCTCTCTGCTGGAGTCCCACAAGGTAATGGGCAATGACCCCAACCTGGTCAACATGTTCCTTCAGCAGTACGTCAACTGCAATAAGAAGGATATTTCCATTCCTAAAAAGTACAGAGAATTGATCGTCATGGCCATTGGAATGGCCACTGGCACTCCCACCACCATGAAGGTTCATTCAAAAATCGCCATGGAAAACGGAGCCACTTTGGACGAAATTTTTGAGGTAATCCGCATCATTTTCTTTACCTGCGGCGTTACCAAACTGCTGCCGGTACTGGAACAGCTTGACATGTTCGAGCCGGTAGATACGGAATAATTCCCATTTTATTCGCTTTCTCCTTATAAATAGTAGTGTAAATATAGTGATTGTACCGAAAAAGAGCCAGGTTCCTGTGTATCCCTGGCTCTTTTTCGGTCATCAGCTCCTTTACCTATAGTCAGCAAAAAGCGGATAAGTCACATCAGGGCGTTCAAAATCACCGGTTCTTTTCTTACCGGCGGCTTCTGCTCCACTTTCCGGTACCCCAAACTCATAGGGCAAATCACATCATACTCCTCCGGAATCCGGTACCTCTCCTTAAATTCCTTCGTATTAAACATATACTCCGCAAACCCGATCCAGCAGGTTCCGATTCCCATGGAATGAGCCGCCAGCATAATATTCCCTGCCGCCAGGGAGCAGTCGTATACCCGCCAGTGGGACTCTCTGTTCCCGCATATTGCGATCACGGTACTGGCCCGGTTAAACACACTGAATTTCGGGTTGTTCATCCAGCTCTCATACTGCTTCAAATAGGGGAAGTCCTCCATATGTTCCCGGATATAATCTTTAATTTTTTCCGACCACTCATCAATTTCCTCCCTGCCATTTATCACCACAAAAGCCCAGGGCTCCATACCGGAACCATTCGGTGCCTTCACCCCGCAGTCCAGAAGGATCTTCATATCCTCCTCTGAAATCGGACGGTCCTCGTAAACCCGTCCGCTACGCCTTGTTCTGATGCACTCCATTACATCCATCTGTCATTTCCTCCTGTTTTCTTTTTTATTCTTCCAATCCAAAGGCACACCCCCACCGTCACCGCCTCCGCAAAAGGCAGGGAAAGCCACACGCCGTCCATACCCAGGATCCTGGAAAAGAGAGCCAGGCCAATGGGTACAAAAACAATGCCTCTGCTGGCCGCAATCAAAATAGAGCTGACCGCATCCCCCAGGGCGGTGTGGTAGCCCGACTGAACAATGTTGAATCCATTGGCTAAAAAGCAGAGCCCGTAGATTTTCGCGCCCCGCACCGCCAGACCGATCACATGTTCCCCCTGGTCTCCATCCAAAAAGAGACTGATCAGATTTCTTCCCCAAATCCAGAAAATCCCAAACAATGCCAGTCCCAACAGGAAATTGCAAATCAGAGCGGCTCTCAGCGTTTTCTGGATCCGCTCCCTGTTCCCTGCCCCGTAGTTGTTGCTGAGAATGGGACTGATCCCGTCGGACATTCCGAACATCAGAAGAGTCACGAAATTTCCCACATAATTGATAATGGTGAAGGCCGCCACTCCGCTCTCCCCCGCATAGGCCATAAAGGAGCGGTTCATGAGAAACACCGTCAGGGCGGTGGCTGCGTAGGTTACTCCCTCCGAAGAGCCATTAAAAGCCGCATACAGGATTTCACCAGCCCGGAATTGTCCGTCGTACACATTCAAAACCGTTTCCGCCCGGAACATGGGACCTGCCACCACCAGAAGGCCCGCCAGATAAGCAAGACCTGTGGCAAAAGCAGCCCCCCTCACTCCAAGCCCCAGCACTCCCACCGCCACATAATCCATGATCACATTGGTGGAAATGGTGGTAATGGTTCCCGCCAGGTAGAGCTGAGGCTTTCCCACCAGGCATCCGGAAAATCCAAACAAGATCTTAAACGCAATCACCGGCGCGAAAAAGGCCAGGGTGTGGATATACTGCCCCGAACCCTCCAAAAGGACCTCATTTGCCCCCAGAAAACGGGCCAGAGGCGCCGCCCCCAGCACGCCGGCCAAAAGGATCACCAAAGAAAGCCCCAATAGGACCAGCAGGGCGGAATGGTATATATCCTTTGCCCGTTTTCCATCCCCTGCTCCCAGAGCCCGTCCGGCGGCACTCATGGTTCCGGTGCAGATGATCATACTGCCGCCGATGATCACCTGAAAATAAGGGTTGGCGATGTTGACGCTGGCCATGGCCTCTGCTCCCACATAATTTCCCAGAAACAGTCCGTCCACAATCCCCTGGATTCCGTCCAGCACCATGGCTGCCATAGCCGGGAGTACGTACCGCCAAAACAGCCGTGGCAGCGGCTCCGTCAAAAGTCCGTTTTCCTTCATGTTGCAAAGTTCCTCCTAAATTTCTCTGTCTGTTTTCACGTCAGTCCGCGCTCCTTTAAGCCGTCCTCCATCTCCTTTACCTGATTGAAAAGCAAGATCCCTATCCTCCCCCTCCTGAACTGCTGCAAAACATTCATAAAATATCGCCGCCCGGTACATACTATGCATGATACAGGAGGTGTAAAATGGAAAACAGGTTTTTAGACTATGCCGCTTTAACCATTGCGGTCATCGGCGCTCTGAACTGGGGTCTGATCGGCTTCTTCAATTTTAATCTGGTCGCCTGGATTTTCGGCTCCGGCGGCTGGCTCAGCCGAATCATCTATGCTCTGGTGGGAATCTGCGGACTGTATCTTCTAACCTTTTTCGCAAAGGTGCGCCAGGCATAAAAAACCCATGAAAAGGGACAGCATCATTTCCGGGTGCTGTCCCTTTTCGCACACAGATTCCATCTCCGTCTTTTCTACAACAGTGCCAACAGCAGGAAATTTAAGGCAAATAATCCCGTACATACCCACAGAATAGGATGGATCTCCCCTGCCTTTCCCCTGCAGCATTTTACGATGCAGTAGAAGATAAATCCTGCCGCAATTCCATAGGAGATGCTGTAGCAGAGGGCCATGAAAATTCCCGCGAAGAAGGACGGCACCGCCTCCTCCAAATCATCCCAGTGAATTTCCTTAAAGGAGGAAGTCATCATCACGCCAACGGCCACCAGGGCAGGAGCCGTAGCCGCAAAGGGAACAGCACTGACAAAGACCGCCAGAAATGCAGAAAGGGCAAAGCAGATGGCCACGACTACAGAAGTAAGTCCGGTCCGTCCTCCTGCTCCAATTCCGGAGGCACTCTCCACAAAAGTAGTGGTATTGGAAGTTCCCAGCAGCGCTCCGATGGAGGTGGCAGTGGCGTCCGCAAAGAGAGCCTTGTCCAGTCTGGATTTAAAGCCGGAGCTGCTCTCCATCATCCGCTCATCCTCCTCGCTGAAAATTCCGCTGCGCCGTCCGGTTCCGATAAAGGTTCCGATGGTATCAAAGGTATCGGAAATGCTGAAAGAAAAAATGGTGATCAGCACCAGCGGAAGCTTGGCCGGATCAGAAAACAGGCTGGTGATGCCCCCTTCTCTAAAAATCGCCAGAACCGTAGTGGGAAGGGCCTGACAGGCCTCCGTAAAACTGACCGTCTCCGATGGTGCCGTAACTCCAAAGGGGATTCCGATCAGAGTGGTGACTACAATAGAAATCAGAATCGCACCCTTCACCTGGCGCACCAGCAAAATGACGATCAGCGCCATGCCGATCAAAAAGACCCAGAACTGAGGCTGGTTTAAAGTGGCAAGTGCCGGAACTCCTCCGTCAAAATTTACGATTCCCACATTTAAAAAGCCGATGTAAGCCACAAAGATCCCGATCCCGCCGCTGATGGCATTCTGCATGCTGAGCGGAATGGATTTCATAATATATTTCCGCACCTTGCTGACCGTAATGGCAATATTCAGCAGGCCGCAGATAAATACCATGGACAATGCCTGCTGCCAGGTAAATCCCAGAGCTCCGCATACGGTGTAAACAAAAAATGCATTCAGTCCCATTCCCGGAGCCTGCGCATACGGGACATTTGCCACCAGCCCCATAATCAATGTTCCCACGATCGCTGCCAGAATGGTAGCTAAAAACACCGCGCCCCACTCCATACCCGATTGGGAAAGAATGCTGGGATTGACCACGATAATGTAGGACATGGCAAAAAATGTGGTCAGCCCCGCCATAATTTCTGTTCCTACCGTAGTATGATTTTCTTTCAGTTTAAAAAAGCGTTCCATCTCTGTTCCCTCCATTTTCTGAATCGATTTCCACGTTTTGTGAAAAAGATTTCCGCTACTGCCAGTTTTCCCTTAAAAACCGGACGATATCCGCTGCCGCCGGCGGACAGCCTTTCAGACTGTGCTTAAAGCAACTGGTACAGCTTCCTACACCCAAATCGCCTTTCACCCCCTTCCATCCCTGCCCAATGGCAATGGATCCTTTTTTCTTTCCCCTTAACGCTCCCTCCTCATTCAGCCGATCCAGGGCGTAGATCAGGGAGCCGTAACAGGCCGAACAGGCATTATGCTGCTTTACATAGCCAGACAGCTGCCCTACTCTCCCCCTGGGCGCCGCGGCCTGCTTTCCATGTTCCGGAGAACGGTTTTTCTCCTGTCTCAGCTCGTGGATCTGAGCCTGAGATAAGTCCGTGGTACCCACTCCCAGATTCTCAGCCAGACGGATATATTCAATTTCGTACGGATCGTAGCCCATCGTTCTGGCCGCAAAACTGTCGCAGAGCACCGGGTCCTTAAAGGCCAGGATCCGGTTCATGACGACCGGATTTCCTCCCTCCTCAAAATCCAGGTCTCCGCAGATATTATCCGCCAGAATAAAGTCCTGCCGGATTACGGTGTTGAGGTGGGCAATGGGACGGTGAAGCCCCATGGTGTGAAACCTCCGCTTCTCCCGGTTGGGGATCAGACCCTTGCAGTTTTTCAGGGCGCAGGTCACCGCCGTCTGACAGTGTCCTTTGATAACCGGCAGATTGATCAGATAGTCGAGAGCCAGAGCCTGTCTGCACACGGAAATTTCCATTCCGGCAGCCTGACAGGGAACGGACGGATCTTTCTGCAGATCCAGAAACTCCACCTGATGGCGGCGGCAGACCTCCAGAATCCCATTTACCCTGGCTGCTTCCATGGTATGAGCGCCCACCCAGGAACCCTCCAGCACCACCAGATTTTCAAAACCGTTCTCCTCCAGGTAAGTCAAAATCCCGTCCGCCAGTTCCGGGTGAGTAGTAGCTCCCCTGGAAGCCGGACTGTCCGCCACCAGATTGGGCTTTAAGCCAATCCGCTTTCTTCTGTCTCCAATATCCCCCGCCAAGTCACAGGCTTTTAACAGCTCCATAGTCATCTGCCGGTAATCCGTCCCCTGGATCACATAGATATCCCTGGAATTCATATTTCCTCACCCTCCCTTTCCTGCCCTTGCTCCTCTTCCATCTCACCTTCATTTGCCTGCTCCCGGATTATCCGGGCTGCCTGTCCGGCCTCCGCCCGCTGTTCCTCATAGGAAAGGCGGATTACCGCCTGGGGCCAGTTGACTCCCACCATAGCCGATCTGTTATACTCCGCTCCCGCCCGGACCATCTGTTCCAGAAGTTCCCTCATCACTTCCCTGGTCAAAAAGCCTCCTCTCCAGTGAAAGGTCAGCACCCTGCCTTTTTTGGCCGCCTGCCGGGCCCGGTTGTACACCTCCTCCGGCTTGGTGAAGGAGAGCTTCTTCTCCTTGTAATAGAAATGCCCTTTCTCCTTACAGGGAGGAGCCGGGGCAATAAGAGGCTCATGGTCACGGAAAATCTGCTCATCCCCCAGATTAAAGTAATCGTATCGGAACTCCTGGCCGGGCAGACCTTTTCTTCCCAGAGTGTTGTCAAAGGTGGCATCCATGTGAAAATACGTTCCGTCCACTCTAAGAATATTCCAGGTATGGCGGTACTTGATCCCTTTTTCCGGATTATTGCCGCAGATGGCGATGATGCACCAAAGCCCCAGAGCGTCACAGAGAACCTTCACCGCCTTGGCAATCCCCTCGCAGACTCCCACGCCCTGGCCCAGGGGACCAATGATCTCATGGGAATAGGATTTTTTCAGCTTATCATAGCGCACATTGGCGCAGATAAAATCATGGACGTATTTTTCCTTTTCCAGATCCGTGGCCTTCATCACCGGCGCCGTCAGTTTCCTCACCCGGGCCTCCATGGCCTTTTTCTGTTCCCGCACCCTCCCCTTTTCAAACAGATATTCCGGCTGAAAGATCAGGTTGGGGGAATCTCGGTAGGACTGGCATCGGTAGCCGGGTACCCAGAAAATTTCCGGGTGGTCCAGCCGCAGCTTCAAAAATACCTCTCCCAGTGTTCTTCCCTCCAGACGGGGGATCAGGAATTCCTCCTTCAGTTCTTCAAAGCCCTGGCACATCACCCGGTAGGCGGCCTGTTCTTCCCTGTTCATTTGTCCGTAGTAATATGGTTCCATCTTCATGCGTTCTACTGCTGTCGTTTAAATCCGGATCTGTATCTCCCCGGAGGACAGCCGTTCCATCCTTCCATCCCCGTATTGAACCACCAGGCGGCAGTCCTCATCCACATCCAGGGCCCTGGCCTTCCTGGCCTCTCCCTTTCCCAGCACCAGGATCTCCCGTCCCAGAACCAGGCAGCGTTTCCGGTATTCCTCCACATAAGCGGAGGATTCCTTCGTTCGGCAGGCCTTCATAAACCGGTTTAGTACCTCTGCAGCCAGACGGTTCTTGCCGTCATCCTGAGGACTCTCAAAAATAGCGCCCGCCTTTCCCGAAAGCTCATCCGGGAAACCGTCTGCAGGGATATAGACATTCATTCCGATCCCCAGGATCCCATAGTCCAAAAGCCCGTCCTCCAGTCCTACGGAAGCCTCCGTCAGAATTCCGCTGACCTTCTTTCCATCCATATAGATATCGTTGACCCATTTAATCTGCGCCTGCCTTCCGGACAGGGCCTCAATGGCCTGGCATACCGCCACTGCCGCCATGGTAGTAATTTTGGAAGCTTCCCCGGGGCTTAATCCCTCCGGGCGCAGCAGGATGCTCATATAAACCCCTGTATCCGCCGGTGAGAAAAAACTTCTTCCCACACGGCCTTTTCCTTTCTCCTGGCTGGCCGCTACCACCACATATCCTTCCGGCTCCCCTGCCTCTGCTTTGCCCCGGACCCACCCGTTGGTGGAGTCCACCGTCTGGAGCACCTCCAGCCTCAAATCCCGGCATTCCGGACTCAGATATCCCCGAATTCCCTGGGCAGACAGAATATCCGTGTGGGCGGAAAGACAGTAACCCTTGTTTTGAACGGCGTCAATCTGGTACCCTTCTTTCCGCAGGCTGTTGACCCCTTTCCACACCGCCGTCCTGGACACGGAAAGCTGTCCGGCCAGCTCCTCCCCCGAAAAATATCTCCCCCTGTTCCTCTCAAAAAACTCCAAAAGCCGTTCCTTTGTTCCCATGATATTCCTCAATATCCAAGTTTCTCGTGAATCAGAATCACTTCGTATTCTGCCCCCTTCGGTCTGTCCCACAATACGGCCAGGCCACGGCAGATTCGCTCCGGGCTCTTGCAGTCATAACACCGGTCCCCCTTCACAGCACAGGGAGTCTTAACTCCAAGCCGCTTTGCGTTTAACGGGGAGGCAATGTTTCTGGCCCGCCAGAGGGCACGGTCATAATCCTCTGCCAGCTTGTTCTCCCCTGCGATCAGATATACTTTCTTATGGCCGTAAAACATCGAGGCCACCCGGTTTCCGGTTCCGTCGATGTTGATGATCTCCCCCGTCTCTGCCAGTCCGTTTACCGAGGAAAGATAGACGGACGCCTCGCTGGCCAGAAAACGTGCCTTTTTCTGTTCTTCCTTAGAAGCACCCGGCTGCCAGTGCCAATACACTTGATTGTGCCTGCTCAGAAGGTCGTAGAGTCCCATCTCTTCCAGCGTAACGGAGCCGCCAAAGCCCACGGTCTGTCCGTCAATCTGAGAATCCAGATAGGCCGCCGCCTCCGCAGCCGTTTCAAAACATTTTACACCAAATCCCCTCTCCCGCAGATTTTTTTCCACTTCAGCAAATGATTTTTCTCCCATTTTCATTTCCTCTCTTTCTCCCAATCCTGTTCATCCAAAAAGTTCTCCGGTCTTTGCCATCTTCTCCAGTTCCCGTATAATGGAAGCAGCAACCAGGGCTTCCTCCCTGGTAATCCCCTTGTAGAATACCAGCCGCACCTTATCCGACAGAACCGGCTTGATCAGCAGCCCCTTTTCCCTGGCCTTCCGGCAGTACTCTTCCGGCGTCAGACCCAGCTCATTGACATCCAGCACCAGGATATTGGTCTCAGTCTCTCCGATCATGTGGGTGTGGACCAGGTCCCGGATGTTCTCCGCCGCGCACTTTGCATTCTCATGGTCCTCTGACAGGCGGTGGATATTATGCTCAAGGGCGTAAATGGCCGGAGCCGCAATGATTCCGGCCTGACGCATGGAGCCGCCCAGAAGCTTGCGTTTCCTGCGCACCTTCAGGATAAAGTCCTGGCTGCCGCACACCAGAGAACCCACCGGGGCGCCCAGGCCCTTGGAGACGCAGAACATGACGGAATCCACATACCGGCACAATTCCTCTGCCTGAATCCCCAGCGCCACAGCGGCATTGAACATTCTGGCCCCGTCCATGTGGACCGGTACCCGATAGCGATGTGCCAGCCGGCAGACCTCCTTCATATATTCCGGCGGGATGCAGGCGCCTCCAGCGAAATTGTGGGTATTCTCCACACACACCAGGCGGATGTCCCCCTTCTCTAATTCCCGCTCCATATCCTCCAGAATGGGACGTCCCTTCTCATCATGCCGGTAGGTCACCGGCTGCATCTGGCCGATGGATTTATCAAATGCCGCCTTTTCGCTGAGATACAGATGCTGCTGCTCATCCACCAGCACCTTGTCCCCTGGGCCGCACCAGGCCAGAATGGCTGCCGTATTGCCCATGGTTCCGGAAGGGAACAGCACTCCCGCTTCCTTTCCCGTAAGTTCTGCCGCCATGTCCTCCAGACGGTTGACGGTCTCATCCTCCCCTCTCTCCAGGGCATGGGTCCTGCCGTCGTCCCCCAGTCTGGCCTCCAGAATGGTTTCCAGCATCCCGCGGTCCGGCATGGTAAGGGTATCGCTTCTCAAGTCAATCATTTATCTTTCACGCTCCTCCTGCAGACATACTTTAATGATAGCACCCGGCGGCTCTATAATCCAGAAGAATTTATCCCTTCCGACGAAAACAGGCCTGCTTTCACAGACCTGTCTTTTCATCAGCCTTCCGCATCCTTCTCCTTTAAAATCATCTCCCGCAGCGCTTCCACCGCTACCGTCACCGCCATCTCGGTATCATATACCTGTGGGTCGTCCAGCCCCATCTCTCGTCTGGTCTGATTGGCCAAAACCAGCATCACGGAACCGACCCTCACCCGGCGGACGCTGCCTACAATAAACAGAGCTGCCGACTCCATCTCCGAGGCAAGAGCTCCGCAGCGCATCCAGGCATCCCATTTATTCTTCAATTCATAGGCCACCGGCATTGTCTCCGGAGCGTGCTGCCCGTAAAAGTTATCCTTGCACTGGACCACTCCCAGGTGGGACCTGGCTCCCAGACGGTCCGCCGCATGCTTTAACGCTTCCACCACATCATAGTGGGCCACCGCCGGATATTCCATAGGCGCGTACTCCCGGCTGGTCCCCTCCATCCGGATGGCTCCTGTGGCGATCACCAAATCGCCTCCGCACACTTCCGGCTGCATCCCTCCCGAGGTTCCTACCCGGATAAAGGTGTCCGCCCCGCAGTGGATCAACTCCTCCATGGCAATGGCGGCAGATGGGCCCCCGATTCCGGTGGAAGTCACGCTGACCTTTACGCCCTCCAGCTGCCCGGTATAGGTGACAAACTCCCGGTTCTCAGCCACCTTTTTGGCATTGTCAAAATGGCGGGCAATCTTCTCGCACCGTCCCGGGTCACCCGGCAAAATTACATACCGCCCCACATCCTCCGGTGTGGTGTGGATGTGAAACTCTTTGTCCTTGGCGTAAACAAGTGACATGTAATCCCCTCCTTTCCTTTTTTAGCGGATGACTCCTTCAGATTCTTCTTAACTCTATATAATAAGGACAAATAGCTTCATAAGCTCCCTGCCCAGCTCCATGCTGTGCCTTACCAGCTTTTCCCCAATATGGAGCCCTCTGCTTTCAGAAGAAACCCCGTAGCTGGCATTGCAGATATGGCCGCTGTCCGTATCCTCCGCCACACCACAGAGACTCTGAGACTCAAAAAACTCCCTTCCGCTTTTCTCATCTAACAGTTCTTCCTGAGGAAATGCAATTCCGTCCTCCACTACCTGGTTCCATATCTCCGCCATGGCAGGAATATCCTGCTCCTAGTGATCTCTGACCTGTATGTTCATAACTGTAGTCTCCTTTCCGGCTGCCCGTTTACATTCTCCATAAGTTTTCCGAACTTTCATTTTACCTCATTCTACCACATGGCTCTCACTTTTTCCAATGCAATCTGCCGCATCACCATCCACATATTTTTATATCTATTTACACATATTTTTATAGTCTAATGATCTTATGGATAAGTGGGTAAAATATAGCTAACGACATAGAGGATGGTAGGGCTATGAATTACGAAGTAGAACGAATCAAGGAACTGTGCCGGGAACGGGGCTGGAGCCAGTACCGCCTGGCAAAAGAAATGAAGGAGTCCAACGGGCGCGTCAATACAATGCTGAAGGGAAAATCCGTCCCCAGCAATGCCACGCTCCGCCGTGTCTGTGCGGCATTTAACATTACACTGTCCGCCTTTTATGCCACCGACGGCATCATGGTAACCCTGACCGAGGACCAGAACAAAATGCTGCGGGATTACAGTATACTGGATTCCTATAAACGAGATCTGGCCTCCGCCTACATTCAGGGATTGGCGGATGCATCTCGCAAGCCGGAAAATGACGGCTGAAGGTGAAGCCCATATTCCATCACAGCGGCGGGAGGATGGCAGTCTATGATCTACAAGATAATTAATACCAGTGTGGTTTCTCCTCTCTTCGGCCAATGGGAAGAGACGCCGATTTGGTCCTGTCTGCAGGGCATTATGGCAGCAAAGCAAAGGTCTTCACCCGCTACGCTACCAAAAAAGAGCCGGGCATTTTTAATCAAAGCAAGCTGGAACAGGCAGCCGCCTCCCTTCCGGAATCCTTCACCCTGTCCACAATCGATGAAAAGCTCTATAAATTATGTAAATCTGAAACCTGGAGCGCCGACCTAGTATCGCAATTTCCAACCTATGATATATTCCAAAAACTAGGAATCGGCGTTGTAATCCGCAAAGACGGTCTCATCCTGTCCGGCGCTTCCTCCTATTCCAGATACCGGGACGACATTGAAATCGAAATTGACACCAGGGAGGAGTACCGCCGGAAAGGGCTTGCCTATATCTGCGGAGCGAAGCTGATCCTGGAGTGTCTGAAACGGAATCTGTATCCCAGCTGGGACGCCCACAATCCGGCTTCCATCGCCCTTGCGGAGAAACTGGGATACCATTTTAGCCATACGTATGAGGCGGCCATGGTGTGGGGGGGTGAGTGAATTCCGGCCGGACGCTATGCAGAACCACTGGACTGCGGACGAATTTAAAAAGTTTCTGGAGAAGATTTCAGATAACCCCCAGGCCAGAGCCGGATTTCTCATTCCTGTTTCCTCATAAGCAGGATGAATTGGCTGAAAAGTTCCAGGAATTAAAATAATGCCATTTCAGTACCACGAGCATAAAATAAGAGCCGATTTTCCTTGTAAGTTCAAGGTTTCTCGGCTCTTTTATGGTAAGCGCCAAATATTAGTGCGGTCAGATACAAAATTACCCCAGCCCTTTGCGAGTTGGAGTAATTCACTATAATTCACTTGCGATTTTTGATAGATTGGAGTTTTTCACTCCAAGGTGCCAGCTCTGCCA
>DWYS01000087.1 GCA_019118585.1 Candidatus Enterocloster faecavium | reverse complement strand
CATTAAAGAGGATATCGTTCCTGCAATGAATTAAGTGTTGTGTCTATATTTTCTTTTTGAAGTCACCGTAAGATGGCTTGTTTGCCATGCAATTTACTTTTTTCTAACCACTACCTCTTTGTTTCAAACTTTCACCTCGCTTTTTGACAATGACACATTATATTATATAAAAATAATGTGTCATTGTCAATATAATACAACTATTTCATACTGACCGCACGATAATAAACAAAGGTTGCCGCGTTTTAAGCAGCAACCTTTCGCAAAAGTTTCTATGATCCGTTCATTGATTACCGAGCCATCTCACTCTGAGGCCCCGTCTGATTGTGAGCCTTGATAATCGTCTCAATCTCATCCAGATTGGAGGATGGAAGGTCTCCGGGAATGGTATTCTTTACCGCCGCCGTTGCATTGCCGTAAGCCACTGCTTTGGCGCAGTCGCCGCCGCTGGACAGCAGGCCGTAGAGAGCTCCGGATATGTAGGCGTCGCCGCTTCCGATCCGGTCTACTACTTCGATGTCCCGGTACGGCTCCTCCTCATAGAATTCATTTCTGGCCGCATCGTAAATCACGGAGCCAAAGGTATGGCGCTTGGGGCTGTGGACAATTCTCTGAGTGGACGCCACAATGGAGATGGGGAACTCTTCCGTAAAGCTCTTCATCATCTCTCTTGCGGTTCCCTCCTTCTTGAAGGTCAGTCTTGCCGTATCCTCGGAGCAGAAGAAAATATCCACATAGGGAAGGATCTTCAAGATTGCTTCTCTTGCCTCATCACCGCTCCACAGATTTGCCCGGTAATTTACGTCAAAGCTCACCAGGGTTCCTGCTTCCTTAAAGCGCTTGATCATCTCTATGGTAGTCTCCTGAATCCTTGGACTCAGGGCCAGGGTGATCCCAGTGGTATGGAAACATTTGGAAGCCGTGTACACCTCCTCCGGAATTTCATCCAGGCTCAGGGAGAAGAAGGAGCTGTGCTTCCGGTCATAGATCACTTTGGGCTTTCTGGGGTAAGCGCCGTTCTCATAATAATAGATTCCCAGTCTGGCCTCCGCAGAATGGTCATACATAAAGAAATCATCGCTGACGCCGAAGGAGCGGATTTTTCCCTTCATAAAGCTGCCGATATCATGAGCCGGAAGCTTGGAGATCACGCCGGTGTGCAGTCCCAGAAGGGAAGCACCAACCGCCACATTCAGCTCCGCTCCTCCTACCTGCTTGATAAAGGTGTCTCCTCTGGAAAGACGCTCATTGTCCGGCGGAGACAAACGTAACAGTACCTGACCCAAGGTCAGTAAATCGAAGGTTCTGCTGCTCTTATTTTCCATACTCTTCTCCTTTATTTTCTGAATGCTGAGCGCCTAGAGGACAGGCGCCAAGTGCTCGTAACTATACTCCGCACTAGGCTCGACAAGACCTCGCCAAGTGCTCTGTATGTATCGCACGTAAGCGCCTAGAGGACAGGCGCCAAGTGCTCGTAACAAAAACGGCTAATACCTGGGTGGATATTAGCCGTCTGGAAAGCCTCTTAACTCAAGGCATCTTCTTATCTCTGAACACGGCCGGATCCGTCTCCGCCAGCCAGGTTCTCAACATCCGCTCTGGTAACCAGGTTCAGGTCGCCGGGGATGGTATGCTTTAAGGCGGAAGCGGCTACTGCAAACTCAAGGGAAGCCTTCATATCCGTGCCGTCCAGCAGTCCGCAGATCAGTCCGGCAGCAAAGGAATCGCCGCCGCCTACGCGGTCTACGATAGGAGTAATGTGATATTTTCTGGAGTGGTAGAACTCTCTGGTCTTTCCATCCATGATGCATGCGGACCAGCCGTTGTCGGAAGCGCTGTGGCTCTCACGCAGGGAGCTGACAATGTACTTGAATCCGAACTTATCAGCCATCTGATTGAAGATGTCCACATAGCCGGACAGCTCCAGTTCTCCGGAGGTTACATCGGTGTTGCCGGGCTTGAAGCCAAGAACCTTCTCCGCATCCTCCTCATTGCCGATGCACACATCCACATACTGCATGAAGTTGGTCATTACCTTCTGAGCTTTCTCAGAGGACCACAGTTTCTTGCGGAAATTTAAATCAACAGAAACCGTTACGCCGTGGGCCTTGGCAGCCTTCAGAGCAGCCTCTGTCAGCTCGATAGCAGCATCGCTGATAGCGGGAGTGATTCCGGTAAAGTGGAACCAGTCGCAGTCAGAGAAGATAGCGTCAAAATCGAACTGGTCGGGAGTAGCGGTAGCGATGGAGCTGTGAGCCCGGTCATAAACCACGTTGGAAGCTCTCATAGCAGAGCCGGTCTCCAGATAGTAGATTCCCAGTCTCTCGCCGCTTCTGGAAATGTACTTGGTTCCTACATTGTATTTTCTCAGGGTTGCCACTGCGCACTCGCCGATGGGGTTGGCGGGAACTGCGGTTACAAACTGAGTGTCATGTCCGTAATTGGCCAGAGATACTGCTACGTTGGCCTCGCCGCCGCCGTAGTTTACATCAAACTCATCCGCCTGGATGAACTTCTCGTTGTTGGGGGTGGAGAGTCTTAACATAATCTCGCCCATGGTAACTACTTTTGCCATTTTTCTATTCTCCTTAGATATTTAATGATTAAATCTTGCGATTCAAGACATTCCAGATGATCGCCGCTGACTTATGCTCTTGCTGCTGCTACTGCCTTTACAAATTCCTGAGCCTTGGCAGTTACAGCTGCATAGTCGCCGGTCTTGGCGCCCTTGGTCAGGCTGCTTCCGGTTCCAACTGCATATGCGCCGGCCTTGATCCACTTGTCCACGTTGTCCACATCAACACCGCCGGAGGGCATGAACTCACCCTGGGGAAGGGGTCCCTTGAAGGAGCTGATCGCAGCGGGTCCTACAATATTTCCGGGGAAGATCTTAATAACATCGCAGCCTGCCTCCATAGCGGTTACGGCCTCGGTAGGAGTCATAACGCCGGGGAGCATAGGTACTCTGTAGCGGTTGCACAGCTTAATGGTATCCAGATTCAGGCTGGGGCTTACAATGTAGTTGGCTCCTGCCAAGATGCATGCTCTTGCGGTCTCAGGATCCAGAACGGTGCCTGCACCAATTACGATCTTGTCGTTATCTTTATATTTCTCGGCCATCAGCTTGATGAATCCAACCGGATCTCCATCATCCATGGTCATGGTCAGCTCGATGAAATTGATTCCGCCGGCAATAATGGCGTCAACCACTTTCTCGCCCTGCTCATAGTTCTTTGCGCGGACAACTGCAACCAGGCAGTCTTCCTTCATTCTTGCCAAAACCTGTTCTTTCTTCATCTTTCTTCTCCTTCTTTCTCAATTCGCATATGCGAACTCTTTTCACAAATGCGATTTTATAGTTCCATATTACAACCCATATCCCTGTTTGTCAACTGTATTTTCCCAAAAATCCCAGAAGCCTTGAAACTTCCGAAGCCTTTTTTTTCACCTGTTTTCCAAGAGCATCGTAATCCTCCGTAGGCTTGTAAAGACTAGAGACACTGATGGCGCCTACAACCGCCCCGTCCTGGCCGAATACAGGGGCTCCGACGCACTCCATATGCTCCTCCAGCTCCCTGGCATCCAGAGCATAGCCCCTCTTTCGGATCTCCTCCAGTTCCGCCTTCAGGCGGGTCTGACTCACAATGGTATAAGGGGTCTTGGGTGTAAATACAATCTGGCTGATGACCGAGTCCTGTACCTCCTTCTCCTCAAAGGCCAGAATTGCTTTGCCCAAGGAGGTACAGTACAAGGGGTTCTTGGTCCCTACCGTCGCTGTAGTGATAATGGGGTTTTCCGGTTCCGATTTGCAAAGATATACCAGCTCCTCATCGGAGCGGACACCAAAGAATACGGTCTTTCCAACCTTTCTGGCAAATGCCTTCAGCTCCGGGTCGATCACTCCGATGAAATCCAGGTGATTGGTATAGCTGATTCCGATGCGGTAGGCATTCAGTCCAATATGATATTTCTGCTTCTGCTCCTTTGTCATATGAAGCATCCCGGCATACACCAAGGTGGTGGCAATGTCGTAGGCGCTGGTTTTGGGCATCTCCAGGCTGGCACATATCTCATCCAGGGTGATCCCATCCGGCCGCTTGGAAACCAGCTTCAGGATGTCAACGGTGCGAAGGGCAGTTCTGTTCAGTTTCATTTTGGCTCAAGCCTCCTTGTTCGCGTATTGCTTTTCGTATATACATTTTTCATACGTATATACGATTCTTCTCTCAGTATACACGAATTCAGGCGGAATTGCAACCGCGGCGGAATGTTTTACAGAGTAACTCCGCCCTTGAAGATCGCCATATCGTGGAAGCCTGCTTCCTCGGATTTTACCTTCTTTCCGGAGGCCACCTCCAGCACATAGTCAAAGAGCGCCTGAGCCATCTCTTCCTTTGTCTTGTCCTCCACCATGCGGCCCGCGTTAAAATCAATCCAGTTTTCCTTGTATCCTGCCAGCTTGGAGTTGCTGGAAATCTTTACCGTGGGAACTGGGGATGCAAATGGAGTTCCTCTTCCGGTGGTAAAGAGTACAATCTGGGCGCCTGAAACAGCCAGGGCCGTAGCAGCCACCAGGTCGTTTCCGGGAGCGCTCAAAAGATTGAGCCCATGGTTTTTCACCGGTTCTCCATACTCCAGTACGCCCCGGACCAGAGAGCTGCCGGACTTCTGGGTACATCCAAGAGATTTGTCCTCCAGCGTGGAGATTCCGCCTTTCTTATTGCCCGGAGAGGGATTTTCATAAATAGTCTGATTATGGCTGGTAAAATAATTCTTAAAGTTGTTGATCAGGTCCACGGTTTTATCAAAAAGCTCCGGGGTAGCGCAGCGGTTCATCAGAATGGTTTCCGCTCCAAACATCTCCGGCACCTCCGTCAGGATGGTAGTGCCCCCTTTGCTTACCAGCAGGTCAGAAAATGCTCCCACTGTGGGATTGGCCGTAATGCCGGAAAGTCCGTCAGAGCCACCGCACTTCATGCCGATCACCAGCTCGCTGGCATCGATTTTTTCTCTGGAAAAGCCCTGCGCATAGTCTGCCAGCTCTTTCAGCAGCTCCATAGCCGCTGCCATCTCATCCTCCACATCCTGGCACTGAAGGAACTTTACCCTCTGCTCGTCATATTCGCCAATATAATCCATCAGCACCGGTATATTGCTGTTTTCACAGCCAAGTCCCAGCACTAAGACGCCGGCTGCATTTGGATGGTGAACCATATCCGCCAGAACCTTTCTGGTATTTTCCTGGTCATCTCCCATCTGGGAACAGCCGTAGGGATGATTAAATGCGATCACATCTTCCAGATTTCCCTTTACCAGGGACTTGGCATCCTGCTCCAGAGCTTTGGCAATGGAATTGACACAGCCCACTGTAGGAATGATCCAAATCTCATTGCGCACGCCGGCCCTGCCGTCAGTCCGGCGGTACCCCTCAAAATAAGCATGCTCCGTGGGCTCCACATCCTGTCCCGCAGGATGATATTCATAGGAAAGGATATCTCCCAAAGCTGTTTTTACATTGTGTACATGAACCCACTGCCCGGTCTGGATGTCCTCCTTGGCATATCCGATGCGAAAGCCGTATTTTATCACTTCTTCTCCCGCTTTAATGGGCCGCAAAGCGAACTTGTGTCCCTGAGGGATATCCTCTGCCATGGTCACATCTGTTCCTGCTACATTCAAGGTCTCCCCCTTGGCTATCGGGCGGAGGGCCACTGCAACATTATCGTTCCCATTGATCTTCACAATGTCCTGCATAGTTTTCTCCTACTCTCCTGTTTGGTTTGATTGTTTTCATAAACGCATCTCACAGCGGGAATTCCGCGGAGGGCATTTATGTAAGTGCTTACAAATATTCTACAAAAGTTCCGGAAATAAGTCAATAAAAAAATGGAAAACTATTGCATTATTTCCGGGAAATATGTATAATGATGATAGCTGTAAGCGCTTACAGATTGTGAGGTTGATTTTATGAACATCTACGACGTTTCCAAACATGCCGGCGTATCTATCGCCACCGTATCCAGGGTGCTGAACGGCAACCCCAATGTCAGTGACAAGACCCGCCGGAAGGTGCTGGCCGTCATGGATGAGCTGGGTTATACCCCCAATGTGTTTGCCAGGGGACTGGGACTGAATACCATGAAGACCATCGGCATCATGTGTTCTGATTCCTCCGACCTTTATCTGGCCAACGCCATCTATTATCTGGAGCGCGGACTGCGCAGCAACGGCTACGATGCCATTCTCTGCTGCACCGGATATGATCTGGAGGCCAAGCAGCAGTATTTTGAGCTCCTCCGCTCCAAGCGGGTGGACGCCATTATTCTGGCCGGCTCCAAATTTGTGGAGATGCGGCCCCGGGATAATGAATATATTATAGAAGCGGCGGCCAAGCTTCCTATTATGCTGGTCAATGGTTATCTGGAGGGGAACAATATTTACAGTACCACCTGTGATGACCGCTCAGCTGTCTATGAGGTAACCAGGAAACTGCTGGAATCCGGCCGGCGCCGGCTCCTTTATCTGTATACTAGCTACTCCTTCAGCGGCGTCAATAAGATGGCCGGCTTTAAGGAAGCCCACCGGGAAATGGGACTGGAAGTACCAGATGAGAGGATCCACCAGTGTGCCAAGGATATTTCTGTTGCCCGGGATCTGCTTCTGAAACTGCACGAGGAAGGGCTGGAATTTGACGCTGTGGTCACTTCCGATGATTCCCTTGCCGTAGGAGCGGTAAAGTTCGCCCATGCAGCGGGAATCTCCATTCCGGACCGGCTTTCTATCATCGGCTACAACGATTCCATCCTGGCCCGCTCCACGGACCCGGAAATTACTTCCATTGACAGTAAGGTGGAAGCGCTCTGCTCCACTACCATCAACACGCTTATGGGTGTATTCAGCGGCAAGAATGTCCCCAGCCGGACCACCATTGCCCCTGATTTAATAAAAAGACAAACCACCAATTTTTAATCAAGGAGGACTTCTTCTATGAAACAGTTTATGGACAAGGATTTCCTGTTATCTACCGAGATGTCTCAGACTCTGTATCACCAGTTTGCAGAGAACATGCCCATTCTGGACTATCACTGCCACATCAATCCCCAGGAAATCTACGAGGACCGCAAGTTTGAGAACATCACCCAGGTATGGCTGGGCGGCGACCACTACAAGTGGCGTCAGATGCGCAGCAATGGCGTTGATGAGAAGTATATTACCGGCGACGGCACTGACCGCGAGAAATTCCAGGCCTGGGCTGAGACTATGCCGAAGCTGATCGGAAACCCGCTGTATCACTGGAGCCATCTGGAGCTGCGCAGATATTTTGGATATGAGGGATATTTAAACGGCGATACCGCTGAGGAAGTTTGGAATCTCTGCAACGCCAAGCTGCAGGAGGACTCCATGACCGTCCGCAATATCATCAAGCAGTCCGGCGTTACCTTGATCTGCACCACAGACGATCCGGTAGACTCTCTGGAATGGCATAAGAAGATTGCTGAGGACCCCACCTTTGATGTACAGGTTCTGCCTGCCTGGAGACCGGACAAGGCCATGAACGTAGAGAAGCCCACCTACGGCGAGTACATTGCTCAGCTGTCCAAGGTAAGCGGCGTTGAGGTTAAGGATTTCGCTTCCCTGAAGGAAGCCTTAAAGAACCGGATGGCCTTCTTCGCCTCCATGGGCTGCTGCGTATCCGACCACGCTCTGGAGTATGTGATGTACGTTCCCGCTTCCGATGCCGAGGTAGATGCCATCCTGCAGAAGGGATTAAGAGGAGAAGCGATCTCCAAAGAAGAGGAGTTAAAGTACAAGACCGCTTACATGCTCTTTGTTGCAAGAGAGTATGTAAAGCTGGGCTGGGTGATGCAGATTCACTACGGCTGCAAGCGCGACAACAATGCTTACATGTTCGAGCAGCTGGGACCGGATACCGGATATGACTGCATCAACAACTACGCTCCCAGCGCACAGATGGCCGATTTCCTGAATGCCTTAAGCGCCACCAACGACATTCCCAAGACCATCCTGTACTCCTTAAACCCCAACGACAACGCTTCCATCGGCTCCATCATCGGCTGCTTCCAGGGCGATGTTCCCGGAAAGATCCAGCAGGGTGCCGCATGGTGGTTCAACGATCACAAGATCGGCATGACCGAGCAGATCACCTCCCTGGCAAACCTGGGCTGCCTGGGCAACTTCGTTGGAATGCTGACTGACTCCAGAAGCTTCCTCTCCTACACCCGCCACGAGTATTTCCGCCGGATTCTCTGCGATATCTTCGGAACATGGGTGGAGAACGGTGAGTATCCTGTAGACATGAAGGCTCTGGAGGAACTGGTCAAGGGAATCTGCTACAACAATGCAGTGAAGTATTTTGGATTTAAGCTGGATGTGGTGAAGTAAGATTTTACCTGTAAACACAAGAGCAGCGTCTTGGCCCCGCAGGGTTTTGACGCTGCTCTTTCTAACTCAGGGATCATATATTGTTTTCCAAAAATCAGAGCTTCACCTTGCACTTGAGGAATTGACCGCTTCCCTTTTTCCCCTTAAACTCACCGTTTTCCACCAGAATCTCGCCTCTCCGTATTGTACAGATCGGCCATCCGCGGGAAACAAATCCCTCGTAAATACTATAGTCCAATTCCGGAGGATAATGCAGGTTCTCCCATGTTAAAGGCACTTCTTTTTCAGGATCTACCACAATAATGTCTGCATCACATCCGATTTCCAGGCATCCCTTTTTCGGATAGCAGCCGAAAATTTTCGCCGGATTTGTACTTCCAAGTTCTACCAGTTTATTTAAGGTAATGTCTCCTCTGTTTACTCCTGCCATTAACAGTCCAAACCGTTCCTCCAGCCCTGGTATTCCATTTACCGGCTTGCGGAAATCCGGTATCTTTTCTCCCTTTTCATCGGTTTCCAGATCCTTTTCCTTAATCTCCCGTGTAAACACCTCATTATCGGATGTAACCAGGCTCAAAGTCCCATCCCGAAGACCATCCCACATGGCTTTTCTGTCTTCCTCACTTCTCAGCGGAGGACTCATCAGGTAGTTGATTCCATCTTTTCCTTTATTTTTCTCATCTGTAAATGCCAGATAATGTCCGCAGGTTTCCGCATATACCTTCAGGCCTCTCTTTTTTGCCTGGCGGACTGCCTCTACCGCTTCCTTTGTGGACAGATGATAAAAATAAATAGGAGCATCTGTCAGTTCTGCAAATTCAATGATTCGATTAACGGCCTCCGCCTCACAAGCATTAGGTTTTGCCGCATTGAAGTACTCCCAATCCTTTTTCTGTTCTTCAATCAGCTTTTCTGTCATAAACTGCGCAATATCATTGCTTTCCGCATGGAAACCGCAAAGAGCGCCTTCTTCCTTCGCCGTCTGCATAATCCGGAGAATATCTGCATCCTTAATCATAACCCCAGGATAAATGGTGAACATTTTAAATGCAGGAACACCTTTTTCCACCAGCGTTTTAATGGTTTTGCGCAATTCCTCCTTATCCTTCCCCGCATTAATGAATTTGGGATGGACACAATAATCCAGTGCTGACTCTTCTTCCATCTCCCGGAGCCGGTCCTCTACCGCTTCCAATACGGGCATGCTTTCCGTCGTTGTGCTGAAATCCATAAACGTAGTGACTCCGCCAAAAGCTGCACATTTACTGGCTGTGTAAAAATCCAGCATATCAATCGTTCCGCTAAAAGGAGCTTTCACATGCATATGCGGTTCAATCAATCCCGGCATAACATATTTGCCTTCCGCATCAATCACCTTTGTGACCGGCCCATTTTCCGGATCCGTATTGATCAGATGATCCAGCTTTCCCGCAGAGCCAATATAGGTGATGACTCCATTTTCAACGCCGATCTCTCCTTTATATGTCTCATCAGCCGTAATGATTGTCCCGTTTTTAATAATCAGATCCAACATATCGTCTGTCCTTTCTTACAAAACTTGTAAATCTAGCTCAAACCTTGCGTTTCTCACATTAAACATCCTTCGGATCATAAGCAGAGCCCCAGGTTTTCGGTACAACCGAGCGTTTTACCATCATTGTCAAAGCAATAATCGTTACTATGTAAGGCAGCATCTGCAAAAACTGGTAGGGAATAATGGAACCTGTCGTCTGAAAACGAAGCTGCGCCGCATCAGCTGCACCAAAAATCAGGCACACTGCCGCTGTCCGGATCGGATCCCATCCCCCTACTACGCAAGCTGCCATTACGATAAAGCCTCTTCCTCCGGCCATTCCGCCGGTAGAAAAATATCCCACTTCCGCCAGAGTCAGAACGCATCCTCCCAGCGCTGCAAAAATACCGGAAAGAATTACCGTTTGGTATTTTAATTTAATAACCGAAAGACCAGCGGTAGCCGCCGCTTTCGGATTGTCGCCAATCGCCCGTACATTCAAGCCCCATTTTGTTTTATAAAGAATATGAGCCGCAATAAACGGAAGAATTAACGCTACCCATGTACTGACGGGCTGTGAAAACAGCAGCGGACCGATTATAGGAATTTGCTGCATACTTGCCGGAAAAATCGTCGGAAATGTGGCTACACGCGACTGTCTTGTTTCCGACATCAGAGAGAACAGCGCATCCGTCGCACCAAGAGAAATCATATTGACCATCAGACCCGTTACAACCTGATTGGTACGCCGGGATACCGTAAGGAACGCCACAATCAATCCCAAAACCGCACCTATCAAAATAGTACAGATCACAGCCAGCACCAAGCTGTTCAAGTAAAATCCGGCAGCAATTCCGGTCAGAGCGCCAAAGAGCATAATTCCTTCTATTCCCATATTGATGACGCCTGATCGTTCCGCATATACTTCTCCAATGGCAACGATGAGCAGCGGTGCGGCCCAACGCAAAGTGGCCTGCAGCCAATCTATAATGATATCAAATGTCATTTTACTACCCCCTCCGCAGCAGAGTCCTCAGACTGCTCTTCTGTTTCATCATCTTTGGTATCAACGATCTTTTTCAGACGCCGGTTATCTACAACGCCTACTCCAATTACGAAGAGCATACACATGGCAATGATAATTGAATTCATCGATGAAACAACACCTGTTTCAATAGACATGGTTGCTCCCCCTGCTTTCAATGCCGCAAAAAACAGCGCGGAGAAAATTACCCCCAGCGGATTGCCTCCTGCCAGGAGGGCTACCGCAACGCTCTCATATCCCACATTTGTAACGAACTCCATATATACACGGCGTTTCAATCCCATTACCTCAATCGCACCTGACAGGCCGCCAATGATCGCACCAAGCATAATAATCATCATAATCTGCTTCTTTGCATCAATGCCTGCGTATCTGGCTGCATTAGGATTTGCTCCCAACATCTTTGTACGAAATCCGAAGGACGTATAGTTCAGAATAAAGTAGAAAATAATACACAAAATAATTGCTGCAAAGGGACCCGGATGCAGACTTGAACCTTTCATCAAAATCGGCAGAAGAGCGCTGTCTGCAAACTTCTTGCTCATGGGGTAAAAAGCGCCTTCCTCAGCCACCATGGGCAGACCGGATACGACCCAGTTCGTAAGATAAATGGCGATGTAACTCATCATAATCGTACAAGTTACTTCATTTACACCTTTATAGGCTTTCAGATATCCGGGAATCAGGCCCCAGACCGCCGAAAAGAGTGCAGCAAATATAAAGCAAAGCAGGATATGCACAATGGAAGGCAGACCAAGGTCAAAAATTCCTACCATGGAGGCGCCTATTGCGCCTAGATACATATATCCTTCCATTCCAATATTCCACACACCTGCTTTGATTCCGAGAGAAACTCCGATTCCTCCCAGCAAAAGCGGTGACGCTCTTACCAAAACATTGCTGAGCGCCTGAGCATTGCCGAAAGCACCGCGAATCAGCGAACCGTAAGCCGTAAAGGGATTTACGCCCGAACATGCAATCAATATGCCGCTGGCAATCAATCCCAGCACAATACCAAAAATCGTACGTCCAAGGGATACCGCCAGATCTCCCAAGATGGGAATTCTTAAAATTTTTGTCTTATTTAACTCTTTCATTCGCTATACCTCCGGAACCTGTCCCAACATCATTTGTCCAATCACCTGCTGGTCGGCCGTTTCTCCGTCCAAGTCTCCCATACTTTCACCACTGAACAGCACAATAATCCGATCGCTTATCGCCATAACCTCCTGCAGCTCCGCCGAAATAAACAGTACGGCGGCACCGCGATTGCGCTCTTTCATTAAAATATCCAGAACATTGTCTACCGCACCAAGATCAAGTCCTCGGGTGGGATGGGCCACCAAATCCAGAACAGGCTCCGGGTCTAATTCCCGCGCAATCACTACCTTTTGCTGATTTCCTCCGGAAAGATTCCGAACGCGCACATCCTCCGATGGTGTTTTGACATGATATTTCCGTATCATCTCTCTGGCATGTTTTTTGATGTTTTTATAGTTCAAGATGTTATTTTTTGCGAAAGGCTGGCTGTAATAGTCTTTGATAATCAAGTTGTCCGCAATGGTAAAATCCATGACAAGACCCGTTTTCTGCCGGTCTTCCGGGATAAACCCTAAAAATGACGGATCCGCAATGACACCGGTTACCGGCTTATTCTTAATGGTAATAGAGCCGCTTGTAATCTTGCGCAGTCCGGCAATGCACTCTGCCAGTTCTTTCTGCCCGTTTCCATCTACACCGGCAACTCCTACAATCTCTCCTGAATGCACCGTCAGATTAAAGTTTTTCAGAGCCGGTATTCCCCGATCGTCCACCGCATTCACATCTTTCATTACCAGGACCGCTTCTCTATTCGCAACGTTTTCCCGGTCCTTCCGCTCAATAGAAATCGGACGGCCTACCATCATCTGCGCCAGCGTAAGCTGGGTCGCATCCTTTGTATCTACGGTACCGATTAATTTTCCATCCCGAATTACCGTAACCCTGTCTGTAATCTGAATGACTTCCCGAAGTTTATGGCTGATAAAAATAACCGAGCGTCCTTTTTCCGTAATATGCCGGATTGCATTACAAAGCTGGTCGCTCTCCGCCGGGGTCAAAACTGCGGTAGGCTCGTCCAGTACCAGAACTTTGCAGTCTCTGTACAGAGCTTTTAAAATTTCTACCCACTGCTGTTTTCCTACGGACAAACGCCAAATCACTTCATCCGGATCCACGTAAAGTTCATACTCTTCGCACAGCTCCAGCAATTTCTTTTTTGCCGGTTCCAAATCCAGATGCTGCTTTTTACTGGGCATTCCAAGAATTACATTCTCAATCACCGAAAGGGTATCCACCAGTTTAAAATGCTGATGTACCATGCCGATTCCATGTGCGATTGCTTCAGAAGGAGAACCGATTTTCACTTCTTCTCCATCCAAGAGAATCTTTCCGCTGGTAGGAGGATACAAGCCATACAAAACATTCATCAGCGTCGTTTTTCCTGCTCCGTTTTCTCCTAAAAGTCCCAGTACCTCGCCCTTTTTGCAGTCGATACTGACATGATCATTCGCCAAAACACCCGGAAATTCTACCGTAATGTCCTGCATTTGCAGCGCATATATATTTTCTTTCATAGATCAACTTATCCTCCTAAACATGGGATATTGGAATAAATGGAGAGTTATTTTCAAACTCTCCATTCCTAGGATTAATGAAAAATCTTCACCTAATCAGCAATATCAATCTCTCCGTCAACCAGG
>DWYS01000086.1 GCA_019118585.1 Candidatus Enterocloster faecavium | reverse complement strand
AAAGCGGTCCACACTACCAGCGAAACCCTGCGCCACTACGACCGCATCGGCCTGGTGAAGCCAAGCAAAAAGGACGAATGGACGAATTACCGCTATTACACCCAGCAGGACCTGGTCCGGTTAAACACGGTCCGGGCCCTGCAGCTGATGGATTTGCCCCTTCAGGAAATCAAAAATGTTCTGGAATACGATGACCTTGAAAAAATCGTGGAATTTTTAGCGCAGGCCGAACGGAAGGCGGACGAAAAAATAGCGGCCCTTCAGTACAGCAAATCAAAAATCCAGCTGGCAAAAGCAGACTATGAAAAGAAATTGAAAGGGCGGCAGAAGCTCAATCAAGTGAGCCTTAAAGATTACCCGGAGCGGGTGATTCTGCTTTCCGATACGCTTAAAGAGCCGGCTCTTGAGAACCTGTGGAATTATCTCGGCCATTTTTACGACAAGCTTCCTTTGGCCTTAAAAGAAAAATTTTCCTTTGAGGATTTGGCCGGTATATACACGGAAAATGGAAGGGCGAGGCTGTTTGCCGTCTGCACCCGTTATGAGGATACAGCCGGACTTAAAAAGCTGCCAAAAGGAAAATACCTCTGCGCCAGCTGCACCGAGGAAAACAGGACCCGGACGCTGGAGGAGCTGACGGGCATCGCCCGGACCAAATACGGCGCGGAGCCGGACTTTACCGTGCAGCTGATTGTAGTGTCCGGTATCCTTCAGTGGACTTATGAAGCGCAGGTGTATGTGGGAGGATGAATACGCTTTTGAGTCAGAGAAATTATAATGTTTTATGTTTTAAGACCGCAATCCCGCCCAGGGCCAGACCGGCGCTCAGCACCAGACAGATTCCAATGTGGAGAGGCGCGCTGCCGTTCAGCATGATGAGGCGGAAAAACCCGGCCAAAATCCCGCGTAAGGGTGCAATGGGCGTAAATACGCAAATCACAGCGGCCAGCAGAACGTCGGTCAGCCATCCATACCAATGGGCCTGCATGGATAACAGTACATGGAGAAAAATCATTGCCAGCAGCAAAAAGCACATCTGCTGGAATTCGGCAGCCAATACTCCGTTTTCCGTCCAGCCGCATACATCCATCAGATTGATGACGGTCCGGGCTGGGACTATAGGGTCCAGGAACTGATGGATGAGTGTGTTGAGAACAGAGATGCAGAGGGCCAGGAATCCGTAGCCGGCCAGGCAGCCGATGAAGTAGTCTTTTTTGCTGGCACCCAAATGCATGAATTTTGTAAAATCGTAACATACAAAAAAGAAGGGGGTAAGGACCGCAAGGAGCCATGTATAATTTCCGTTGCTTAAAACAACGTCTCCGGAAGAGGTGGCGCAGACCGCCACGAGAGCCGTCAGGATGAAACAGATTTTATTGCTGGCAAGCAAACGCTTCACAATCGCAAAAACAGGACTCATTTTGCCGCACCTCCTTTATGACCTACCGTTTGGATGAAGAAATCCTGTAAAGACATCGGATGAATCGATTCCAGGGTATCAAAGAAGCGGATGCTCCCCTTGTCGATGATGATCAGCTTTTGAATGGTCCTGGCGATTTCTTCGATAATATGGGTGGATACAATGATGATCCGCGGGTGTTTCTGAACGCTTTCCTTCAGCAGCTCGTAAAACTCCACCCGCATAATGGCGTCAAAGCCGAGAACCGGCTCGTCCAGCAGGATAACCTTCCGGCTGCTTGCCAGGCAGATGATGGTGGAGACCATGGTTTTCATGCCAAGAGAGAGCTGGCGGAATTTCTTTTTGCCGTCCAGTTCAAAACGTTCCATCATTTTCAGGGCGAAGTCGTGATCAAAGTCGGGATTTACCTGAGATGCGGCCTGCAGAAGCCTGTGCACCGGGAGATTAAAATGCTTCGCGAAGTTTTCAATGTAGCTGACGCCCGTATCCAGAGCAGATGTGGAGATGGTCCTGCCGTCAATCTTGATAACGCCTTTTGTGATGTTTTGATATCCGGCGATGGACTTGAGCAGGGTGGTTTTGCCTGCTCCGTTTCTGCCCAGCAGACAGTAGATCCCCGGTTCATCGATGGACAGCGTGATGCTGCTTAGCACCGTCGTCTGCCGGTACTGCTTTGTTACTTGTTTTAGTTCGATCATGAAATTGTTTCCTCCTAAAAAACGTTCCATATGAATTGGAGTGCGCAGGATCCTGCGCCGAGATGAATCATAAACGTTTGTGTAACACAAATGTCAAGAGGGGAAAATCAAAATATGATCTGCATCTGGTTTACACGAAAATCATTTGACGGACATAGTCAAAAAAAGTATAATGGTACTGTTGATTCTAATATCGGAGTGATAAGCAGCGATGGTGGCGATTAAAATAGAGGATGTGAAGAATTTCACCAGCCAGCTCTTTATAAAAGAAAGCTTTGACGGATTTTTGCTGAAGGAGGCGGAGATTGTCACCTTTGGCACGGTTTCCGTTGACGGCCGGCTTCACAGGGGGTATTTTCTGCCCCAGGAGCTGGAAGAGCTGGGGGAGGGGACCTATGCGCCCTGGAAACTTTGGCGTCCCCATTTTTTTGATTTGATCAAAGGAAAAAGACTGCCGGAGCGATTTGGGATTGTACTGCAGGCTTCCGGCAGGCAGACAGAGGAATTCTGTTCCAGATTGGGTTTGGAGCAGGAAAATCTGCCGGCATTGTACCTGAATATTCGGTACGAGGACAGTACACTCTATTGCGTAACAGGTCTTTCGCTGAAAATTTTTACTCTGGATAAAACCATCGAGCAGGAGTGGGACCGGCAGGGAGAGCTTTTGCTCAAAAAGATGGGAATTGCATGTACGGGACAGCAAGGGTTTTAACTTCTCCCAGGAGGAGGCAGTCTCTCCTTTAACAGGAGGGGAAAGGACGGAAGGATCATGGAGAAAAAGGTGTTGAAGGAGCGTGTGGAAAAGCTTTGCCAGGCAGCTGCGGCCAAGGGAAATATCCTGGAGCCGACGGAGGTGCTGGACCAGCTTGGAGATTTGAAGGTGACGCCTGAGGAACTGGAGCAGGTTTACAGCGCCCTGGAGTATAAGGGAGTCCGGGTGGAAACGCCGGAGGACGGACCAGAGGATGTACTCCTGGAGGACGATGATTTTGACGAGAATTATGCCGGGGACGAACAGGAAGAAGGTTCCATGGAGGACCCGGACCGCTTAAACCGGATCCTGGAAGGTGTAGGCGTAGGGGACCCTATACGGGAGTATCTGAAAGAGATCGGCTCCATCCCTCTGCTCTCGGCTGAGGAAGAGTATGAGCTGGCCAAGAAAAAAGCGGCCGGGGACATGGATGCCCAGAAAAAGCTGGTGGAGGCCAACCTGCGTCTGGTGGTCAGCATCGCAAAGCATTACACCGGCCGGGGCATGAGCTTTCTGGACCTGGTCCAGGAGGGAAACATCGGGCTGATGCGGGCGGTGGAAAAGTTTGACTACACCAAAGGATACCGGCTGAGCACCTATGCCACCTGGTGGGTCAAGCAGGCCATTACCAGGGCGCTGGCAGACCAGTCCAGGACCATCCGGCTGCCTGTTCATATGGTGGAGACGGTAAACCGGATTCGCAGGGCTCAGAGGAACTTATCCGTAAGCCTGGGAAGGGAGCCGTCCGTAGATGAGCTGGCGGAGAACCTGGGCATGCCCCGCAAAAGGGTGACGGAGCTTCTTCAGGCTTCCGGGGATACGGTGTCCCTGGAGACGCCGGTAGGAGATGAGGACGGTTCCAGCCTGGGAGATTTTGTGGCGGATGACAGCAATGAGTCCACGGAGGACAAGGCGGAGAGCTTCCTGCTGCGGGAGGAGATCGACGAGATGCTGGCAGGACTGAGCCCAAGAGAGCGGGAGGTGATCATTCTCCGGTTTGGCCTGGAGACAGGAAAGCCTATGACGTTGGAGGAAGTGGGCAAGCGCTTTAAGGTAACCAGGGAACGGATCCGCCAGATTGAAACGGCTGCCCTGCGCAAGCTGAGAAATCCGTCCAAGAGCAAAAAGGTGCGGGATTTTCTCCCCTGATGAAGGAGGCGTGATAAAGTTGATGAATCAGGAAGCGGTCCACACTCTGCCGGTGTCCATGATCCCTCTGGGGGAAATCAATGGTTTCCCCGTCCGGCCGGGACTTTACGATATCAATGGGGCAACCCTGCTTCAGAACGGGGTGAATTTTACAGTCCACACCCACTACGGCACAGGCTGTTCCCTGCTCCTGTTCCACCGTGAGGAGGAGGAACCCTACGCGGTCCTTCCGTTTCCGGAGGAGTACAAGATCGGAAAGGTCTACTCCATGATCGTTTTCGGCCTGAACATAGAAGATTTTGAATACGCCTACTCAGTAGATGGTCCCTGGAATCCGGCCAGGGGCCTGATCTTTGATAAGAAAAAGATTCTGCTGGACCCTTATGCCAAGGCGGTGACGGGGATGCGCCTCTGGGGGGAAAACCGGACCAAAACATACCATGCCCGGGTCGTGAAGAATAACTTTGACTGGGGCGATATGCCTCAGTCCTCCCGGGAGATGAGCGAGCTGGTCATCTATGAGCTCCATGTCCGGGGGTTCACCCGCCATTCCTCTTCCAGGGTGGAGCATCCCGGAACCTTTGAAGGGCTGGAGGAGAAGATTCCCTATCTGAAGCAGCTTGGCATCAATGCGGTGGAGCTGATGCCGGTGTTTGAATTTGATGAGACCATGAATGTCCGGGAGGTGGACGGGAGAAAGCTTCTGGACTACTGGGGCTACAACACGGTAAGTTTTTTTGCTCCCAATACCAGCTATACGGCGGCATTGGAGTACAACCGGGAAGGGATGGCCCTGAAGCAGCTGATCAAGAGCCTTCACGACAACGGGATCGAGGTGATCCTGGATGTGGTGTTCAACCACACTGCGGAGGGGAATGAGAAGGGACCGGTATTTTCCTTTAAGGGATTTGACAACAGTATTTACTATATGCTGACGCCGGACGGCTATTATTACAATTTCAGCGGCTGCGGCAATACCTTAAACTGCAACCATCCCATTGTCCAGCAGATGATCGTGGAATGTCTGCGGTATTGGACGGTAAACTACCGGGTGGACGGCTTCCGCTTTGACCTGGCCAGTATTCTGGGACGGAATGAGGACGGCTCGCCCATGAATAATCCGCCTCTTTTGAAGCGGCTGGCCTTTGACCCGGTGCTGGGAAATGTCAAATTGATCGCCGAAGCCTGGGATGCGGGAGGGCTTTACCAGGTGGGACGCTTTCCGGCCTGGCAGCGGTGGGCGGAATGGAACGGGAAATACCGGGATACCCTGAGGGATTTCCTGAAATGCGGTCCCTGGGCGGCCAGGGAGGCGGCTATGCGGATTACCGGCTCCATGGATCTGTATGAGGGCGGATACGCCGGGTATAATTCCTCTGTGAATTTTGTCACCTGCCACGATGGATTTACTCTTTATGACCTGTATTCCTACAACCGCAAGCACAACGAGGCAAACGGATGGAACAATACGGACGGAAGCGATGACAACCGCAGCTGGAACTGCGGATTTGAAGGGGATACCAGCGATCTGGAGGTAATGAGGCTCCGCATGCGGATGATCCGCAATGCCTGCGCGGTTTTGATGTGCAGCAGGGGCACCCCCATGTTTCTGGCCGGCGATGAATTCTGCAATACCCAGTTCGGCAACAACAATCCTTACTGTCAGGACAACGAGATTTCCTGGCTGGATTGGTCGAACCTGGAAAAACATCTGGATATGTTTGAATTTTTCCGCTTTATGATTGCCCTGCGCATGGAGCATCCAGCTATCCGCCGCAGCCTCCCGAAGGCGGTCTGCGGCCTGGAGTCAGTCCGAATCTGCGGTACAGGCGGCGAGGCCCAGGAGATGAACGATCAGAGCACCTTTATGGGAATCCTTTATGCCGGATATGACAAGGAAAAGGGACAGGACGATGTGGTTTATCTGGCCATCAACACCCACTGGGAGGAAGTGTCCATCAGCCTTCCGAAAATTCCACGCTATATGCACTGGCTGCTGAATGTGGATACATACGGGGACGGCAGTAAAGCCGGCTGCTATGCGGGAGCGGAGCGCCCCGTTTTGGGAGATGGCTGCCGCCTGAAAGGAAGAACAGCAGCAGTATTTACAGCGGAAAAACAGTGACTTACTAGCACTCATTTCAAATGAGTGCTAATTTTTTGTTGACTTTTTCGGAGGATGGTACTAGAATGTAGGATATGAATATATTATGGAAGAAAGAGGCGGATTGATTATGTCGAAAAAAGGCAGTTTGTCTATTACAAGCGAGAATATATTTCCGGTCATTAAGAAGTGGCTGTATTCCGACCACGATATTTTCTACCGGGAACTGGTCAGCAACGGCAGCGATGCGATCACCAAATTAAAAAAACTGGAGCTGATGGGAGAGTATGAGAAGCCTGAGGATGTGGAATACCAGATTCAGGTAGCGGTAAACCCCAACGAGAAAACCATCAAAATTTCCGATAACGGCCTGGGCATGACGGAGGAGGAGGTTGACAAGTATATCAACCAGATCGCATTTTCCGGTGTCCAGGATTTCATGGAAAAATATAAGGACAAAGCCAACGAGGACCAGATCATCGGTCACTTCGGTCTTGGATTCTATTCGGCCTTTATGGTAGCAGATAAGGTGACCATCGATACCCTCTCCTACCAGAAGGATGCGAAGCCGGTTCATTGGGAGTCTGAGGGCGGAATTGATTTTGAGATGACCGATGGCGACAGGAGCCAGGTGGGAACCACGATCACCCTGTATCTGAACGAGGACAGCCACGAGTTCTGCAATGAGTACCGGGCCAGAGAAGTGCTGGAGAAGTACTGCTCCTTTATGCCTGTACCCATCTATCTGACAAACGAGACGGCGGAGCCCCAGTACGAAACCATTGAGAAGGATGAGCTGACAGATAAAGATACGGTAGTGGAGACGGTGATGGAGCCGGCCAAGACCGAAGAAAAAGAGAAGGAAGACGGCACCAAGGAGACTGTGGAGGTGGAGCCGGCCAGAGAGCAGTATAAGATTTTAAAGCGCCCCGTACCCTTAAACGATGTGAATCCTCTGTGGAACAAGCATCCCAATGAGTGTACCGATGAGGAGTACAAGGCATTTTACCGGAAGGTCTTTATGGATTACAAGGAGCCGCTGTTCTGGATTCATCTGAACATGGACTACCCCTTCAATTTAAAGGGAATTCTCTACTTCCCCAAGATCAATATGGAGTATGACAGCCTGGAGGGAACCATCAAGCTGTATAACAACCAGGTATTCATCGCTGACAACATCAAGGAAGTTATTCCGGAATTCCTGATGCTCTTAAAGGGCGTCATCGACTGTCCGGACCTGCCCTTAAATGTTTCCAGAAGCGCTCTGCAGAACGATGGCTTTGTAAAGAAGATTTCCGACTACATTACCAAGAAGGTGGCGGACAAGCTTTCCGGCATGTGCAAGACCGACCGTGAGAACTATGAGAAATACTGGGATGACATTGCTCCCTTCATCAAGTTCGGCTACATCAAGGACGAGAAGTTTGCGGAGAAGATGGGGGATTATATCCTCTTTAAGAACCTGGAGGGCAAGTATCTGACCTTTAAGGACTGCCTGGAGGAAAATAAGGAGAAGCATGAGAATACCATCTTCTATGTAACCGATGAGAAGGAGCAGAGCCAGTACATCAACCTCTTTAAGAGCGAGGGGATCGATGCGGTGCTTCTGCCGCACAATATTGACAATCCCTTTATCAGTAAGGTGGAACAGAAGCATGAGGGAGTGAAGTTCCTGCGCATCGATACGGATCTGAATGCCGCCTTCAAGGAAGAGGTGAAGGAGGATGATGAGGAGTTCAAGAATACCTCCAAGGAACTGACCGAGATTTTCAAGAAGAACTTAAACAATGACAAGCTGGAAATCAAGGTTGAGAAGATGAAGAACGAGAAGGTTGCCTCCATGATTACGGTTTCCGAGGATACCCGCCGGATGCAGGATATGATGAAGATGTACAGCATGGGCGGCATGGATCCCTCCATCTTCGGAGGAGCCGGGGAAACCCTGGTGTTAAATGCCAATCATCCGCTTGTGCAGTATGTGCTCAGCCATAAGGACGAGGCGAATACAGTGAAGATCTGCCAGCAGCTTTATGACCTGGCAAGTCTGAGCCACGGACCCTTGAGCCCGGAGCGGATGACTGCCTTTGTGGAGCGCAGCAATGAAATTATGATGCTGCTGTCAGGAGAAAAGAAAGATTGAGGACAGAGCGGCCGAACGGCCGAAGGTCCGGGAGCGAAGGCTTCCGGGCCTTTTTTCGGAATTTCCACTATTTCCGCTATTTTCCACAGTTTTTCCAGGGTTCCGGATTGACATAGGGAGCAGTCATGATATAATAAGTAGTAATGAATACTACATAATGTGATGATGAGCGGAGGAAACACTATGACCTATAAGATTATCGGCGACAGCTGCCTGGATCTGACGGAGGACATGAAGCAGGATTCCCGATTTGAAACGGTCCCTTTGACCCTGCAGGTGGGAGATCAGATCGTGGCGGATGATGAGCATTTTGATCAGGCTGGGTTTCTTTCTATGGTAAAGGCCTGCCCGCAGTGTCCCAAAACAGCCTGCCCATCGCCGGAGCTGTTTTTGGAGAAGTACCGCCAGGCCGGAACCGATGTGATTTTCGTGATCACCATGTCCTGCCACCTCAGCGGTTCCTACAATTCGGCGGCAGCAGCCAGCCAGATGTACCAGGAGGAGCTGCAGGAGAAGGGGGAGACCGGCTCCCGGGTGGAAGTGATCGATTCCCTTTCCGCCTCCTCCGGACAGATGGCGGTGGCCCTTTATATTCAGGGACTCTGCGAGGCAGGACTGGAGGCGGACGAGGTTCTCTCTCAGGCGCTGGAGTACCGGGACCGTATGAATACTTATTTTGTGCTGGAGACCCTGGAAACCCTGCGAAAAAACGGCCGTCTTTCCGGTCTTCAGGCATTTTTTGCCACTGCCCTGAATATCAAGCCGGTGATGGGAGCGGACCGGGGCACGATTGTGAAGCTGGACCAGGCCAGGGGTATGAGCAAAGCCCTGCAGCGCATGTGTGCCATTGCGGTTTCCAAAGGGGGAGACACCTTGAAGAAAACCGCGGTGATTGCCCACTGCAATAACCGCCAGCGGGCGGAATTTGTAAAAGAGCAGCTCTGCTCCCTTGCCAGATTCGGAAGGATCGTGATCACCGAGACAGCGGGAGTGGCGACTCTTTACGCCGGGGACGGCGGTATTGTTCTTGCTTTTTAGCGGATCAGAAAACAGCTTGGGAAAGGATGGACGGGAACGATGAAGGGAAAAGGCACAGTGGCCGCGGCGGCCGCCCTGCTGGGAATCCTTTTGATTGCAGTTTTGGGACTATTGATTGGAAAAGGTGTCTATGGTTCCTACGAGAAGGTAGAAACCATGGCTGTTTCCGAAGGGGAAAAGAAAGGAGAGAAAGCCAGCCTTCCGGAAGAAACGGAGCAGATGGCTGTGCAGACAGAGCCATCTGCCGTGTACCAGGAAGAAACATCTGCCGGATGGCCGGAACCGGAAGAAGCCGTCACGCTGCTCTTTGCGGGGGACGTGCTGCTGTCTGACCATGTGCTGAACGCCTATCAGTCAGGAGGGGGGATCACCGGTGTGGTGGACCAGAACCTGCTGGAGGAAATTCAGAAGGCGGACCTGTTTATGGTCAATGAAGAATTTCCCTTCAGCACCAGGGGGGAGGCAGCGCCGGATAAGCAGTATACATTCCGTCTGCCTCCGGAGAGGGTATCCATTTTTCAGGAGATGGGGATTGACCTGGTGACGCTGGCCAACAATCACGCCCTGGATTTTGGAACGGACGCCCTGGTAGATACCCTGGACACCCTGGACGGAGCAGGAATTTCTCACGTGGGGGCAGGGCGGAATCTGGAGGAGGCGAAGAAGCCTGTGATCGTGGAGCTTCAGGGAAAGACCATCGGATTTCTGGGAGCTTCCAGGGTGATACCGGAGACATCCTGGAACGCTTCCTCCTCAAAGCCTGGGATGCTGGTAACCTATGACCCGTCCATGACCATTCAGGAGATTGAAAAGCTGGACCAGAACTGCGACTATGTGGTGGTCTACGTTCACTGGGGAATTGAGCGGGCGGAGCACCCGGAGGAATATCAGAGGGCCATGGGCAAACAGTACATTGATGCCGGTGCGGACCTGGTAGTGGGAAGTCATCCCCATGTACTTCAGGGAATCGAGTATTATAAAGGAAAGCCGATCATCTATAGTCTGGGGAATTTTGTATTCGGAAGCAGCATTCCGAGAACGGCTCTACTGAAGGCGGAACTGGGGAGCGGGCAGGAGAAGCTGACGCTGATCCCGGGGACCTCTGGGGCCGGATATACGAGAGCGCTGACGGAGGATGGGGAGAAAGAAGAATTTTACAGCTACATAACAGGCATCTCCTACGGGGTAACCATTGATGAACAGGGAGAAGTACAGCCGGTCTCCCAGTATTAGGAGACCGGCCCTTCGTAAAGACGTCCCTGCCAGGTGTTTCGCTCTCTGAAGCGTTTGTAGAGGCTTCCCAGCACCAGACGCTTCCGGCGGCTCCACAGAGGAGCAATGAGAAGGTCTTTGGGACCATCGCCGGTAAGACGGTGGATGACCATTTCCGGAGGAAGCAGTTCCACACAGTCAACAACCAAATCGATATATTCTTCCATGGTATAGAGGGGGAACGGATCCTGCAGGTAGAGCTGCCCTAAGTCCGTTCCCTTTAATATGTGAAGAAGCTGCAGCTTGATGCCGTCCCCCAGCCTGCGGTCTGCCAGATAGGAGACGGTTTCCAGACTGCGGGCAGCATCTTCGCCGGGAAGGCCTAAGATCACATGGACAATGGTTTCAAGGCCTGCTTCCTTCAGGCGGCGGCAGGCGTCCTCAAAAACGGGCAGCTGGTAGCCCCGGCGTATAAAAGAAGCAGTATCCTCATGGATGGTCTGAAGCCCCAGTTCCACCCACACAGGTTTGATCTGATTGACCTTTGAGAGGAGGGCGATGACCGGCTCGGCCAGACAATCGGGCCGGGTGGCGATGGAAAGGACAGCTGTATCCGGATGAGCGGCAGCCGCAAAAAACAGTTTTTCCAGATGATCAAGGGGAGCGTAGGTATTGGTATAGGACTGGAAATAGGCAATATAGGAGGGAGGCTCCAGGTCCTTTGCTTTCCCTGCAATCTGCGCTTTTGCCTCTTGGATCTGGAGGTTCAGATCTTCCTGGCGGGGAGCAGCAAAGTCGCCGGAGCCTCCCGCGCTGCAGAAAATGCAGCCTCCCCTTCCAAGCGTTCCGTCCCGGTTGGGGCAGGTCATGCCCCCGTCCAAGGAAAGCTTGTACAGCTTTTTCCCGAAACGCTGCTGCAGGTCCCAGCTAAGGGAGTGGAAGGGGAGTCCGCCCCACTGGATCTTCCGGGAGGAAGCCTTATCCGATTTCATGGTGGTAGGTGTCCAGAAGCTGTTTCTTCATATGCCACAGCTGGTTGGATAAGTCCACATGTACCGTGTGGGGGTTGACCAGGCGGCGGGATTCATCCCACAGGGTATCCAGCTCTTTTTTGCAGTAGGACTGGATCTCCATTACCTTCGGAGAATGATAAACGCATTTGCCGCCTAAAAATACCGGGATCAGCAGTTCCCGCAGGGTATAGGTGCCGGGGGCCAGGAAGGTCTTCTTCCATGTCTGGATGGGGTCAAAGAGGAGAAGAGAGTTTTCCGTGCTGAATTTTTCTCCCACCAGGCAGATCAGGTCCGCGATGATCTTTCCGGTGTCCTTGCTGTAGATCCGCTGAATGGTCTTGTTGCCCGGGTTCGTAATCTTTTCCGCATTCTCCGACAGCTTGATCTTGGGAATAAAGCCGTCCCCGTTTTTCTCCTTGACAGCGGCCAGTTTGTAAACGCCTCCGAAGGAGGGGCAGTCTTTGGAGGTGATCAGGTTGGTCCCCACGCCCCAGGAGTTAATGGCAGCTCCCTGGGCCTTCAGGCTGCTGATCAAATCCTCATCCAGATCGTTGGAGGCAGAGATGACGGCATCGCTGAAGCCGGCTTCATCCAGCATCTGTTTGGCCTTTTTGGACAGATAAGCCAAATCGCCGCTGTCCAGACGGATTCCGTAGAAGGTCAAGGGGATTCCTGCTTCCCGCATTTCCTTAAATACCTGGATCGCGTTGGGAACGCCGGAATTTAAGGTGTCGTAGGTATCCACCAGAAGGATGCAGGCGGAGGGATAAATTTTGGCGTAGGTGCGGAAGGCGGTGAGCTCATCCGGGAAGCTCATGATCCAGCTGTGGGCGTGGGTGCCCTTGACGGGGACATCGAACATCTTGCCGGCCAGGACATTGGAGGTTCCGATGCATCCGGCGATCATGGCGGCTCTTGCGCCGTAGATGCCGGCATCCGGCCCCTGGGCTCTGCGGAGTCCGAATTCCATCACACCGTCTCCCTTTGCTGCGTGGATGACCCGGGCGGCCTTGGTGGCAATTAAGCTCTGATGGTTGATCAGGGTTAAAAGAGCAGTCTCGATCAGCTGGGCCTGCATGATCGGGGCAACTACCTTTACCAGGGGTTCCCTTGGAAATACCACCGTTCCCTCGGGAATGGCGTAGATATCACCGGTAAAGCGGAAGTCCCGGAGATATTCCAGAAAGTCCTCGTCAAAAAGCTTCAGGCTGCGCAGATAGGCGATGTCGTCGCTGGAAAAGCGAAGATTTTCGATGTACTCAATCACCTGCTCCAGCCCTGCGCATATGGCAAAGCCGTTGCCGTGGGGATTGTTGCGGTAGAACATGTCAAAGACTACGGTTTCATTTGCGTCCTTTTCCTTAAAATACCCCTGCATCATGGTGAGCTCGTAAAGGTCCGTCAGCAAGGTCAGGTTCTTGTGCTCCATATTTTCCATTTTGATTTCCTCCGTCTGTATTTTACCTGAAGATGGGAGGGGCAAAAGACTGTATGCAGGCAGGCCCGCATGAGATTTTTAGCCTTTTGACCCTGGCATTACTTGAATTTTGTAGTAGTATATCATAAATTTTACAAAAAACAATATAATTGATAAAAAAATAACAATCTTTGAATTTCATTGACAGCAGGGACGGGATATGCTAAATTAGTATCCAGCACAAATGCAATGAAGGGAAATAGTAAGCAGACCCGATCCTTCAGAGAGCCGGCGGATGGTGTGAGCCGGTGGAGAGAGCCGGCCCAACTGGTCCCGGAGCAGCCTGCCGAACGGAAGACAAGTAGGACAGGACGGAACCCCACCGTTACAGGGAGTTAAGGGCATGCGCTCCTGTTCCTGGGAGCAGCGTGAAACAGAGTGGTACCGCGCGGGACTTTGGCCTGCGTCTCTTGTAACAGATAAGAGACGCAGGCTTTTTGTTTACCGGCACGGTCCCGAACACGAATTTGGAGGAACGAAAGCAATGGCAACGCAGTACAACCACAGCGCCATCGAGAAGAAATGGCGCGAAAACTGGGAGAAGCATCCCATCAACGTCAACGACGGGAAAAAGGAAAAATACTATTGTCTGGATATGTTTCCCTACCCATCCGGCAGCGGACTTCACGTAGGACACTGGAGAGGATACGTGATCTCCGATGTATGGAGCCGCTACCAGCTGCTGAAGGGCAAATACGTGATCCATCCCATGGGCTGGGATGCCTTTGGACTTCCGGCGGAGAACTACGCCATTAAGATGGGCGTTCATCCGGCTAAGTCCACAGCGGAAAACATCAAGAATATCAAACGCCAGATCCAGCAGATCGCAGCAATCTACGACTGGGATATGGAGGTCAACACAACGGATCCCTCCTTCTATAAATGGACTCAGTGGATTTTTGTCCAGATGTTCAAGCACGGCCTGGCCTATGAGAAGGAGTTCCCCATCAACTGGTGTCCTTCCTGCAAGACCGGCCTGGCAAATGAGGAGGTAGTCAACGGCTGCTGCGAGCGCTGCGGCACTCCCGTAACCAAGAAGAACCTCCGCCAGTGGATGTTAAAGATCACCGCTTACGCAGAGCGTCTGTTAAATGATCTGAATAAGCTGGACTGGCCGGAGAAGGTTAAGAAGATGCAGACCGACTGGATTGGAAAATCCTACGGCGCTGAGGTGGATTTCCCCATCGACGGCAGGGAGGAGAAGATTACGGTCTACACCACAAGACCGGATACCCTCTACGGCGCAACCTTCATGGTGCTGGCACCGGAGCATCCTTTGGCAAAGAGCCTGGCCACCGATGAGACCAGAGAGGCAGTTGAGAAATATATCTTCGACTCCTCCATGCGCTCCAACGTGGACCGGATGCAGGCCAAGGAAAAGACCGGCGTATTTACCGGAAGCTATGCCATCAACCCCTTAAACGGCGCCAAGACGCCCATCTGGCTGTCCGACTATGTGCTGGCAGATTACGGAACCGGCGCCATCATGTGCGTGCCTGCACACGATGACCGTGACTTTGAGTTTGCCAAGAAGTTCGGTCTTCCCATTGTCCAGGTAATTGCCAAGGACGGCAAGGAAATTGAAAATATGACGGAAGCCTACACGGAGGCCAGCGGCATCATGATTAATTCCGGCGAATGGAACGGAATGGAATCCGCTGTTCTGAAAAAGGAAGCTCCCCATATGATCGAGGAGAAGGGCTTTGGCCGCAAGACCGTCAATTATAAATTAAGAGACTGGGTATTCTCACGTCAGCGTTACTGGGGAGAACCCATCCCGATCATCCACTGTCCCAAGTGCGGCTGCGTTCCCGTACCGGAGGAGGAGCTGCCCTTAAAGCTTCCGGAGGTGGAGAGCTATCAGCCCACAGGTACCGGAGAATCTCCTCTGGCAGCCATTGACGACTGGGTCAACTGCACCTGCCCGGTATGCGGCGCTCCCGCGAAGCGTGAGACCAACACCATGCCCCAGTGGGCAGGCTCTTCCTGGTACTTCCTGCGGTATGTGGACAATCACAACGACAAGGAGCTGGTATCCAGAGAGAAGGCAGACAAGTACCTGCCGGTGGATATGTATATCGGCGGCGTAGAGCATGCGGTCCTCCATCTGCTCTACTCCAGATTCTACACCAAGTTCCTCTGCGACATCGGCGTCATTGACTTTGACGAGCCCTTTACCAAGCTGTTCAACCAGGGCATGATTACCGGAAAGAACGGCATCAAGATGAGCAAGTCCAAGGGCAATGTGGTTTCACCGGATGATCTGGTAAGAGATTATGGCTGTGATTCCCTGCGGCTCTATGAGCTTTTCGTAGGACCGCCGGAGTTGGATGCAGAGTGGGATGACCGGGGAATTGAAGGTGTTTCCCGTTTCCTGAACCGTTTCTGGAATCTGGTGATGGACAGCAAGGACAAGGACATCGAGCCCACCAAGGAGATGCTGAAGATCCGCCACAAGCTGGTTTACGACATTGAGCAGAGATTCAACCAGTTCAGCCTGAACACCGTTGTTTCCGGCTTTATGGAGTACAACAACAAGCTTATCGACCTGGCCAAGAAGGAGGGAGGGATCGACAAGGAGACCCTGAGAACCTTCGTGATTCTGCTGGCTCCCTTTGCGCCCCATATGGGTGAGGAGCTTTGGCAGCAGCTGGGCGGAACCGACAGCGTGTTCCACACTTCCTGGCCGGAGTTTGACGAGGAGGCTATGAAGGACGACGAGGTGGAGATTGCGGTTCAGGTCAATGGAAAGACCAGAGCGGTCATCAGCCTGCCGGCAGACGTAGCCAAGGAGGAAGCCATTGCAGCAGGAAAGGAAGCGGTGGCGGACCGGCTGAACGGAACCGTGGTAAAAGAAATTTATGTGCCTGGCCGGATTATCAATCTGGTGGTAAAAGGCTGATCAATCAAATGAAAAGAGATTTTCGGAGCTTTCCGGAAATCTCTTTTTTAAGAAAGATCAAAATCGTAAGAATATTTTCCTATATTTTTCCACCGTTTTCCCGTATAATGGAAACCAGTAAAAGGCTTAAAAAATCAGAAAAACAGAGGAACAGAAAAATGATGAAGAGAAGATATGGAATGGCAGCTGTTCTGGGGCTGGCAGCGGCGGCCTCCATAACGACTTGCAGCTTTGGCGCAGGTCAGGTAAAACAGGATGATGCGATGACGGGACCGGGCATTGTCATGGCGGAGGAGAAAACCCAAAAAGTTCCGGTAAGGGACGGGCAGATCATCCCGGAAAATCTGGAAGCTGCAAAGGAGGCGGACCAGATGATCGTGGTAGTGGGGACCGGCGGATGCAATGCGGATGTATTCTACTACCAAAAGGATGTACAGGAGAACTGGGGCCTGACC
>DWYS01000085.1 GCA_019118585.1 Candidatus Enterocloster faecavium | reverse complement strand
TCACCTATATCAATGAGCATTTTGCAGAACCCATCCACTTAAAGGAGCTGGCGGAACGAGCTTCCCTGAGCCCCTTTTATTTCACACGGATGTTTACCAGAGAAACAGGCATGACCCCTTATCAGTATCTGATCGCAACACGCCTTTCTTTTGCCAAGCTTCTGCTGAAAACCACAGATTTTTCCATCAAAGAAATCGCCTTTCACTCCGGCTTCACATCGGAAAGCCAATTCTGCAGTTCCTTCAAAAAACGTGAAAAGATCACTCCCAGCAGTTATCGACTGAAGGGATAGACACAAACGCCTGAAAACAGAGGCGAAGGGCTGCTCATAACTAAACAGGGCCGCTTGCTGTGCGGCCCTGGATTCTCTGTCCTTCGGCAGAATCACCGGAATATTCTTTTTGGATCTACTCGGCGTAGGAGCCCATAACCTCCTTGTAGGTCTCGGGTGTTACCACTACAGCGTCAACCGCTCTCTCCATCTCAACGTCCTTGCCGGCGATCATATCAAGGAGTACTTCCACAGAACCTGCTCCTACCGAGTCCGCAGAGAAGTAAGCGGAGGCCTTCATACAGGTACCGTCAGCACCCTTGTTGTTCCACTCGTCCTTTGCCATGTAGGCGCCAAGTCCTACTACGCAGGCATCCTTATCCAGTCCGGCACTCTCAAGGGCTCTGACCGCTCCGATGCATCCCTCTTCATTGGCTCCGGTTACCAGCCATTTCTTAATCTCCGGGTGAGCTGTGATCACAGCAGCAGCCGCCGTATTGCCCTTGTCGGTGGTTCCGTCATAGTCAGCCTTAAAGATTTTGCTCTGGTCAAAATCCGGGCACAGCTCAGTGAACTTGTCCAGCTCTCCTTCCGCTCTGGGTACGCAGCTGGAAACGGTATCCATGGTCATCAACAGAAGTCCCACTTCCTCGTTTCCAACCAGATTATTCTCATTTGCATAGTTGGCCAGCCACTCTCCGTTGGCCTCTCCGATCACATAGGCGTTAATTCCAACCCAGGGAGCCAGCTTGTTGCCATCTGTATCCTGCAGAGCATCGTCGGCTGCCACAACCGGGATTCCGGCTTCCTCACACTTGGTAATGACCGCCTGGGACATCGTCTGATCCGGAATACAGGTTACAATGCCGGAAGCGTTGTTGGCGATCGCATTGTCGATGGCCTTCAAATATTCCTCCGGGTTCATTTTCGCATCCACAAAGATAAACTCTCCGCCGGCCTCTTCCACCGCTTTCTGAGCCGCGGCACCCTCATCGATAAACCAAGTCTGATCTCCGGCTTTATAGATTCCATACACCAGCAGGTCTCCGGCCGGTTCCGCTGCCTCTTCCCCCTCAGAAGCTGCCTCACTGGCATCCCCCGCTGCCGTGGTATCTGCCGCCTCGCTGGCAGCAGCTGTCGTTTCACCAGAACCGCCGGAGCAGCCCGCCAATGCGGAGCCTGCCATTACAGCGGCTGCCGTCAGTGCCAACATTTTTTTCATCTTTCTCATTTCGAATTCCTCCTCTTTTCTATTTCTACACCGAAGTGTCTATAACAAATCTTATTTTGCATTCCGCATGCTTGCTGCCAGAAGCTCTTTGTTTCTTCTCTCCTTTCGGATAAAGTCAAAGGCCAGGGCAAAGAGCAGCAATCCGCCTCTTGCCACATACTGCCAGAAGGTAGGGATATTGACCATGGTCAGTCCGGTATTAAAAGATTGGATCAGCAGGATTCCAAGGACTGTTCCCCCCATGCTTCCAACGCCTCCCGCAAAGGATACGCCGCCCAGAATTACCGCAGTAATGGCATCAAACTCCAGATTCACGTTAGCTGATGGCTGTCCGGCATTCATCCTAGCTGCAAAAACAATGCCGCCCAAAGCCGTCAGCACGCCGATCATGATAAAGCAGAGTGTAATGATCCTCTGAGGATTTAATCCTGCTAGTCTGGCTGCCTCAGAACTTCCGCCGATGGCGTAGACGCTGCGGCCGAATTTGGTCTTTGCCAGTATAAATCCGAAGACGATAAATGCCGCGATCATCAGCCACACCGCCACCGGAATGTCCAGGAAACGGGTCGTTCCGATTTTAATAAATGCACGGTTGCTGATAGCAACCGGCTTTCCTCCGCAGATAATATAGGCAAATCCACGGATGATGGACTGGGTTACTAAGGTGGCGATAAATGCCTCCAGCTTGATCTTATTAACCATCCAGGCGTTAAACAGACCAACTACTGCTCCCGCCGCCAAGGTAATCAGGATCGATATTACAATAGGAATATCCATCCCCAGCAGCAGCGCCACCAGCACCCCTGAGAAAGCTGCCAGGGAGCCTGGGGACAAGTCGTTCTGACCTGCGATAATCAGATATGTATGTCCTACTGCCACCATACCAATCAGGGAAGCAGCCACCAGAATATTGACAAAGTTGGCCCATGTGAGGAAGTTTTTATTCAGGGAGGTAAAAAGCACAAATACCACAATAATCGCTCCGATTAAAACCAGCTTATCTCCTCCCACCAGAGATATAATCTTTTTTGCGCCGCTTTCCCGGCTCTGCGTATTTTCACTATTTTTCATTTCGCTACACTCCTATCATTCCTAAGCTTAGCAGCCGGTCTTCGGTTGCTTCTGAAGCTTCCACCTCTCCTGCCACCTGCAGGGACCGCATAACAATAATGCGGTCTGACAGGCCAATTACCTCAGGAAGCTCTGAGGAAATCAGGATAACGCCCAAGCCTTTTTTGGCAAACTCACAAATCATTTCATAAAATTCTGATTTGGCTCCTATATCGATTCCTTTGGTCGGCTCATCCAGAATCAGCACCTTCGGGTTAGTGGCAAGTCCCCTGGCCACAATGCATTTCTGCTGATTTCCGCCTGACAGCTCTACGATTTTCTTATCCTTGGAAGGAGTCTTGATCTTAAACCGCTTAATTCCCTCCTCGGCAGCCTCTTCCTCTTTCCTGGAACTGATAATGCCAAAGTGATTGGAATTCTTGTCCAGCAGAGAAATGTTGATATTTCCCTCCACGCTCAAATTGGAGATAATCCCCTGGAGCTTACGGTCCTCCGGCACCAGCACGATTCCATTGTCCATAGCTTCTTTGGGAGAGTGGTTGACGATCTTCTTTCCTTCCAGATAAACCTCTCCGGTACGCATTTTATCCGCGCCGATGATGGCCCGCATCACCTCAGTCCGTCCCGCTCCCACCAGTCCGGAGAACCCCAGAACCTCACCCTTTCTCAGGGTAAAGGAAACCGGTTTTACATAGTCAGAGGAAACATTCTTGACTTCAAGAAGGACGTCCCCAATCACCTTGTTCTTATCCAGATTCTTGTAGACATCTCCCAAATCCCGGCCTACCATCATCTTAATCAGCTGTTCTTCCGGCACTGCATGGGTGTCTACCGTATCCACGTACTTTCCATCCTTGAAAATCGCTACCTTATCCGTAATTCTCTGAATTTCGTTCATTCGGTGGGAAACATAGATAACTATCTTTTTCTCCGCCTTCAGCTTTTTAATGATTTCAAACAGGGCATCGATTTCCGCATCGCTCAAGCTGGCCGTAGGCTCGTCAAAACAGATCACCTTCAGATTTTCCCGGCTGTACGCTTTCATAATCTCCACCATCTGCTGATAAGCGATGCTCAGATCTTTCACCTTGGCGGTGGGAGAAATGGGAAGACCGAAATCCTTGATAATCGCTTCCGCCATCCGGTTAGCCTTCGCCGTATCGATAATCCCAAACCGGCTGACAGGCATTCTCCCCAGGAAAATGTTCTCTGCCACGCTCAGTTCCAGAAGGATCTGGCGCTCCTGATAGATCACGCTGATTCCTTCTTCAATAGCCTGATGAGGAGACTGGAAATGCTTCTCCACACCATCGATCAGATACTTACCTTCATCCGGCTGATAATCGCCGTTTAGTACCTTCAGCAGCGTTGATTTCCCTGCCCCGTTCTCTCCCAGGAAAGCCAGCACTTCCCCGCCGTAGGCCTTGAAGCTGATATGGTCCAGCGCTTTCACACCAGGAAAAAATTTGGAAATATTCTTGAATTCCAATACGCTCTCCATCCGCTCACCCCTCATTTCTTCTCGATCTTGTCATAATCATAAACCTCTTTTCCGTTTATGTAATTAATAAAAAAACATCTTCCATTGTGATTTCTTGCTGTTTCATCATTTTTGCCAGTTTTTCTTCGATTGCTATATAATAATTATAATTTTTGCACACTCTTTTTCTTTCACTAATCGGAAATATAGGGAAAAATATGTGAACTTTTCGGAACCAGACCGGATATCCTGACAGCAGAAAAAAAGGGAGTTCAATGCCTTTTTAAGGCAGCTTTTCTCCCTTATATCCTCTATTTTATCTTTATTCAGGTCTTATTCTGCTCCAAGGAAATCCCCATCCCGGTGCGCTCATCCCGCCATAACATGCGGTACTCTCTGGGCGTCATACCTTCTGTCTTTTTAAAGATCCGGCTGAAATACTGAGCGTTATCATATCCGGATTCAATGGCAATGGTCAAAATAGTCTTATTCGTCTCCCACAAAAGCTGCTTTGCCTTTTCCATCCGAAGCCTGGTAATATACTGAATACAGGTTATCCCCATAACCTCAGAAAAATACTTTCTCAAATAGCGGGAACTAATCTTCACATGCTCCGCCACCTGCTCTAAATCCATGGGGTCCGAATAGTGTTCCTGAATATATTCTACTGCCAGATTCATCCGGTCTCTCATAGCCGGGGAATATCGCTTGTCTTTCTGATTCAGATGATAGCTGAGGGTAATCATCAGCTCCACCGCCGAAATTTTTAGCAAAAATTTCTGATACTCATTTTCCTCCCCTCTGTAGAGCCTCGCAATCCGCTCAATCAAAGGCGTCACTTCCTCACAGTCCTGTATCACATAGTAATCCCATCCTATGCCATCCCGAGATAAAAACCCCTCTTCCTGATGATCCATCTCGATACTCATCTCCAGCTGCGTCAAGCGGCAGCCGGCCTTGGAATTGACCCAGAAGGAATGCCGCTTCTGTGGATGAATAATCACACACTGTCCCTGGCGGATTTCAACCTTCTTTCCCTCAATCAGCATAACCGCCTGTCCCGCGCTGATATAATTGATCTCATATTCTACATGCTTGTGCTCCAGAAAACGGTATTCTTCCATAAACCGGAAAATACCTGCTTTACGGATATTCAAACGGCATTCCTGATTCTGCAGAAATTTTACTGCCAGCTCCTCCAGTTTTTTCATTCCTTATGCTCCAGCTTTCTACTATTTGCTCCACTCTTTATACCATGCGGCTACCGTCTTCTCATCTTCCTCCTGAATGTCAGATGCCTCCTGATGCAAGTGCTAAGTGCCCGTAGCAGCAAAGGCCACCGGCAGAACCCTTTTCCTGAAAAGACATTCCTCCGGTGGCTTCCAACTCGCTTAATCTTCTCTTGATCCCTCCGAAGCCGGCTCCTCCATCATCTTCCATCTCAGCACCACCCGGAACAAATCTCCTTCTACAGACAATTCCATGGTGCCGTCCTGCAGTTCTGTAAAGCTCTTGGCGATGGCAAGGCCCAAACCAGAGCCTTCCGTATTTCGGGACTCATCTCCCCGGACAAACCGCTCCATCAGCTCCTGGGGAGATACGGTCACCTCCGCCGCAGAAATATTCATCAAGGTGATGACCACCCATCTCTCCTGAGTCTCCAGAGTCACGTAAGCTCGGGTATTCGGCATAGCATATTTTGTAATATTCACCAGAAGATTTTCAAAAATCCGGTAGGTCCGCTGGCCGTCCAGATTTGCGATCACTTTTTCCTCCGGCAGCTTCCATCGGAAATCTACGCCGCAGCCGGCGATGCGCTCGGAAAGCTCCAGCCGTACTTCTTTTATGAGGCTCACCAGGTCCACCGGCTCCAGATGGAGATTCACGCTTCCACTGCTGGCCTTGCTGACCTCAAATAAATCCTCGATCAGCACTTTCAGACGCATGGACTTCTGCTCCAGCACATCGATGTAGGAGTCCTGCTCCTCTTTTGTAATCCCCGGCTGCTTCAACAGATTCACATAGGTGATAATGGCCGTCAGGGGCGTTTTCAAATCGTGGGACACATTGGTGATCAGCTCCGTCTTGGTCCGTTCGCTCTTCACCTCCTGGTCCACCGCCTTCTTAAAGCCCTGACGTACCCGGGCCAGCTGCTCCTTCAAGGGCTCGAACAGTCCCAGATTTTCCGTCACATCCACATCCAGATTGCCTTCCGCCATCTGATTGATGGCATTTAACAGCACATCGTATTTCTCCTGCATCTGTTTCCAGTACCGCTGGATCAGCACAAACAGGACCAGGGAGTAGATCACCAGAACTCCGATACCCGCAAACCACAGCAGAGAAATCAGCGCCAGGATAATGAAGTTGGCGATCACTGCCTTTCCGATGGCCTTCGTGGAATTAGAATGCCAGTCTACCTCGTTAAAAGGGTTCAAGCAGCGCACTACCCAGCGTTTAATAAACCGGCAGAAACGCAGGGTCCATGTCCGTTCCTTCAGATATCTCCACAGCCCCAGCCGCAGCACAGAGCCAGCGCTGACCGCCATCCAGAAGAGTATCCCGTAGGTAAACATCCAAACAGCCAGGTTCGCCAGAAACTCCAGGACCTCAGCCGCGGCAGGCAGAATCCCCGCCTCCGTCAGCTCCCGGATTATTTCTCCTCGGGCAGTCAGCTCGATCATTCCCGCCGGTACGCCTCCGCATACCAATATGGCCCAGCAGAACCCCAGTACGCACATAGGTTCAAAAGACAGGCGGCTGCCCCTTCTCTCGCCCAATCCCAAAGGCCGGATGGCCGGAAGGATAAAAGCCAGCAGGGCTAGAATACCGCCGATTATGGCCACCACTCCATAATATCCGCCGGAGCTGACATAGTCGTAAAGAGCCGGAGTAGTCGGACCGTCGATATAGCGGAAATCGCTCAAATCAAACTGATAAACGTAAGTAACATCCCTGGGTCCTGAAAAAGCCACGCCGCTGTATCGGTAGTCCCCTGAAACCCTTTGTTCCAGCGGGTCATAAAACTGGAAGTTGGTCATCAGATTGCCCATGCGGTCCCGGTTTACATCAGGACCATCCACCGACTTCACTTCCACGGCACCGGATTCATCGAAATGCAGCGTCAAACGCATTTGGCCGTTTTCCAGCTTTTGAGAGAAAAATACGGATGGATTCTCCACATTACTTCCCAAAATATTTCCCTGACTGTCCATCATTTCATAAGGAAGAATCTGGCTGTATTCTCTGGCAAAGGACTGCCATTCCTGTCCTACAGAATCCATAGTGGACTGAAGGTCCTCGTAGTAATAGGAATCATAAGACGAACTCTGGGAATCATCCCATGTCTCCTCCTCCCAGGTCTCCTCGCCGGAGATGGCATCATCTGCCTGGACGCTTTCTTCCTGGCGGATCTTCTCATCCAGTCCCGGTAAGAATACCTGGGAAGGGGTAAGAATCTTCCCCGCCTCCTTCTGCTTCTGCTCCCGCCAGGCCTGATAGACGCTGTTCATAATCTGAATGGAGGCAGAATGCTCCGTCTGGCTGCTTTCCTCCATGGATTGCTCATACCCTGCATGCCACTGTGCAGCTTTTTCCTGTATATATGGATAGGCCAAAACCGTCAGAAGAGCCGCCGCCGTTACCAGAAACACACACAGGAACACACTGATTCTATGGCTGTTTTTCAATCTTGTATCCAACTCCCCACACCACCTTTACATATTTCGGGTCTTTGGGATTTACCTCGATTTTCTCACGGATATTTCGAATGTGGACCATTACTGTGTCCGTATTCACCGCCCGCTCGTTCCAGACCCGTTCATAAATTTCATCCGCCGGAAATACCCGGCCGGGATTCTGAATCAACAGCAAAAGGATTCGGTACTCAATGGGAGTCAGTTTCACCGGCTTATCGTCCACGGTCACCTCCACGGTCTCCTCATTAATCTCAAGACCGCCCAGACGGTGGATTTTCGGATTGTCCGGCTGTTTCTGATTCAGCCGCTCCATAAAGCGGTGATAGCGGCGCAGCTGGGAATTGACTCTGGCCAACAATTCCATGGGAGTAAAAGGCTTGGTAATATAATCATCCGCTCCCATATTCAGCCCCAGGATCTTATCCACATCCTCCGATTTAGCCGACAGAAAAATCACCGGGAAATCGTATTTTTCCCTCAGGCGGACCACCATGGTAATGCCGTCCATTCTGGGCATCATCACATCCACGATCGCCAGCTGGACCTCCTCCTGCTCCAAAAGTTTCAGTCCCTCCACGCCGTCCGCAGCCTGAAGGACCTGGTAACCCTGGCTCCGCAGGAAAATTTCCACTCCCTCTCTGATCTCCTTGTCATCCTCTACCAGCAGAATCCGATCCGCTCCCATATCAGCTTTCCTCCTTGCCTACGATGGTATCTTAACAGCCAAAACAAAAAAGCGCCTTCATAAAATCTAAAAGATTTTCTAAAGATTATCGTAAGCGTCCAAAAAGACGGACGCTAAGTGCTCGTAACAATACAAAGTACTAGGCTCGTAACAAACACGCCAGCCCTCTAAACAGGGCTGGCGCGATAAATTTTTAAACTTTACTGACGATGCATGGAGAACTTGTCCATGGGGTACTTCTTCAGGTTCTCCCTTACCTTCCGGCCATCGGCCTCTCCCAGAAGCTTGTCCCGGTCCTTCTTGAACTCGTTCTCAGCCTTACGCTTGCTGGGGCCTCCTACGCAGCCTCCCACACAAGCCATGCCTTCGATAAAGTCCTCAGGCAGACGGTTTACTTTCAGCATCAGCAGAGCTTTCTTGCACTCTACGGCGCCGCTGCAGCGGGCAACCTTGATGCCGTCGGTGCTTTCTCCTGCCTCCTGCATGCACTCCAGCACTGCGTTGGTCACGCCGCCGCCGTTTCCGAAGCGCTTGCCGAAAATGGAGCTCTCCTGATAATCATTGGGCTCGGGCTCTAAGTCTACGCCCTTGGCCTTCATCATATTATAGATCTCTTCCAGGTTCAGAACATAGTCCGCATTGTCCTTGACATTCAAGTCCAGAGCCTCGCTCTTCTTGGCGATGCAGGGTCCGATAAATACGGTAACGGTCTCCGGGTCCATGGCCTTTAACAATCTGGATACCGCACACATGGGAGATACGGTGGTAGACATGTTGTCCAAAAGCATGGGGAAATGCTTCTTGATCATATTGACAAAGGCGGGGCAGCAGGAAGTGGTCATCTTCTTGCCTTCCTTGTAAGCCTCAGCCCACTCATCGGCCTCGTAGGCAGCGGTCATGTCTCCGCCCAGACCTACCTCCACCATGTCAGCGAATCCCACCTTCTTTAAAGCGGTCTTCCAGCTGGCCATGGTAATATCCGGTCCGAACTGTCCCTCAATGGAGGGAGCTACCATTGCAACTACCTTCTTGCCTGCCTTAATCATCTGGATGACATCTACCACGAAAGTCTTGGAGTCGATAGCGCCGAAGGGGCAGCTGTGTACGCAGTTTCCGCACTCGATGCACTTCTTCTCATCGATTTCGCAGATGCCGTACTCATCGTATGTAATAGCGTCCACCGGGCAGCTCTTCTTGCAGGGGCGCTCCAGATGCGCAATGGCATTGTAAGGACATGCCTGGGAGCACTTTCCGCAGGATTTACATTTGCCGGGGTCGATGTAGGCCCGGTCCCGGCCCATGCTGATGGCTCCGAAATTACAGGAGTTCTGGCAGGCCTTTCCCATACACTTCTGGCAGTTGTCCGTTACCACATAAGCGGCGATGGGACACTCCTCACATGCCGCATTGATCACCTGCACCACATTTGAGGAATCCTTGCCCTTGGGACATTTTCCCTCTGCCAGGCGGACTCTCTGACGAATGATCTCTCTCTCTTTATAGATGCAGCAGCGGTACTGAGCCTGGGGGCCGGGAATGATATCATAAGGAATATCATGCTCTTTCTCCTTCAGATTGTCCTCCCAAGCGGCTTTGGATACCGCATAGAGCACCTCGTGCTTCAGCTTTAATATTGTCGCATCATTGGTTACCATTGATTAATCCTCCTCATAATCCCTATCTATCAAACAATCTACACTATTTGTATACAAAATGCAAGTCTAAAAACAGAAACAAAAGCGAAAAAAATGTCCATTTTTTCCTAATAATAGGAAACTGTTACCTTTTTGCCCATTTCCTCGATGACACTTTTCAGCTGCTCCACCAGATTCTGCCGGATGCCAAGGTCAAATGGAAGGCCGGGATTCTGGTAAGCGCTGTTGATGGCCTTGCCCACATACAGATGAACCTCCGTGCAGTCCTCGATCAGTACCTTGGCCACCATGGACGCGCCGTTGGGCTTATCCAGCTCCAGGAAAAATTCCTCGGAAACCGTCTCATTTTTCACATAGCGCCGCAGCAGATGAACCACCCGGTTTAAGGTGAGAACACCTTCGGTTACCAAATCCACCCCGTCCATGTAGGCGATGGGCGGAATCTCCGGATCCACATAATCCAGAGAAACATTCAGCTTCTTCTTCAGTACTCTGGACACAATGGTCGCGCTGGTACCGCCGCAGACAATGGTTTTAGCATTGGGGTCGGACATAAAATCCTGCACCATGCGTCCGTCGTCCTCCGGATTTTTGGCAGGGCCGGTCATCAGGTGTACAGGCTTGCTGTCAATAATCCGCATACAGGCTACCGTGGTATCGTCTCCGGGCCGGAACTGGTAGAGCTCATCGCAGGCACGGCTGATGGCCGCCGCAAGACGAACCGCGGAAATCGTCAGGGCATACTGGCGCACCGCATATTCCGCTATATCCTTCCACAGCCATCCAAAATTCAGCAGCTCTCCCACGCCGGCGTGGATGGTCCCGTCGCTCATGAGGATCAGGGCGTCCCCCTTCTGTACCTTGAACCGGTATTCATTAATCTTCTTGCCCTGAATTTCCCGGATATTCTGGGGAATCTCCATCAGCTTCCCATCCCGGATGAAAATGCAGCCCGGATTGTCGTACTCTACCAGATAGGCATCTCCATTATGGTATACCTGGAGAATGCTGAAGGTGGAGTAGGCCACCTGGCGCACCTGGCAGATGGGCAGAGTCTCGCTGATGGTTTCCACACATTCCTCCAGAGTGGCACCATTAAGAAACATGGTCCCCAGGATCTTGGAGGTGAGGGTGGAAAGAATGTTGGCCTTCACGCCGCTCCCCATGCCATCCGCCAGAATCATGATATTGGAATCCTCGGTCTGAAGGATTTCCACCTTATCTCCGCAGAGGATTTCGGTATACTTGTTCAGACTTTTATACGCAACATCTACCGTAATACCCATGCGCTACCTCCCAACTCCCTTGGGGCCATTTCCGGGAGTGAAATGGACGTATCCCCCCTGGGGACGGACCGGTACTTTTCCGAGGCTCACATACCCGGTATGATGCTCCTCCTGGGGTACATCGATCTGCGGCGTTTTTGCGCTCCCCAGATGAACGTTGGGACGGCTGGCATCCTCCTCACCTCCGGTAAAACCGCTGTCGGGGGCGCCGTCGTCCAGAAGGGATTTGCACAGCTTGGTCAGTGTGGTCTTTGTCTCCGCAGTCGTTTCACCAAGAAGCCCGGCGATCTCCTGGGCAACCATCATCTGCTTGTGAATCACTTTCTGCGCCAGGTCGATGGTTTCCAGGTTCTTCTCGTAATCCTCCCTGGCCTGCTCCTCCTCCTTGGTAATGTCGATAAAGGTGGCCAGGACCGCATTTTCCTTCTCAATGTAAACAATGTTCTGCAGGGTGGACAGATGATACTCCGGATAGCTTACCCGCTTGCCATGGATATTCTGATGGGTTTCAAATACCCACTGGAAATCAGAGGGATCAATAAACTCATAGAGATACATCTCCAGCGCCTCTGCCCTGGTTTTTCCGAAATACCGCTCTCCCACATCGGAATACTCCATGATCTTCATATCCTGGTTTACGATCAGGACAATGTTGGGCGAGGTCTCCATCACCAGGTTGGACATGGACTCTGCCTTCTCATGCATAAACGGGATACACATGCTGACCTCCGCCTTGTGCTGGAACACGGCAATGGCCTTGTCCCGGCAGGTGGGATAACCGCAGGCTCCGCAGTTTAGCTCGTCCTCGGGCCGGGTCTTGTTGGTCATGCGCAGAATCGCCCGAATCTCCTCCTCCGTAGGCTGAGGGTCCTTAGGCGAATGATCCTCAAACTCCTTTGCAAAGGAAACCTTTTCCCACACCGGCTCCATCTGACGTTTCTGGGCCGGCTCCTTGGCAATGTTCTCCTCCATATCCAGCTTGATCTTAAATCGGGAGATAAACTCATCGTCCACTGTGGGGCCCTTGATGCAGCCGCCGGCACACATATTCATCTCAATAAAGCAGCCCTTAATCTCCCCTCTGGACATGCTTTTGCACAGATCAATGCAGTTGGCGCTTCCGTGGACGTAAAATTTCCGGTAGCTGTCTTTTTTCTCCTCCGTAGCCAGCACGGAACTGACCACGCCGTTGGTTACCGGGTAAAGACGGTTGACCTTTGGATCAAAACGGACAAAGGGGGCGTCCTCGCAGTCCTCGATGACAATCTCCTCCTCCTTCAGCCATTGGTTCAGATCGTTAAAATTCAAAACCGCATCGATGACATCCCCATGTCTGGGGTCCTTGGCCTCCTTCATCTTCGCGATGCAGGGGCCCAAAAAGACTACCTTCACATCCCCTCCAAGCTCCTCCTTCAGAAGCTTTCCGTGGGCGATCATGGGGGACACCACCGGAGCCATATAGGGAATCAGCTGGGGGTAGTAAATCTCAATGAGATCGTTGACGCTGGGGCAGCAGGTGGTAATAATATTTTCCATCTGATGCTCGTTCAGCAGCCTGGCATACTCCGCCGTCACAAAAGCCGCTCCCTCGGAGGTTTCCCGCACATCTTCAAAGCCCAGGCGCATAATAGCGGACCGCACCTGTCCGATGGTCTTAAATTTCAAAAGCCCCATATAAGAGGGAGCTATGGATACCACCACCCGCTCTCCTGCTTTTATGTAACCCTTCACTTTATTCAGGTCGCTGTTTAAGGTCTTGGCAGACTGGGGACAGACTTTCAGGCAGTGTCCGCACAGAATGCATTTGTCCGGCATGATCTGTGCCTGCTCATCCTTTACCTGGATGGCCTTCACATCGCAGTAGCGGACACATTTGTAACAGTGCTTACATTTGGTCGCCTTAAAATCAATGATCTCCCTGTTCATAACTACAGTCTCCCCAGAATTTCTTTCTGAAAGAACTCCTCTGTATCCTCAGGTTTTAAAGAATAGAGCTGGTCTTCCACGGTCACGCAGACGCCATGGTCGCAGTTTCCGCTGCAAAAGGCTCCGTTTAAGTCCACTTTGTCCGAGAGCCCGTTTTCTGCCACCAGCTTCTGCAGCTTTTCGATGATCTCCCTGGAGCCTTTCAAATGACATGCGCTTCCGATACAAATTGTAACTTTCATCCCTGATTCCTCCACTTATTATATTTCGTTTGTTGCGTTTCTCCGTAAAAGAGAACGTCAATACCCATCGCACCCGAAGCCCCTTTTTACGCGGCCTGGGTACCCTTTTATTATCTCATATTGTGAACTTTATATCAATACTCCCCTTTGTCTTTTTCTAAGAAATACCATGGCCGTTCAGGACGTTCCCTGGCTTTAATGGTAATTTTTCTTCTGGCAATGGAGGACGCTTTATGCTATAGTAGGTTTGTTTGTAACGATTCGGCAGGTCTGTGCTTGCTGCGGACCGTAAGAAAGCGTAAAGCAGCAGGCCACCCCCATCGCCGCAGGCGATTTTTAATGGATTTTTGCTCGCAGCGGTGAAGATGCCGAACCGTTACATTTGTTTAAAGAAAGGAGTCTTGTAAGATGAAAGTAAGAATTGCATTGCTGGCAGCGTCAGCTGTTTTGTCCTCCCTGCTTCTGGCCGGCTGCGGCTCAGGTTCCTCAGACGGGGAAACCACCGCCTCCCAGATCGAAACCACCCAGGCAGATGAGACTGAGTCTTCGGCACAGGAAACATCCGAAGCCGAAACTTCCGGGAGCGAAACCCAGGAGGCAGATGTTCCCTCCGCAGAATCCGCCAATATCCGCATCGGAGGCCTGAAGGGCCCTACCTCTATGGGGCTGGTGCAGCTGATGGACCGTGCTTCCCGGAATGAAACAGAAAA
>DWYS01000008.1 GCA_019118585.1 Candidatus Enterocloster faecavium | reverse complement strand
AATAATACCACTAATAAAACCTAAAAATCCTTCACTGCTGGCAACATGAAATTCGTTGACGTTGATCAGACGGATTCGATTGTTTAATTCATACATATGCTGAGCGCTTTTATCCAGATAAACCACCGTTCCATGGGCACCCTTAATGGCCGCATTCGCCATATCCAGCAGATGTTTTGTCTTGCCTTTACCCCTTTTTCCTGCAATTACCTGAACCATATTGATCTCCTCCTTGAGTTATATATGTTGTATAAAAAATCAATTAAGATTACTATAATTATAGTATAACTCCCTATAAAACGCAATCACTATTTGACGATTTTGGAAATTATATTCGACATATTATCATATAATCCTGGCCGGCTGTCTGCTTTCAGTACCACAGAAACATATTCGTGGTCCTGAGCATCCCGGCTGGCCATGATCAGGCAGTAGCCTGCTGCGCTTGTGGTGCCGGTCTTTCCTCCGAAAACCGTCAGACCATCTGGTTCCTGCCGTTCTCCCGTCATATACCAGTTGCCCCCGCTCCAAGTTTTCGTCACGGATTCTCCCTTTCCGTTGCGGTAGACTGCCGTGTAGGAGGTCGTACCCGTCATTTTGCGGAATTCCGGCTGCTTTAATGCTTCATTGAAAATAAGATAAAGATCATAGGCCGTGGTATAGTGTTCCGGGTCCGTCAGACCATGGGGATTGACAAAGTGGGTATCCACTGCTCCCAGTTTCCTGGCCTCCTCGTTCATCAGATCTGCAAAGGCTTCTATGCTGCCGGACATGTGGACCGCAATCGCCGCTCCCGCATCGTTGCCTGAGGGAAGCAGCAGCCCGTAGAGCAGTTGTTCCAGCGTCAGCCGGTCCCCCGGCTCGATGCCTGCCAGAGTAGCCCCGCTCTCAGTGATCACCGCATCCTCCGTTACCGTCACCTCATCTGCCAGATTTCCGTATTTGATCGCAACCAGCGCGGTCATCACCTTGGTGATGCTGGCAGGATAAAGACGCTCAAAAGCATTCTTGCTGTATATAACATCCCTGCCATCCAGATCAAAGACCGCAGCAGCCTCAGCCGTCACCTCAGGGTCTGTCGGGGAGTCTCCGGTCACAACGCACAGATCCGATGCGAAGGCAGAAGCCAGAGCCTCCTCCTCAGGAAGTACTCTTCCTTCAATCCGCTCCTCAATCTGGTAGCTGTCCTTCAATCCGGCACTGCAGCCTGTCAGAGCCGCTGCTCCGAGAATCAGCAGGCCCCCTGTCAGGATTTTCCGAAGTCTCATTACCGGTACGCCTCTCTCCACTCCAAGTCACCTCTGTCCAAAGCCTTGATCAGCAGTTCTGCCGTAGCCAGGTTTGTGGCCAGAGGAATATTATAACTGTCGCAGAGACGAACCACATCGTTGACATCCGGCTCGTGATTTTTGGGACAGAAGGGGTCTCTCAGGAAAATAACCAGGTCCATCTCATTGTGTTCGATCATAGCCGCCATCTGCTGCATTCCTCCCAGATGACCTGCCAAGAATTTATGGATGGACAGATTTGCCACATCCTCAATCAGACGCCCGGTGGTCCCGGTCGCAAACAGGCTGTGTTTGTTGAGGATCCCCCTATATGCGATGCAGAAGTTCTGCATCAGTTTCTTTTTGGAATCATGGGCTACCAAACCTACATTCATTATTTATACCCTCCTTGAAAGTCGTCGCATGCATCTCGCTGTCAATGTCTCTTTTCCCGCTGAAGTCCTACATTCAGCACCACTCCCATTCCCAGGAATATGCTGATCAAGGAGCTGCTGCCAAAGCTGATAAAAGGCAGGGGCAGACCGGTATTGGGAAAGACTCCTGTGGCTACCGCAATATTCGCAAAGCCCTGAAAGGCAATCAAGGTGGCCATTCCCGCACAGATCAATCTTCCTCCCAGATCCTTCGCGCGGGCCGCGGTCAGAAGGCACTCATAAACGATCAGCAGAAATAATATGATCACTATCATGCAGCCGACAAACCCCAGCTCCTCGCCGATCACAGCGAAAATGAAATCCGTCTGCTCCTCTGACAGAAAGTTGCCGTTTTTAACAGAGGCGATGGTGGTGTTATAGAGTCCCTTTCCGGTCAGCTGGCCGGAACCGATGGCCGTGATGGAATTGGCCTGCTGGTAATAGGACTGCTCATACTTTTCCGGGTTAATCCACGCCAGGATCCGCCCCGCCTGATATTCTTTGATAAAGGGAATCATCCCGTTCATCAGCAGATAGATAAAGGTGGCCCCAACGGGAATCACGACCGCCAGGGTACCTGCAATCCAGCGGTAGCTTATGCCGCTGGCAAACACGATTCCCGCCACGATCACCACCATCACCAGACTGGTGGACAGATTAGGCTGGGCGTAAACCAGATAGGCGGGAACCGCAAAAAGCGCAGCCGCCGCAGCCACTGTGGATGGCTGATTCAGCTTCTCCTGGTACTTCATAAAATACCAGGAGAAGAATACGATCAGACCAATTTTTACAAATTCAGAGGGCTGTATCTGCCCGATTCCGGGAAGGACAATCCAGCGCTTTGCGTTATTTACATTGTTTCCCCAGAGAAATACCGCTGCCAGCAAAACCAGGCAGCCTGCATATACCAGCCAGCCCATGCTCAGAATCCGGTGATAATCCAGCAGGGATAAGCCTATAGCCGCCGTTAAGCCGATCACGACTCCGAAAATCTGCCGGTTTACCATAGACTCATCCATATTGGTAGCACTGCGGATTACCAGAACTCCCAGGATGCTCAATGCAACCATGTACAGGATCAGGCGAAAATTGTAGTTCCGAAAGTTGTATTCAAAAATCATATCTAATAAATCCCCTTATTCGGTATGGAGCGAACGGGTATATTGGCGTAAAGAACGGCCAGCCGCCCATCTGTCCCCGGTCTGTGGGGCTGGGGCTCCATACGCAGCTGAACCTGATCCTTCTCAATCTCCATGTATCTGGATATGACATGAATCATATCGTTCTGAAGACTCTGGATCAGCTCCGGAGGGCAATCCGCTTTATCTGACACCAGAATCAGCCTGAGCCTGGAGGCAGCGGTCCTTCCGGAACCCTTTGTATCAAATCTGCCAAACCATGCCAAACCCAGCACCTGCCCTTCTAAGCCCGCTTCAAAATGCTGCGAAGCCTGGCCAGGACGCTGCGGTGAGGTTCCGGTCCGACAACAGGGATATTCTCTCCCATGATCCGGCGGCAAATCTCCAGGTAAGCCTGTCCGGCAGCAGAGCCAAGTCCAACCAGGGGTTCTCCCTGATTGGTGGATATGACAATGTTCTCGTCATCGGGAATAGCACCGATCACATTCACTGCCAGGATATCCGTCACATCGCTCAAGGACATCATATCCCCCCGCCAGACCATGTCCATGCGGATTCGGTTCACGATCAGATCAATCTCCTCCAGCTCTTCCTGCTCCAGAAGACCGATAATGCGGTCTGCATCCCGAATGGCAGATACCTCCGGCGTTGTCACCACCAAAGCCCGGTCTGCACCGGCGATAGCGTTGCGGAACCCCTGCTCGATGCCTGCAGGGCAGTCCAGCAGTATGTAGTCAAAATCCGACCGGAGATTATCCACCAGTTTGACCATCTGTTCCGGGTTCACGGAAGTCTTGTCCCTGGTCTGCGCCGCCGGCAGCAGATAGAGATTAGGATATCTTTTGTCCTTTATCAGGGCCTGCTTCATACGGCAGTTGCCTTCCACCACGTCCACCAGATTGTAGACAATGCGGTTCTCCAGTCCCATAACCACATCAAGATTGCGAAGCCCGATATCCGTATCAATCAGGACAACACGCTTTCCCAGCATGGCCAGTCCGGTCCCCACATTGGCAGAGGTAGTCGTCTTGCCGACCCCGCCTTTTCCGGAAGTAATCACAATGACCTCGCTCATAATGAATCCCTCCTGAAAAAGAACCTATAATCATGAAGCCGCACCATAGGCTGCTCCACTCTATTATTCTACCTTAAATTGCGCCAATTTACCAGTATTTTTTTCGCATCATGGTAAATTTAACATATTGTTTAGAAATGTTTTTTTAATGGGCTGAATTTGCAGCTCTTCCTGGACCACTGAAGCAATCATAGGTCCCCGGCCCAGACGGCGGTTTCGTTCATTAAAGCGGCTGGTGGCATCGCAGATGCGGATCTGGGTAGGTGCCATCTCCAGGGCTACCACCACAGCCTGGGCGTTTCCTGCCATACCGGCAGCCGCCGTCCCTTTCAGAGCCCCCAAGACCACGATATTGCCCTTGGAGATGATTCTGGCCCCGTGCTCCACATCGCCGATCACCACTACGCTGACCTCCGATTCCAGCACATCTCCTTTAGCCAGAGTCCCCCTGTAAAACTGGCCGGTCCTGGAGTTCAGCTCCATCAGCTTATCATTCAGTGCCTTTTCACAGCGTTCAATTCTCTGCGCATCCGTATCCAGGAGACAGAGGACCTCGATCTGTGAATTTCTCGTAATCGTATCGACAATCTGCAATTCCTCTTTGGCAGTCAGGGGCCTCCCTTCCAGGGTAAGGGTCATCTGGACCGCTCCCCAGAACCGGGCGCTCTCCCGAAATTTTTTCCCCACTGCCTCCAGAAGCTCCGAAAAGGGAATCTGGCTGTCCAGAATTACAGTCATTCCGGCTTTGCTGCTTTTAATCACAACCGAACTGCGCATACAATCACCTTTCTTTTTACTCTCCGTTGATAGTCACATCATTAACGCCAAGGGCACCGGAATTCGTGATATCATCCAGAGTGGTATATCCATAATAATATTCATAAACCCGCTCGCCCAGCGTTGCCGCATTGGCACTGGTATAGCCGTAAGGAATATTGACCGTTACTGCGATTTCCGGATTCTCGTAAGGGGCAAAGGATACGAAGAACGCGTGGTTTCCTCTGTTCTTGTTCTCCTCGGCCGTACCGGTCTTTCCTGCTACGGATACAGGCAGATTCTGGAAGATCCGCCGCGTGCTGCTGTTGGTGATAACCCGGCGCATTCCCTCGTGGACCGTATTCCAGGTCTCCTCGGAAATCTCCAGCTGGGCATGGACCTCGGGCGTATAGTCCTCCAGAAGATTGCCATCGGAATCCGTCCGCTTATCCAGAAGGCTCAGTTCAAACACGGTGCCCCGGTTGGCCACAGCCGCCACATAGCGGGCCAGCTGCACATTGGAGTAAGAATTGGTTCCCTGTCCGATGGAGGAACGCTCCGGGTCCGTATCGGAAATGTGGGGTGCCACTTCCGGCAGCTCCACACCGGAGGTATGATCCAGTCCGAACATGGTCGCATACTTTTTCAAAAGTTCCAGTCCTTTTTCCGGTGAGTAGGTTCCGTCCGGCTGGGTAGACAGACGGTGGGCCAGCTCCGCCATCACATAGTTGCAGGAATTCTGGATCCCCTCCACCAGCGTTTCCGCGTTATGGCGCCCCGGATAGATCCAGCAGCGCAGGGGAAGATCGATGTTCTCATAAATACCCGTGCAGACAATCGTTTCCGTTGTATTGGCTGCTCCTTCCTCCATGGCTGCAATTACGGTAATGGGTTTAAAGGTGGAGCCGGGCGCCTTGCTGGCCTGTGTGGCGTTGTTGTAGAGCGGGTTGGACAGGTCGCTCTGCAGCTTGGCAAAATAGGCAGGGTCCACGCTTCCAGACATCCGGTTGTTGTCATAGCTGGGATAGGTTACAAGTGCCCGCACCTCCCCGGTATTGACGTCTGTCACCACCACGCCGGCTGTGCAGGGATCAAGGGCAAGCTGTGCAGGGGTGATCTCAATATTTGAAATTTTATTGCGGATAAAATTAAAGGCGTACTCCTCTCCTCCTGCGCTCAAAGCCGCCACTGCCTGAGGGTCCTCCCCCAGAACGCCCTGGGCATAAAGAGCCAGACACAGCTGACGGCCGGTGATCGTGCCGTCGTTGATCAGATACCGGAACACTTCTTTTGTAAAGGCCCCATCATTTTCCAGACTGGAAATCACATATTCCACCAGCTGGGCAAAGATATCATCTGCATCGGAATAGCGGCTGGCAACATCCAGCTTTGTGGTGTCTACCCAGCTGTCCGCGATTCCGCTGTAAATATACTCCCGGAGGCTGATGGTTCCGGCAGCCCAGGCCTGATAGCTGTCGCTGCTGCGGTCAATCTGATCCCTGAGGATCACGCCGGCCTCCCCGGACAGATAGGAATAGATGTAATTCATATACGTCCTCATATCCTCCGGCAGGTCGTTCATGGCCTGAGGATGTTCACTGGTCAGCTGGCTGCGGATACCGTCCAGGATTCTGGCTTTCGAGGACTGATAGATGCTGTAAATCTCCTGTTCGATCGGCTGTGCCCCTTCTCCTCCCATATCCTCCAGGGACAGCACATTATTGTTGATCAGCTGATAGTAGGCATCCTTTACCGGGATCAGTTTCTTGGATGCCGCCAGTCTGGCGTTCTCCTCCGGGTCCACTTCCAGCCGCAGCTTGTCCACCAGAATACCGGCCAGCTGCTGCTCGATCAGCCGGTAGATACCGATCTGCAGGTCCCGGTCGATGGTCAGATAAATGTCATCCCCCGCGGTGGGGTCTTTCTGCTCGATCACTTCCCTCGGACGTCCCATATTGTCCACATACATGCGTGTGTAGCCCTTTTCTCCCTGAAGCTCCAGCTCCATGGACTGCTCGATGCCGGTACGTCCCACTACATCGTTCAGGTTGTATTTGTCCTCGCTGTCTTCCCCGAGAGCGGCAGCCTCATCCGTTTCCCGCCACTGCTGGTTCAGCTCTTCCAGCTGGTCCTCCTGTATTTTTCCTGTGTAGCCGATAATAGGAGCAAAGTACAGGCTGTCGTTGTAAACCCTGACGGAGGTCTGTCCCACCTCCACTCCCTGGAGGTCCGCAATGTTTTCATTGATCTCCGCCATGGTCTCCTCGGCAATCCCTTCCGATACGGTAGTCGCCTCATATTTCTGGTATTCTGTCAGCTTCATGGTAAATATGATATTCACCATGTTCAGGGCCGTACGGTCTGACAACATCAGGGGATTTCCCTGCTCATCCTTCATCTTGTTCAGGCCGTACTCCTCTTTCTTGTCTTCAAAGGCCTGGCGGGCTGTAATGTCCGTAGGATGGCGGCCCTGTTCGTCATCCAGCTCGCTGGTGGAGGAAAGACCGTAGTAATTCAGCATGAAGCGGTTCTTTGTCGCCTGGCCCGTAAAGGTAAAATACATTTCTCCGGTTTCATCCATCGCCACCTCAAAGCGCCCTTCAACCGTCTCATCATGCTTCTCCAGGATCCGGACCAGACGGTACAGCATGGCGTTGCGCTCCTCATCGCCGGAGTAGGCGCCCACATCCCGGATGGTCACCGTATATGCCAGTTCATTGTAAGCCAGCACATTTCCGTTGCGGTCATAGATATTTCCTCTGGTCCCGGGCGTGATCACGGTCTGCTCCGTCCGCTGCATATAGTCGGACTGGTACTGGGCGCCGTCCAGAATCTGCATATGAAACAGCTTTACCACAAGGCCGGAAAACATCAGGGTAAAGATCACTGCCAGCGCAAATAGTCTTGAGGTAAAAAGCCGTTTTAAAAAATCCCTGATAATCTCGTACAATTCGCTAAACAATGGTGGAATCTCTCCTTTTTGCCATATCCTCCAGACGGCGGCTGGCCGACAAGAACAGCCGGTAAACCAGCAGCGTAGTCACAACCGTAAAAATGATCTCCGGCACCATCAGATGCCAGAAATAATAAGGAAGGTTCAGACGCCCCCGAATCAGGAAGCGGAATACGTAGATATACATACAGTAAACCAGCTCGTTGAACACGCTGAGGATCAGGGGCAGGGTAATATAGTCCTCGTAATAGTATTTGGTAAAAATACCATTAAAATAGCCGATATAAATCAGGATCAGGGAATAAAAGCCAAATGGCCCGCTGTAGAACAAATCCATCAGCAGACCGGAAAGAAGGCCAAAAATCATTCCTGAGGTTTTTCCCTGGATAAAGCCAAAGGAAAAGGTCAGAATCAGCAGCAGATTAGGCGTAGCCGCCAGAAAGGGAAGGAGCGGGAATACACAGTGCTGTACGGTAAAAGCGAGAAGAATCAGCAGAACATTCAAAAGCGCCTGCTTCATCCGGATGTTTGCATTTACATTCATTCTACTCTTCTGCCGCCTCCCCCGTGTCTTTTAACTCTGTAATGATCAGTACCTCCTGAAGATTGTCGAAATCCACCACCGGGATCAGATAGCCGGACTGGGTCAGATGTTCCGAGTCCATGGTCACATCCGCCGCATATCCGATGAGGATCCCCGGCAGGAATTTGGAGCTGATGTTGGAGGTGACGATCTGGTCCCCGTCCTTCACCACCCCGTCCTTGGAAAAATCGGTGATCCGCAGCCGTCCGTTCTCGTACAGCGTCAGGTCCCCGGCTACAATACAGTTGTACTCGGAATCTACCGGCATGGCGCTGACACGGCTGGAGTCATCAATAATAGAGCGGACCGTAGCGTAATTGGCACCCACATCGGTAACAATGCCTACCAGGCCCCCGTCCGCCACTACGTTCATATCCACCTCCACGCCGTCCGCGGAGCCCTTGTTGATCCGAAAAACCTGGAACCATTTTGCGGAATCCCTGGCAATAATTCTGGCCCCGATCTTCTCATACTGCATATAGTCCTGATCCAGCTCGTAGAGCTCCCGCAGCCGCTCAAGCTCCGACTGCTGGGCCTGAAGACGGTTGTTGTCCTCCGTCAGCCGGGCAATCTGCTCCTTCAGCCGGTCATTTTCATCCAAAGCGGATTTGAGCCGGTTTAAATCAGTCAGTTCATTATAAATTCCCGTACCTACCCGGTTTACTCCGGTCTGGATGGGGATCAGAAAATATCCGACGCCGGTGCGCAGCGGCTCCATGATCCCATCTCTCAGGGAGGTGATGCCGATCAAAAGCACGCACAGGACAGTCAGTGCAATGAGAATATATTTGCTATGTTTTGATTCCATGTATGGTCTTCCTTTTTGTTATAGCAGATTCTTTTCCCGAAAACTCAGATAACGCAGATCTCCGATGATGATATGGTCAAGCAGCGGAACGCCTACCAGAGCTGCCGCCTGGGAAAGGCGCTTCGTCATGGCTATATCCTCCCTGCTGGGGGAAGGGTCCCCGCTGGGATGATTGTGAACCAGGATGACGGACACCGCCTTGTGGCGAAGTGCCTGTATCAGCACCTCTCGCGGAGAGATCAGGGAGGCGTTGACGGTGCCTCTGGTGAGAAGCACATCCCTGAGAAGGACCTGTTTGGTATCCAAAAACATGGCCCGGACCTCCTCCTGCTCCAGATGGCGCATCTCCTCCATGTAATAGGAGGCGATCTCCCCCGGCTCACAGAAGACAGGTCTGTCCTCCAGACTTCTTCTTCTCCAGATCCGGCGTGACAGTTCCCCGATGCAGCAGAGCTGCAGCCCCTTCACCACGCCGATGCCTTCTACGCTCATAAACTCCGCCAGAGAGCGGTGGAGCAGCCCCGCCAGGCCATCCCCCGGAAAGCTCAGCTTCAGAATCCTTCCGGCCAGCTCCAGGGAATTTTCCGAACGGCTTCCGGTGCGGATAATCACAGCCAGAAGCTCCTCATCGCTTAGGGCTCCCGGTCCGAGGGCCCTGCATTTCTCATAAGGACGCATCTCCTCCGGAAGGTCCTTCATCTTCATTCTTTCCATAAATCCTCCTAACTACGCACCTCTCCAGTACATGAATCAGGAGTTCCAATAAGCTTAGATCACGCGGTAGATGATCAGCGCCAATGCGACGCCGATGATGCTGGCCATGGTAATCTTGATCGTCAGCCCGAAGGTAATGACCAGCACTCCGAAATCCAGCACCAGGGGAGAATTCAGGCCAAAGGACTGACCGAAGTTCAGCCAGGACAGCCAGGAGATCCCCTGTGCCAGATTTCCCAGAAAGCCGCCCAGGACGATCCCCGCCAGCAGCAAAATCAGCAGTATCCAGAAATTCTTGCTTCTCATAAGTAATCAGTTCCTCCAGCCGGAACGTTTACCTGCTCCCGGCCTCAATTTATACATTCTACCATATCTTTCCTATGCTGTATACATAAAATACCAGAAGTTATAATTTTTTTATAACTCCCGCATCCAGAAGGCTCTGGAGAGATTTTAAGATTCCGAGCTTTCCGTGGTACCAGGTAAGACCGCCCTGGAAATAGACCGCATAAGGCGGTTTAATCGGTCCGTCCGCGCTCAGTTCAATGGAAGAGCCCTGGACAAAAGCCCCTGCCGCCATGATCACCTGGCTGTCATAGCCCGGCATATCCCATGGTTCCGGCGTCACAAAGCTGTCCACAGGGGCTGCCGCCTGGATGCCCTTGCAGAACGCGATGACTCCCTCAGGCGTGCCGAAGGTGATGGCCTGAATAATGTCGTAACGCTCCTCGCTTCCGTTTGGAACCACCCCATAGCCCAAAGCTTCATAGACATTTGCCGCAAAAATAGCGCTCTTTAAGGCTCCTGCCACTACCGTGGGGGCCAGAAAAAGCCCCTGGTAAAGCTGCTGGTTGATCCCCAGGCTGGCACCTACCTCCTTGCCCAGTCCGGGAGCGCTGAGCCGGTAGGAGGCCCGGTCCACACAGTCCTGACGTCCCACGATATAGCCGCCAATCGGTGCCAGGCCGCCTCCCGGATTTTTGATCAGGGAGCCTACGATCATATCTGCCCCCACGTCCGTAGGTTCAATGGTCTCCACAAATTCTCCATAGCAGTTGTCCACCATGCAGATCACATCGGGGCGAATGGATTTGATAAAGGAGATCAGCTCCCCAATCCGCTCTACCGACAGGGTTGGTCTGGTGGCGTATCCTTTGGATCTCTGAATGGTCACCAGCCTGGTGCGTTCATTTAACGCCTGCCGGATGCCTTCATAGTCAAAGGAGCCGTCCTCCTTTAAGTCCACCTGGCGGTAGGTCACGCCGTATTCCGCCAAAGAACCGCAGGAGGGACGTATTCCGATCACCTCCTCCAGCGTATCATAAGGCTTGCATACCGGCGACAGCAGCTCGTCTCCGGGCCTGAGATTTCCGGAAAGGGCGATGTTTAAGGCATGGGTGCCGCTGATGAGCTGCGGCCGAACCAGAGCGCTCTCCCCGTGGAAAACGGAAGCGTAAACCGCCTCCAGGGTATCCCTCCCCAGATCGTTGTATCCGTATCCTGTGGTTGCAGCAAAATGAATGTCGCTGACACGGTTTTCCTGCATTCCGCCGATCACCTTCAGCTGATTGTACTCCGCCCTGCGGTCAATGGCCGTGAAACGTTCCGAAAGGGACTCCTCGATCCTGGCCCCAAACTCCAGAACCTGCCGGCTGATGCCGAGGCGGGAATAAATCTGCTGAATTTTTTCTTCTATCTTCATGGTTGAAATCTCCTCATATCTTTTCCTGACTTGCTGCTCTGCGCAGCTTTCTTTTTAGAACTTTGGCGAACCGATGCCTTCCTCCCGGCAGTCTTCCAGGATTTTCTGAAGGACCCGGTCCGAATCTCCTCCGTAATCCTCCAGCTTCAGCCAGCGGACCTCTCGTTCTCTTCTGAACCAGGTAATCTGGCGCTTGGCAAAATGCCTGGTATCCCGTTTCAAAATGTAAACCGCTTCCTCCAGGGAACATTTTCCATCCAGATAATCCAGGATCTCCTTGTATCCCAGACCCTGCATGGAGGTCATCCCCCGTTTGACCCCGCGCGCTCTCAGGGCCTGCACTTCCTCCACCAGACCGGCGGACATCATGGCATCCACCCTGCGGTCAATGCGCTCATAGAGGCTCTTCCGATCCGAGCAGATGACATAGTAAAGAAAATGATAGGGCGAACGCCTCTCCCTCTCCCTTTGATTGTGAAGAGAGAAAGGCTCCCCCGTCTGGCGGTAATATTCCAGTGCCCGGACTACCCGCTTGATATTGTTGGGATGGATCTGCTCTGCCGACCTGGCATCTACCTGGCGCAGAAGGCCGTGCAGGTACTCTGCCCCTTTCTCGGAAGCCAGCTTTTCCAGCTCCCTTCGGTCCGGTCCCTCCCCCGCATCATCCTGAAAATCGATATCGTACAGCAGCGCCTGAATGTAAAATCCGGTCCCGCCGGCCACGATCGGGATCTTTCCGTGGCTGTAAATCTCCTCCAGCGCCTCCTTGGCCATTTTCTGAAAAGAGGCTACGTTAAAATCCTCCTCCGGTTCCAGCACATCAATCAGATAATGGCGCACTCCATCCATCTCTTCTCTGGTCACCTTAGCCGAGCCGATATCCATGCCGCGGTAGACCTGCATGGAATCCGCACTGATAATCTCCCCGTCCAGAGCTTTGGCAAGGCGGATGGAAAGGGCTGTTTTGCCCACCGCTGTAGGACCGGTCAGCACAATTAAGGGTTGTTTGCACATAAAAAGCTCCTCTACACAATTCGCTTAAATTTCTTTTCCAGCTCGTATTTCGTCATAGAGATCATCACCGGCCTTCCATGGGGGCAGTGATAGGGATTTTCCAGCTTCAGCAGCTGGTCAATCAGAGCATCCGCCTCCGCCGGGGACAGATCATGGTTTCCCTTAACAGCCGCCTTGCAGGACATGGACGCTACCCGCTGGCAGACCATATCCGGTTCTCCTGAAATTCCCTCCTGTGCCAGCTCATCCAGCATCTCCATCAGCAGCTCTTTCTTGGCGATGGAGAGCAGGTTGGAGGGAACTCCCCGAACGGCGAACTCTCTTCCTCCGAAACCCTCGATCTCAAAGCCAAGCCGGGTAAACTGCTCCATATAGCGTTCCAGCAGAAGGGCCTCGTTGGCACTGAGGGTCAAAATAATGGGAGGACTGATCATCTGGGTGTCATACTCCCTGTTTTTCAGCTGATTCATGGTCTTCTCATAGAGAATTTTCTCATGGGCCGCATGCTGGTCAATGATGATCAGCTGGCCATCGTACTCCACCATCCAGTATGTACCAAAAACCTGGCCGATCAGGCGGTGGCGCGCTCTGGCAGCCGGGTCCAGAAATTTTTCCTCAAATAAATCCATCTGAACCGGGGGCTGCTGCTTTAGAGGCTCTGATGGCTTTAGAGGCTTTGGCGGCTCTGACGGCTCTGATGGCTTTGGCGGCTCTGCAGGACTCTGGGCCGGAGAGCGTTTCTCCATTCCATAAGGAACTGCGCTTTCCTTTACCAGGGAAGGCTGAGGCTGTGCAGGCGGCGCCTCGCTTAACAGCGCCTTTCTTCTCTGCTCAAAGGGTTCCGGATGAGGGATACGGACATGTTCCTGGCGTTCCTTGGAAGTCTTCTCTTCCTTTTCCTCCTGGAGCGTAACCCGGGGAATCAGTTCCTTCTCTGCCAGAGCTTCCTTTACCGCATGGTAAACCGCCCGGTAAACCTGATCGTTGTCCTTAAAGCGCAGTTCCATCTTTGTGGGATGGACATTGACATCCAGAAAGTCCTGCGCGATGGTAAAATGCAGCAGAGTGAACGGATACTTGTGCTGCATCAGATAAGGTTTGTAAGCCTCCTCAATGGCACGTGAAATAATATTGCTCTTAATATAGCGCCCATTGATGAAATAATTCTCATAATTCCGGTTTCCCCGGCCGATTAGAGGTTTTCCCACAAATCCGCCGATGCAGATTTCTCCTTCTTCCCCCTCCACCGGAAGCAGATTGGCCGTTACCTCCCGGCCATAAACCGTGTAGACCAGGTCCCGCAGATTGTGGTTGCCGGAGGTATACAGTTTATTCTGATTGTTCTGAATAAACCGCACCGACAGCTCCGGGTGGGAAAGGGCGATCTTTTCTACCAGGTCCGCCACGTATCCCCCTTCTGTCATAGGGCTCTTTAAGAATTTTTTCCGCACCGGCGTGTTGTAAAAAAGATTGCGGGCTATAAAGGTGGTTCCCTCCGGGGCCCCTACTTCCTCCAGCCCTTTTTCCGTTCCGCCCTCTATCTGATAGCGGAAGCCGGTCAGACTGTCGCTGGTCTTCGTGATCAGCTCCACCTGTGATACCGCCGCAATGCTGGCTAACGCCTCGCCCCGAAAGCCCAGTGAGGATATCGTAAAGAGGTCCTCCACTGACCGGATCTTACTGGTGGCATGGCGCAGAAACGCCAGACTGATCTGGTCCCTGGGAATGCCGCTGCCGTTGTCTGTCACGCGGATCATGGAGATGCCTCCGTCCCGGATTTCCACTGTCACCGCAGTAGCCTGGGCATCGATCGCATTCTCCAGCAGCTCCTTTACCACAGATGCAGGCCGCTCGATCACCTCGCCGGCTGCAATTTTGTTTATGGTATTCTGGTCAAGTACAGTAATGGTCGCCATGTATATTCTCCGTCCTACAAATCCAAAAGCCCTTCCAGAAGATGGACCGTCATTACGCCTGCTTCCAGATCCACCTCTTTTACGCACTCCTCAATAGCGGGGATCAGGATTTCCCGGTTGCCGGGGGCATCTACTATATAGACATCATTTGCCCCTGTTTCCAGCACATCCCGGATCACGCCCAATTCCTTTCCATTCTCCATCATCACCTTCAGGCCAATCAGGTCTCCGATGAAGTACTCATTCTCCCCAAGCTCCACCGCCTGGTCTCTGGTGATCAGCAGGTCCTTGGAACGGTAAATTTCTACCTGATTGATGTTGTCGTAATCCTTGAATTTCAAGATTACCATATTCTTAAAAAATTTTACATTCTGTATCTCAAGAGGCTTCAGCTCATGTCCCAGATCCACATAAACCCGCTCCAGCGTCTTAAACCGCGCGGCATCGTCGGTGGTGGGGAATACCTTTACCTCTCCTCTTACGCCATGGGTGGAAGTGATAACGCCCACTCTCAGCATATCGTTCATCTTCTTACCTCCGAAAGTACATGAAACGGCCGCCCTTTCTAAAGGGCCCTCCGGCCTTGTCTGGTTATATGAGAAAACAGACCGCCATACCCGAAAAGGGCTGACGGTCTTGTTTTACTGGATCTCAACGATCACCTTTTTGTCTTCTTTTGAGGCTGCGGCCTTCACAACAGAGCGGATGGCTTTCGCAATCCTTCCCTGCTTGCCGATAACCTTGCCCATATCCGCTGCGGCAACCGTAAGCTTAATGACGATCTCCTCGTCCTTCTGCGTTTCCGTCACCACAACCTCGTCCGGATTGTCCACCAGCGCTTTCGCGATCACTTCGACTAACTCTTTCATAAGTTCACCTCATACACTGTTCTTACTGAATACCGGCGATCTTTAAGAGCTTTCCAACAGTTTCGGTGGGCTGAGCACCCGTTGCCAGCCACTTCTTAGCGGCCTCCTCATCGAACTTGATCACGCTGGGGTCCTTGGTGGGATCATAGTAACCAACCTCTTCGATGAACTTTCCATCTCTGGGAGATCTGGAATCAGCAACTACAATTCTATAGAAAGGAGCCTTCTTCTGACCCATTCTTCTTAATCTCATCTTTACTGCCATTTCTTTCACCTCCTTATATTCCATGGTCCCCGCCTGAGCGGGAGCTGTATTTAGACATACAGGAAAACCTGTTTGACTACCTTTTTAACCGGTTTTTAGAACGGAAGCTTTAACTTTCCGCCCATCAGGCCCCCAAGGCCTCCAAAACCGCCTTTCCGCTTTCCGCCTCCCATAAGGCCAGGCATCTGCTTCATCATCTTTTTCATCTGGTCAAACTGCTTAACCAGACGGTTTACTTCCCCGATATCCACGCCGGCGCCCTTTGCAATGCGCTTTTTGCGGGAGGGATTCATCAGAGCCGGATTGGCACGTTCTTCCTTCGTCATGGAAAGGATAATGGATTCCACCCGTTTTAAGGACTTCTCTCCTTCATCCATATCCACACCGGACAACTGGCTTCCTGCTCCCGGCAGCATGGAAAGGATGCTTCCCATACCTCCCAGCTTTTTGATCTGCTGCATCTGATTGAGGAAATCGTTGTAATCGAACTCTGCCTTTCGCAGCTTCTGGCTCATTTCTTTGGCCTGCTGCTCATCGATTTCCGCCGTAGCCTTCTCGATCAGGCTCATGATATCGCCCATGCCCAGAATTCTGGAGGCCATGCGGTCCGGATAAAACTGTTCCAGATCTGACAGCTTCTCGCCCATACCTACATACAGAATGGGCTTTCCTGTTACGGCACGGATGGAAAGAGCCGCGCCTCCGCGGGTATCTCCGTCCAGCTTTGTCAGGATGACTCCATCAATTCCGATTTTATTGTTAAAGGTCTCGGACACGTTGACCGCATCCTGACCGGTCATGGCATCCACAACCAAAATGGTCTGGTAGACATCCACCTGTTCCTTGATCTCCACCAGCTCATCCATCATGGCTTCATCGATATGAAGCCGTCCGGCCGTATCCAAGATCACCAGATTCTGGCCGTTCTTCACCGCATGTTCGACTGCTGCTCTGGCGATATCCGCCGGCTTGTGCTGGTTTCCCATGGAGAACACAGGAATCCCCACCTTTTCGCCGTTGACCTGCAGCTGCTTGATCGCCGCGGGACGGTAAACGTCACAGGCAACCAAAAGAGGCTTGCGCCCTTTCTTCGCCTTCAGCTGAGCAGCCAGCTTTGCTGTCGTTGTGGTCTTTCCGGCTCCCTGAAGTCCGGTCATCATCAGGACCGTGATCTCATTCCCCGGCTTTAAGGCAACCTCCGTCATCTCATCGCCCATAAGCCGTATCAGCTCTTCGTTTACAATCTTGATGACCGTCTGTCCTGCATCCAGCCGGCCGTAAATCTCTGCGCCTACTGCCTTTTCCTGGATGGAGTTAATAAACTGCTTTACTACCTTGAAGCTGACATCCGCTTCCAGAAGGGCCATACGGACCTCTCTCAGGGCTGCCTTGACCTCCGCCTCTGACAGCTTGCCCTTGCTGCGAAGGTTTTTAAATACATTCTGAAGTTTGTCGGTTAAGCTTTCAAAAGCCATAAAATAGGCGACCTCCTCTACAGGGTACTGCTGATCTCCCCGGAAAGACGGCGGATCATCTCTATCTCTTCCCTGTCCCCGGTTTTCAAATACTCATCCGCTGCCGTCTGGATCTGACGGACCTTGTCCCGGATTTTGATAAACTTTGCCACCAGCTGCAGCTTCGCCTCGTATTCTTCCAGGATCCGGTCACAGCGCCTTACCAGGTCGTGAACTCCCTGACGGCTGATCCCCTGTTCTCTGGCAATCTCGCTGGCGGACAGGTCGTGAAATACCACGTCCTCATAAATCTGCCTCTGATGTTCGGTCAGCAGTTCTCCGTAAAAATCATACAGAAGTCCCTGCTCTACGATCTTCTCCATCTCAACCACCTGGGTTATCATACACGATGGAGAGGGAATTGTCAAGTGTTTTTACTTGACAATTTGTTCTTTCACCGTTTCCAGTGCTTTCTCCAGTGCTTCATCGATTCCAGCCGGGTTCTTTCCGCCTGCCTGAGCCATGCCGGGACGGCCGCCGCCGCCTCCGCCTACCAGACCTGCAATGGCTTTGATCAGATTTCCTGCATGGGCGCCCCGCTTCTGCGCGCCGTCAGTAGCCGTGGCCATCAGATTTACCTTTCCGTCCTGAACGGAAGCCATAACCACCACGCACTCACCCAGCTGGTTCTTCATCTGGTCGCCCAGGTTTCTCAGTCCGTTCATATCTACGCCGTCCACCTTTGTGGCCAGTACCTTTAAGCCTTCGATTTCTTTTACCTGGCTTGCCACATCGCCCAGGGATTCATTGGCCAGCTTATTCTTCAGCTTTTCATTTTCGGAGGACAGGCTGCGGATTTCCTCCAGAAGGGACTCGATCTTGGCATTTAAGGATGCCGGAGTGGTCTTGGCCGTCTTTGCCGCCTGGTGGAGCTGCTCCTCCACCTCCTCATAGTGGCGGATCAATCCCTGTGAGGTCAAAGCTTCGATCCTTCTGACACCGGCTGCGATTCCGGTTTCGGAAAGGATCTTAAAAGAGGCGATGCTGCTGGTATTGGACACATGAGTTCCGCCGCACAGCTCCACAGAGAAATCGCCCATCTTGACAACGCGGACCTTCTCGCCGTACTTTTCGCCGAAGAGCGCCATCGCACCGGTCTTCTTCGCATCCTCCAGACTCATAACCTCTGTCACGACCGGAAGGGATGCCTGGATCTCACGGTTGACCAGTTCCTCCGTCTTTCGGATCTCCTCCGGAGTCATAGCGGAGAAATGGGTAAAGTCAAAACGGAGGCGTCCCGCATCCACATAGGAGCCGGCCTGCTCCACGTGGTCGCCCAGCACTATGCGCAGGGCTTTCTGAAGCAGATGGGTAGCGCTGTGGTTCTTGCAGGTCAGCTGGCGGTTCTCCTGGCAGACCTTCAGTGTCACCTTCTCACCGGTTCTGAGCATGCCCTTGGTCATGATGCCCACATGGCCGATTTTCGTTCCCTGAAGATGGATGGTCTCCTCCACCTTAAATTCTCCGTCAGCACTCACGATGGTTCCGATATCACCCTGCTGTCCGCCCATAGTCCCGTAGAAAGGTGTCTGCTGGGTAATGACCGTACCTCTCTGGCCATCGGTGAGAGCCTCCACGATTTCCTCATCGGTGGTGAGAACGCTGATGACGGAATCCGCTTCCAGCCGGTCGTATCCCACAAACTCCGTGGAGACAGCGGCATCGATGGACTGATAGACCGTCACGTCCGCACCCATATAATTGGTGGTCTTGCGGGCTTTCCGGGCTTTCTCCTTCTGCTCCTTCATGGCGGCGGCAAATCCGTCCTCGTCTACGGCATAGCCCCTCTCCTCCAGAATCTCCTTGGTCAGATCCAGGGGGAATCCGTAGGTATCGTACAGCTTGAAGGCATTGGCGCCGGAGAGGGTCGTCTCCCCCGACTCCTTCATCTGAGCTTCCATATCGCTTAAAATGGCAAGACCCTGGTCGATGGTCTTATTGAACTTGTCCTCCTCCTCGGAGAGCACCTTCAGGATCATGGCCTGCTTCTCTTCCAGCTCCGGATAGCCGTCCTTGGACAGCTCAATGACCGTAGTGGATAAGTCTGCCAGGAACTTGCCCTCGATTCCAAGCTTTCTTCCGTGGCGGGCTGCCCGGCGCAGCAGACGGCGCAGCACATAGCCCCGTCCTTCATTGGAAGGCATAATCCCATCGGAAATCATGAACGTGCAGGATTTAATGTGGTCCGTCACAATCCGGAGGGACACATCGGTTTCATGCTCCTTCTGATACTCCTTGCCCGCCAGCTGGCAGACACGGTCCAGGAGAGCCTTATTGGTATCAATGGTAAACAGGGAATCCACATCCTGCACTACTACGGCCAGACGCTCCAGACCCATGCCGGTATCGATGTTCTTCTGCTTCAATTCGCTGTAATTGCCATGGCCGTCGTTGTCAAACTGGGAGAACACGTTGTTCCACACCTCGATGTAACGGTCGCAGTCGCAGCCTACGGTACATCCCGGCTTTCCGCAGCCGTACTTTTCTCCCCGGTCATAATAGATCTCGGAGCAGGGGCCGCAGGGGCCGGAACCGTGCTCCCAGAAATTGTCCTCTTTTCCGAAACGGAAAATACGCTCCGCAGGGATGCCGATCTCCTTGTTCCAGATATCGAAAGCCTCATCATCGTCCAGATAAACGGAAGGATACAGGCGGTCGGGGTCCAGGCCTACTACCTCCGTCAAAAATTCCCAGGACCAGTGAATGGCCTCTGTTTTAAAGTAATCTCCAAAGGAAAAATTGCCCAGCATCTCAAAAAAGGTGCCATGGCGGGCGGTCTTGCCGATATTCTCGATATCGCCGGTACGGATACATTTCTGGCAGGTAGCCACCCTTCTTCTGGGCGGGATTTCCTGCCCCGTAAAGTAAGGCTTTAAGGGGGCCATGCCGGAGTTGATCAGCAGCAGACTGTTATCATTATGCGGAACCAGTGAAAAGCTCTTCATCACCAGATGTCCCTTGCTCTCAAAAAAGTCCAGGAACATCCGGCGCAGCTCGTTCACGCCGCGGTATTGTGGTTCTTTCACTTTTTCATCCTCCAATGTCTTAAACTTCTCCTGCGGCATGTACAGCCGCAGATCTCCTTAATTTCCATAGTGGATTGTAACATACGGATATTCATTTATCAAGCGGTAATTCGGCCGCCTCCCCTGTCAGGGTATAAAAAACAGAAGCAAAAGCCCCGGCCTGTCCGGCCCGCTTTCTGCTTCCGTCTGATTTGCCGCCGTCACCCGGCGGCTTCTTTTTACTCCTGATCATCCTTTGAATCCAGCTCCTCGTAGCGGTCCGCCAGCTGATACGCCCGTTCCCTGGTCAGCTCCACCAGCGCATTGGTATATTCCATTCCCTTCAGGGCGGAAGAACCGCCGTCACCTCCGGCTGCTTTGATATCCCGCTCCTTCAGCCACTTCTGCTGCTCCTCCGCAAGGCCGGACGCCTGTGCATCCGGAAGCTCCTCCAGAAGGCTGTTGTAGATATTGTTCATCTCGCTCTCCCAGAGTTTCAGCTGCGAAGCCGCAGAAGTCTGGGCTGAATAGACATTTGTCCCGGCGCCTTCCTCCTCCAGCTGGCTGACCTGACGGTCCAGCTCCTCAAGTCTTTTCCGATAGTCCACCGCAGAGGAGCCTTCTCCTCCTTCTGCCTGTCCGGCCCTTCCCTCCAGGGGCAGTGCCGGAGACCTGGGCGCACTCTGCTCCTGCAAAGCGGAATCTGCAGTAGCCGCATGATCCGCAGCTTCCTGTGCCGCCCCCGTCTCCTCCGGGGAAGGCAGGGCTTCCATCTCTGCCGCCGCAGCCCGGGCCATGGCAGCTCCTGCCGAAGTCTCCTGGACCGGGGACGTCTCTGCGGGCATCTCTGCCAGCTCCCTGCTGCCGAATGATTTTGTATAAAAAGTAACTGCCGCTCCTATAATCAGAATGCAGGCAATGACCAGCCAGATTTGTCGATTTCTCATAATCCCATCCTTAAATTCCGCCGTCCTCCTTTCCATACCTTATCACAAATACGGAAGAAAAGGAATACGCGGCATAAAGGAGTAATATTTCGTAAGAGATATGTAAGAAACGACCGCTACAGGGCCAGTCCCTCATCGATGAGGCGGTTTGGGCCATCAGCGGCTCCGGTGGCCAGCTGGTCGCACCGCTCGTTTTCCGGGTGGCCGGCATGGCCTTTTACCCAGATAAAGGAAACTTCGTGCGGCTTCTTTGCAGCCAAAAGCCGCTTCCACAGATCGATATTCTTTACCGGTCCGCTCTTTCCGCGGTTCCATCCCTTCGCCACCCAGCCGTCAATCCAGTGCTGGTTAAAAGCGTCCGTCAGATACTTGGAGTCCGAATAAAGTTCCACCTGACAGGGACGGTTTAGGGCTTCCAGGCCCGCGATCGCCGCCATCAGCTCCATCCGGTTGTTGGTGGTTCTCTCATATCCGCAGGACATCTCCTTCTCATGAAGAGTTCCCTGGCGGTCCACATACTGGAGAACCACCCCGTATCCTCCGGGGCCGTCCGGGTTTCCCCTGGCGGCTCCATCCGTATAAATTTTCACAATTCCCATTGGTATCTCTTCCTCCTACCGGTCCCATTTTTCACACAGGGCCTGAATTTCTTCCGTAAACCGGAGCAAATCTTTATTGGCTCCTTCCTGATTCCGGTGAATCACATCCATCAGCTGCTGTCCGGCTTCCACCAGTCTGGTGTAGATGCCGGTAGCCTTTCTGCGGGCAGCCGTCTGGCGGTCAACCGGCACAGCCTCCGTCAGCTTAATCCAGCAGCCCCTGATCAGATCGAACTGGGAGCCGGAATAAGGCGCCCTGGCCTCGTATCCCAGCTGGTCCGTCAGCATGGAGGTGAAGGCCGTACAGTTCTCCTCGTCCCCGTGAACCGTAAAAACATAGGAAGGCTTCTCCTTAAAGGCCAGAAGCCAGGTCAGAAGGCCGTCCCTGTCCGCATGGCCGCTGATGCCCTCCAGTTGGACGATCCTGGCCTGCACATTGATTTCCTCGCCGAAGATTTTCACCTCGCGGGCACCGTCCACCAGCAGCCGGCCCAGAGTCCCGTCCGCCTGATATCCGGCGAACACCACGCAGCATTCTTTTCTCCAGAGATTGTGCTTCAGATGATGGCGGATGCGGCCTGCATCGCACATGCCGGAGGCGGAGATGATCACCTTCGGGGTGGGGTCAAAGTTGATATTCTTGGACTCCTCGCTGGTAATGGACAGTTTCAGTCCCGGAAAGTCAATGGGGTTGATCCCCTTCTCCACCAGTGCTTTCGTCTCCTCATCGTAGCACTCCCTCATGTTCATTTTAAACACATGGGTTGCCTCCACTGCCAGAGGACTGTCTACATAGACGTCAAAGTTCGGATGTCCCGTCACCATCTCCTCTTCTTTAATCCGGCGGATCATATAGAGAAGTTCCTGGGTCCGGCCAACGGCAAATGCAGGGATCACCACATTGCCTCCTTTGTCCAGGGTCTCCTGGATGATGGAAGCCAGCTGCGGGATATGGTCCACGCCCTGCTTGTGGCGGCGGTTTCCGTAGGTGGTTTCCATCACCACATAGTCCGCCTGGTCGATATACTGGGGATTTCGGATTAAAGGCTTGTTTTTATTTCCAATGTCTCCGGAAAATACGATCTTGCGCACATTTTCCCCTTCCGATGCCCACACCTCGATGGAGGCAGATCCCAGAAGATGGCCTACGTCCGTAAAACGGAGGGTAAGATTTTCATTTACCCGGAACATCTGATCATATGCGACCCCCTCGAAAAGTCCCAGCACTCCCTGGGCGTCCTCGGTCGTGTAGAGCGGCTCTACCTGGATCCGCCCCGCCCGTTTGGCCTTTCGGTTTTTCCACTCAGCCTCCATCTCCTGTATGTGGGCGCTGTCGATCAGCATGATGCCGCACAAATCTGCCGTGGCATAGGTCGTGATGATCCTGCCGCGAAATCCTCTGGCGTAAATCCAGGGCAGCATGCCTGCGTGGTCAATGTGGGCATGAGTCAGCAGCACGTAATCGATCTCATTGTACCCCACCGGCAGTTCCGCGTTCTGGTAAGGGTTATTGCCCTGCTCCATTCCGCAGTCCACCAGAATCTTGGTCTTCCCCACCTCCAGGTAATGGCAGCTCCCTGTCACTTCATGGTCCGCCCCGATAAAGGTCAGCTTCATATGGTTCTCCCCTCTTTCTCCTGTGAACCGGCTGAAAAAGCCGTAAAATTTTCTGTCAATTATGGGTTTAGTATACCATGTTTTCAGGAAAAAATGCAAACTTTTTCGCGGTCAACGAAGTCCCGAAGGGCCGTTCCTCAGATGATGATGCAGATCATTCCTCCGCTGCTGTCATTGATGATCTTCTGCAGGGTGTCCTGAAGCTTCATCTGACAGTCCTCCGTCATCTGGGAAATCTTGGCCTGGATTCCGTCCTCCACGATCTGTTCAATGGATTTGCCAAAAATATTGGTATTCCAGACTCCGTCCTCATTGTCCCTGGCATTTTCCTTAATATACGCAATTAGATCCATGGCCTGCTGTTCGCTGCCCACAATGGGGGCGATTTCAGTCTCAATGTGGGCTTTGATCATATTAATGGACGGGGCCTCCGCTTTCATCTTCACCCCGTATTTGTTGCCGTGCTTGATCACCTGCGGTTCATCCAGAACAATCTCCGACCGCTCCGGCATCACCACTCCATAGCCCTTCATCCTCACCTGGCTCAGGGCGTTCCTGACCTGTTCATACTCCTTCTGCATGGCTGCCAGGTTTCCAAGAGTCCGAAGCAGCTGATACTCTCCTTCAATGGGGATCCCGGTCAGATCGCTGAGAATCTGGTAATAGTAACCGTCGTCCATCTCCACCTGGATGGATACCCTTCCGTCCGACATGCGCATCTGACGGATCTTCATGGCCTGAACGCCCTCTGACTTCTGCTCCTCGATCTTTGAGGCCACATCCTTCATATGGTTTACTTCCCTCAGAAGATTTCTGGCCCCCTGGATCACCTGAGCCTTCAGCCAGTGGGAAGAGGGCAGGATCTCCAGCCATTTTGGAATATAAAAATCCAGCTGCGTTACAGGGAACTCCTTCAAAACCTTTTCTAGTATATGGTAAATATCATCTTTTTTCAGCTGCTCGCAGTTGACCGGGAGCACCGAAACCCCATATTCATCTGACATTTCCCTGGCCAGCCGGGCTGTTTCGTCAGAGTAAGGCCTGACAGAATTTAAGAGGACCACAAAAGGCTTTCCCAGCTTCTTTAACTCCTCAATGGTGCGGGCCTCCGCCCCTATGTAACCCTGCCGCTTGATCTCTCCAAAGGAGCCATCCGCCGTGACCACAATGCCGATGGTGGAATGAACTCCAATTACCTTGCGGGTCCCGATTTCCGCAGCCTGGGTAAAGGGGATCTCCTGGTCGAACCAGGGCGTCTTTACCAGACGCTCCTCCCCGTTTTCAATATGTCCCGCCGCTCCGTCTGCCATAAATCCCACACAGTCGATCAGGCGGACTTTTGCCTCAATGCCGTCCGCCAGCGTGATCTGCGCCGCTTCTTTTGGAATAAACTTAGGCTCCGTGGTCATGATGGTCTTCCCTGCCGCGCTCTGGGGCAGCTCATCCCGGCTCAAAGCCCGCATGTGCTCATCTTCCATGGCAGGCAGAACCAGCAGCTCCATAAAGCGCTTGATGAAGGTAGACTTGCCCGTCCGCACTGGTCCCACCACTCCGATGTAGATTTCCCCTCCCGTTCTGGCCTGGATATCTTTGTATACATTAAAATTGTCCATAAAGATTCCCCCTTGCTATACTGCTAAAGTATATGCAGGGGGGAAGGCTGGTATGCTATCTTGTGTTGGCTTCGATTCCCCGTTTCAAAATTTCCAGGGAACGCTTCATTCGCTCCTCCAGGTTAAAGGTACAGAAGGACATCTTCTTCACTCTGGGCTCATCCTGGTTATCCAGGATTTCCGCAATCTTCACCTTTGCTGCTAAGGGATTGCAGGAAATATCATCGATGTACTCAAAGTAGGTCATGTCGGGGCGTTTGGTCAGCTGCCCCACTGCCTCCACCACATTGCGCGGAAGTCCGGCATCCTGCAAATCCTTCAGCGAAAGCTCGCCGTCCTCCACCACATCATGGAGAATCGCAACCGTCTTTTCTTCTTCCGTATCCATCTGCTCCATCACGCGCCTGGCATGTTCGAAGTAAGAACCTCCATCGGGACCTTTCATTCCCGCCAGCGCTGTCTCTGCAATCTGAATGGCCTGATCCAACATATCGCATCCCCCTTTTTGCCGGCTTGATTTGTTTTTAAAAAAACAGCCCTGCTGATAGTCATATTATATCAACAGGGCCAGGAAAAATCCATATCTTTCCAGCATCTTTTTTAAATATCCGCCAGCAGATCCGAACGCTCTCCTCTATTCGCTGAGGTAAGCCTTCTTCACCTGATCGTTGTTCATCAGTTCCTTGGCATCTCCGCTTAACGCGATGGTCCCGGTTTCCAGAACATAGGCGCGGTTGGCGATGGACAGGGCCTTCTTCGCGTTCTGCTCCACCAGAAGCACCGTCGTTCCATCATTGTTGATGCTCTGGATGATGTCGAAAATCTCATTTACATAGATGGGAGAAAGTCCCATAGAGGGCTCGTCCATTACGATCATCTTCGGATGGCTCATGAGCGCCCGCCCCATGGCAAGCATCTGCTGCTCGCCTCCGGAAAGAGTTCCGGCCATCTGATTTTTCCGCTCCTCCAGCCGGGGGAAACGCTTGTAGATCATCTTCAGCGTCTCATCGATCTCCGCCTTATCCTTTCTGGTAAAGGCTCCCATCTTCAGATTCTGCAAAACGGTAAGGGTAGCAAAAATCCGCCGGCCTTCCGGCACATGGGCCAATCCCATGCCCACCAGCTTGTAGCCGGGGGTCTTGGTCACATCCATCCCATTGTAGACGATGGAGCCCGCCTTGGCCTTCAGAAGTCCGGTAATGGTGTGGAGGGTGGTGGTTTTTCCTGCACCGTTTGCACCGATCAGCGCGATGATCTCACCCTGGTTCACCTCAAAGGAGATTCCCTTTAATGCCTGGATCACGCCGTAATAGACCTCCAGGTTTTTTACTTCCAGCATTGCCATTTCTCGTATCTCCTCCTTACTCCCCAAGATATGCTTTAACTACTTCCGGGTCATTGAGCACATCAGATGTAGGACCCTGGCGCAACACCTGGCCGAAGTTCAGGACCGTCAGCTCCTCACAGATGCCGCTGACCAGCTTCATGTCGTGTTCGATCAGAAGAATGGTCATGTCAAAATGATCCCGCACAAAACGGATGGTCTCCATCAGCTCCTGGGTTTCATTGGGGTTCATGCCTGCCGCCGGCTCATCCAGCAGAAGCAGCTTCGGCTCCGTGGCCAGGGCTCTGGCGATCTCCAGCTTTCTCTGCTGGCCGTAAGGAAGATTGGAGGCCTTTACCTCAGATACTCCCTCCAGGCCAAAAACCTTCAGCAGCTCCATGGTTTTCTCATCCATGGCTTTTTCCTTCTTCTGGTAGGAAGGAAGACGCAGAATGCCGGCCACCGTGGAATAGCGGTAATGGTTGTGAAGTCCGGCCTTTACATTGTCCCGGACAGACAGTTCTTTAAACAGGCGGATATTCTGAAAGGTCCTGGCAATGCCGGCCTTATTGATCTCCACCGTGCGCCTTCCGGTAATATTGGTCCCGTCCAGAACAATACTTCCGGCATCCGGCTTGTAAACTCCTGTCAAAAGGTTAAATACGGTCGTCTTTCCCGCTCCGTTGGGGCCGATGAGGCCGTAGAGCTCGCCCTTTTTGATCTGAATATTAAAATCATCTACTGCCTTCAGGCCTCCGAAGGAGATGCTCAAATGGGTAACATCCAGCAGATTCATGTTCAGGCCACCTCCTTATTCTTATGGGTGCGGAAGCGCTCCACCAGACGTTCTCTGAACGCAATGGCACTGGGCGCGGAGGTAAAGAGCATCATGGCGATCAGCACGATCGCATAGATCAGCATACGGTAATTGCTGAAGCCGCGCAGAAGCTCCGGGAGGGCGGTCAGCACCACGGCTGCGATCATAGAGCCGCGGATATTTCCGATGCCTCCCAAAACCACATAAACAAGGATCAGTATGGACATATTGTAGTCAAAGGTCCCTCCTGCCAGGCTGGCATAGTTGTGGGCATAAAGGACGCCGCCCACTCCTGCCAGGGAGGCAGATATGGTAAAGGCCATCAGCTTGTATTTGGTAATATTGATCCCCACAGATTCCGCCGCGATCCGGTTGTCCCGAATGGCCATAATGGCCCGGCCCGTTCTGGAATGAATCAGGTTCAACACGATAAACAGCGTAATCAAAACCAGAATAATTCCAATATTGAACGTGGAGGCTCTGGGTGTTTTCGCAATGCCCTTGGCTCCCTCGATGATCACCTGGCCATCATCCAGCAGATTCAGGGCCTTTTTTGACATGGCAACATGGAGGCCGTTGGCATCCGAACCTACATAAAGCACGTTCAGCACATTTTTAATGATCTCGCCGAATGCCAGGGTCACGATAGCCAAATAGTCTCCCCGCAGCCTCAAGACCGGAATGCCGATCAAGATCCCGAACACAGCCGCAACTGCAGCGCCGATCAAAATGGCAATCACCAGGCGCAGCGTGTTGCTGGCAATGCTTTCCGCCATCAATTTGGAAAAGAACGCTCCAGAAAAGGCTCCCACGCACATGAATCCTGCATGGCCCAGGCTCAGCTCACCTGAAATTCCCACGGTCAGATTCAGCGAAACTGCCAGGATCACATAGACGCACAGGGGGACCAGAAGTCCTTTCAGCTGGTTGCTGATGCTTCCGGTAGCGGTCAGAACCTGGATCACGATCCAGAAGGCGATGACCAGTCCGTAGGTTATGGAGTTGTCGATCAATTGCTTTTTCTTTGTCTGCTTCATGTTCTCCACCTACACTTTCTCACTGATTTTCCGTCCGAACAGTCCGGTGGGACGGATGAGAAGTACCAAAATCAGCACCAGGAATACAATGGCATTGGACAGCTGGTCAGAAATATACTGCTTTGCCAGCTGCTCGATCACGCCCAGAGCAATCCCACCGATGAAGGCTCCGGGAATGGAACCGATCCCACCGAATACGGCAGCCACAAAGGCCTTGATTCCAGGCATGGAGCCGATGTACGGGTCCAGATTATCATAGGCAGAACAGTAAAGGACGCCGGCAATGGCCGCCAGAGCGGAGCCGATGGCAAAGGTGAGGGCGATGGTGGAATTCACATTAATTCCCATCAAAGTCGCCGCCTCCCGGTCCTCGGACACAGCCAGCATGGCCTGTCCCATTTTTGTCTTATTGATAAAGGAGGTCAGGGCCGCAATAATGATCAGACAGATCACAACCGTAACGATCGTCACCGCAGAGATGGACAGCTGGCCGTCCGCCAGTCTCAAAGGCGGCAGCTTGATCACGGATGTAAACTTTTTAGGAGTGGGCCCAAAAATCAGAAGGACCACGTTCTGCAGCAGATAGCTGACGCCGATGGCGGTGATCAGAACCGCAAGGGACGAGGCGTCACGCAGCGGTTTATATGCGATCCGCTCAACGGCCACGCCTAAAATCGTGCACACAACAATTGCTGTCAGAACCCCCAGCACTGCGGGCATTCCCATCGTATTCATCACCGTAAAAGCAGTAAATGCTCCTACCATAATGATATCTCCATGGGCGAAATTCAGCATCTTGGCAATTCCATATACCATGGTATAGCCAAGGGCAATGATGGCATAAACGCTGCCAAGGCTAAGGCCGCTGAACAGGCAGGATAAAAAACTCATAAACGCAACACCTCTTAAACTTTTTTCTTCACACCCAAAACAACAATAGAGGGTTGCCGACGTGACAACCCTCTTTTGGGTCTGATTAGTAGTTATTACTGCATCTCGTAAACGCCGTTTACAATTTTAACAGCCTTGGGCTCCTTGTGAGGCTCGCCGTCCTCAGTCCAGGTCATGCCCTCACCGGTCAAACCATCAATGGTGATCTCGGTCATCGCAGTCTTCATAGCCTCGCAGATATCGGAAACGGACATATCCGGATTGATATCTGCCTGCTCTGCAGCAGCCTTGATGGCATATACTGCATCGTAAGCGTCAGCGGCGAACTGGATGGGCTCCATGCCGTAAGCCTCCTCATAGGCAGCTACGAACTCCTGGCTTCCTTCCTCGTCAGCGGAGAAGGGAGTTAAGAGCATCAGTCCCTCTGCAAGAGAGGTATCAAAGTTCTCAACCGTCAGAATTCCGTCCATACCATCGCAACCGAAGAACTGGGGAGCATATCCCATATCATTGGCCTGTTTCAGGATGGTGGAAGCCTCTGAGTAGTAGATGGGCAGGAACACAAGCTCAGCACCTGCATCCCGGCACTCGGTCAGCTGTACGGTAAAGTCCGTATTGGTATCGGCGGTAAATGCGCCGGCAGCTACGATCTCAAGGCCCTGGTTGGCAGCCTCCTCCTCGAAGGACTCATAGATTCCGGTGGAATACTCAGTGGAGCTGTCATAGATCACACCAATCTTGGTAGCCAGTCCGTGCTCGCCGATATACTGAGCGGAAGCACGTCCCTGATCCGGGTCAGAGAAGCATACGCGGAAAGCGTTGGGCTCAGAGATGCTCTCTACGGCAGAACCGGAGGGAGTGATCTGGAACATATTGTCAATGGCAGTCTCAGCAACAACTGCGATACAGGGGTTGGAGGTAGTGGTTCCTACCAGCATCTGCATGCCCCAGTCCTTCAGGGTGTTGTACGCGCTGACAGCCTTCTCGGTATCATTCTCATCATCCTGGAAATTGTACTCAACCTGATAGCCGTTGATTCCGCCGGCCTCATTGATCTCCTTAACAGCCAGGTCAGCACCATTCTGAACGGCAATTCCGTAAGCAGCGGCAGCACCGGTGCTGGGTCCAATGGCACCAATCTTAAAGGTAGCGCCCTCAGCAGCCGCGCTGTCTCCAGCCTTCTCGGCTTCCTCGGTATCTCCAGCCTCCTCAGATGCCTCGGTAGCGGTATCCGCGCTGTCAGCAGAACTCTCAGAACTGCTGGAGCCAGAGCCGCCGCAGGCAGTTAAAGAGAACGCCATCACAGCTGCAAGTCCAAGACTCAAATATCTCTTTTTCATAATTGTCATCCTCCTCTTTTTTGCGCTTTAACTAACTAAAAGCTTTCTATATTATAGAAACTCTCTTTTGGATTGTCAACCTTTTTTGCCTGATTTCGTCAAACAGCCCCATAACGTTTAGTCATGTTATTCATAACTTCTCCGAAACGGTTCATCCCTCTTCCCACTCCATGGAAGGATTTTCCGTGCACTTATCCCGGAGCATAAGACCGGTCACCGCTTCCTTGGCAGGCTGTCCTTCAAACAGCACCTGGTTCACCTGCTCCACGATCGGCATGGAAACCTGATATTTTTCCGCCAGTGCCCGTGCCGCTTTGGCGCTGTAAACGCCTTCCACCACCATATGGACCTCCTTCATGGCCTCCTCCATGGAAAGTCCCTGGCCGATGAGGATTCCCGCTCTGCGGTTGCGGCTGTGCATGCTGGCGCAGGTGACGATCAGGTCTCCGATTCCCGTCAGTCCCGCAAATGTCTCAGCCTTTCCGCCCATAGCCATTCCCAGGCGGGAGATCTCCGCGATCCCCCTGGTGATCAGGGCAGCCTTCGTATTGTCCCCGAAGCCCAGGCCGTCGGCGATCCCTGCCGCCAGGGCGATCACATTTTTCAGGGCTCCCCCCAGCTCGATCCCCAGAAGGTCCGGATTGGTGTAGACCCGGAACACGCCGGACATAAACACGCTCTGGACCAGTTCCGCCACATGGCGTTTGTGGGCACCTGCCACACAGGTGGTCGGCAGTCCCTGGCTTACCTCCTCCGCATGGCTTGGTCCGGAAAGAGCTGCCACCTGGCAGTCGGGAAGTTCTTCCTCAATCACCTGGCTCAAGGTCATCAGGCTTCCCTCCTCGATGCCTTTGGCCACATTGACCACCACCTGTCCGGGCTTTAAAAATTCCCTCATCCTGCCAGCAGTCTGGCGAACAAAGACACTGGGAACCGACAGTACCAGCAGATCCTTGTCCTCCATCGCTTCCTTCAGATTTCCCGTCACCCGGATGGAATCGGGAATCCGTGCCTTTGGAAGGTTCGGATGTATCCTGGTCCGGCTCAGAGCCGCCACCTCACTCTCCAGAGCCGACCACAGGTCCACCTGATGGCCGTTTCCTGCAAGAAGGATCGAAAGAGCTGTTCCCCAGGTACCGGAACCAATTACGCCGATCGAAGCCATATCAAACACTCTCCTCTTTTACTTATTTTTTTCCGCCCCAGAGTTTATTTTCCGTTCCGTGGAGAAGCCGGGAAATATTGGAACGGTGGCGCCAGAACGCCATCCCGCAGATTATTCCGGCCAGCACATCATATTCCAGGATGCACTCCGGGGGAATCCCGTAGCTTTTGGCCATGCAGATATTCCATATAAAGAAAATCAGGGAGATCACCAGGGAGCCCAGGGAAACATAGCGGCTTGCTGCCACTACTGCCACAAAAGCAAAAAGACAGATGAAACCCAGACGCAGGTCGAGAGCGGCCAGAAGACCGGCTGTGGCGGCAATCCCCTTTCCTCCTTTAAATTTCAGATAGCAGGGGAAATTATGTCCCAGGATCACTCCCAGTCCGGTGTACAGCATAAACAGATAACCGGAATTCATATGTTCCCGAAACAGATACCGGACGGTGAGGCAGGGAATCAGTGTTTTTAAAAAGTCCCCTGCAAACACCACCAGCCCCGCCTTCTTTCCCAACACCCTGAGGGCATTGGTGGTGCCGGAATTTCCGCTTCCGTACTGGCGGATATCGATGCCGTTCATTCTTCCGTACAGATACCCGGTTTGAAACAGCCCGAATACATATCCTACAGCCAGACAAATCAATCGCTCCATTGTTTCATTCCTCCAGTTCTCTCCTACTGCCCCATATCCTTCTCCGAACGCTCCCGTATGATGAACTTCAGGGGTGTTCCTTTAAATCCGAAGGCATTGCGGATCTGGTTTTCCAGATACCGGGTGTAAGAGAAATGCATCAGTTCCTTATCGTTGACAAAGGCCACAAACGTAGGCGGTTTTACTGCCACCTGGGTCATATAGTAAATCTTCAGACGCTTTCCTTTATCCGATGGAGGCTGCTGCATGGCCACTGCCTCTGTGAGGATCTCATTTAGAACGCCGGTGGACACCCTCAGATTCTGATTCTGGCGGACGGTGTCGATGAGCTCAAAAAGCTTTCCCAGTCGCTGGCCCGTCGCCGCGGAAATAAAGAGGTACTCCGCGTAGGGCATGAAGGAGAGCACCTCCTTCAGCTTGTTGGTATACTCATAAATGGTCTTGTCGTTTTTCACAACAGCGTCCCACTTGTTGACCGCCACGATCACGCCCTTGCCCCTGTCATGGGCAATGCCCGCAATCTTGGCGTCCTGCTCGGTAACGCCCTCCACTGCATCGATCACCACCACCACAATGTCTGCCCGCTCTACCGCGGACACCGTCCGAATGATGCTGTAGCGCTCCAGGTCCTCCTTGATCTTATTTTTTCTTCGAAGACCTGCGGTGTCGATCAGCACATAGGGCTGGCCGTTGTGGATGATCTCCGTATCCACCGCATCCCGGGTGGTACCCGCTATATCAGATACAATGACCCGGTTTTCTCCCAAAAGCTTATTTATAATAGAAGATTTCCCTACATTTGGTTTCCCCACCAGAGCGATTCTGGGCCGGTCGTCCTCTTCTTCCTCCAGGCTGGAGATGTCAAAGTGCTTCACAATCTCATCCAGCAATTCTCCCAGTCCCAGACGGGAAGCGGCCGATACCGGAATGGGGTCTCCGATTCCCAGATTGTAGAATTCATAAATATCATTTCCGTACTTTTCAAAGCTGTCTACCTTATTAACGGCCAGAACTACCGGTTTGCGGGCCTTGCGCAGCATGTCCGCCACCTTGGAATCTGCATCTACCAGTCCCTGACGCACATCCACAATAAAGACAATCACATCTGCCGTATCAATGGCGATCTGAGCCTGTTCCCGCATCTGAGAAAGGATAATATCGCTGCTCTCCGGCTCGATCCCTCCCGTATCGATCAGTGTAAAATTCATATTCAGCCAGGTACAGTCGGCATAAATCCGGTCCCTGGTCACGCCGGGCGTATCCTTCACAATGGAAATGGTGTCCCCGGCCAGCACATTAAATAAAGTGGATTTGCCCACATTGGGACGTCCCACAATGGCTACTACTGGTTTGCTCATACCTTACCTCCTTGTTTTCCTTCCGTTCCGGCTCGTCTTTGTTTCCGCTATCCTGAACTGTCACTTAAAATCCTCCGAATCCAGCTCATAGCCCTCGTAGCCGTAGGCCGCGCCGGGAAGACCGCTTCCCTCCTCGGCCTGGGGCTCCTGTTCCGGATGGAGTATGGCCGAAACCAGGTCGCGCCCGCTCGATTGTACTATACGAATCCGGACTTGTAAAGCCTTTTCTGCCTCCTGAAGCGTCACATCATCCAGAAAGATCTCCTCTCCGGATCGGAACATATTCACCGGAAGCAGGAGCCAGTCCCCCAGCGCTCTGCCCTTTAGCTGGCCGATCAGATCCCTGCCGGTAATCAGGCCGGAGACGGTGATCATCTCCCCAAAGAAGTCATTGGTAATGGGATAAATGTGAACCTGGCGGCCGGGATATCGTTCCAGGATCGGCTTAATATATTCCTGGATATAGGGAAAAGCCAGCCGGCCGGTTGCGATGGAAACCTCTCCCTTCTCCGTCTCCTCCTTTTCCTTCAGAGCTTCTTTGATCTCCGTTTCCAGAAGCCTCAGCATGCCTACTCCGTTCTCCAGCTGGATATACCCGTCATACCGCGCTTCCTCCGGCATGTCAAGCCCCGCCAGATGGTAAAATTCATCGCTGGCGTGGACAAAGTGGCTGCCGGTTTCCTCGAAGATCTCCTTCTGCCACCGCTCTACCCGCCGGATCACATCCAGCGCATCCTCCTTCGTCACCGGC